>NZ_NWUL01000025.1:0-79577 GCF_002903155.1 Sulfobacillus sp. hq2 | reverse complement strand
CGATGGAGCGGAAGCCACCCCCGAGCAGACGAATCCTGTGAGGACTGCGGGTCCCGTTAGGGGCCGAGAAAAGCCGAAAGAGATTATCGTAAGTTTTTTTAACCAGGGAATGCCGTGATCTTTATTTGACTTGCAAGGTGACGGGCCGATTCTGAGGCTCTCCGACTTTTTTTACGGCGGTTCCCGTTGCGACCACTTCCATAATTTCTTCTGAACGATGAATGATCTCGATCTGGACATTTATCACCGCGTCTGCCCCTAGTGCATCGGCTTCTGCCTTCATGCGCTGTAGTGACAGCTCACGCGCGGCGTACATCAACTGGGTTAACTGTTTTAATTCCCCCCGTTGCATGCCTTTAAATGCCGTAGCAATTCCGCCGCTGACCCCCATGCTCATCACGGAGTTGCCGAGGACAAAGCCTAAGGGCCGGTAGCCGGCATCGGTGACCAGCCAGAAATCCATGGCACTGAGGTTGCTCGTGGCAGCGCCATGATCTTGTTGGAGTTTTTGAATTTCCTCTTCCACTTCGCCCATGGAGGTCAATTGCGTGTTGTTCCCAAACAACGGCATGGAAATCGCTCCTCTCAGTTATCGTGCGGTGATATTTTACCATAGGATGGAAGTTGTTGGGGCTTTGAGTGGTGTTCCATCGATGCTTCACCCCGGAATAATGCCGAAGGTCATAGGCTGAATCGGGTAATATCTTGACTCTAGGAGGAGACTACGTGGCTGCTGTATATTTGGATATGGACCCCGGACACGATGATGCTTTAGCGATGCTGGTGGCCCTTGCTACGTTAGAAGTGCAAGGAGTAAGTGTCGTGGCGGGAAATCAAACGGTCGATAAGACGATGCGCAATGCGCGCCGTATTTTAACGGCCGCAAATCGACCAGACATCCCTTTGCGGGAAGGCGCGTCCCGTCCGCTGTTTCGTTCTTTGGTGACAGCGGGTTCCGTACATGGGACCTCTGGCTTAGACGGCTATGAATTCCCTGTGCTTGATGTCTCGGAGAGTGCGCAGCCGGCTGTCGCATGGCTCCGCGAGCAGATGCAAGGGTCTTTACAGGCAGTGACATGGATCGCAACGGGGCCCCTCACCAATGTCGCGTCGTTCATCCTTGGGCACCCCGACCTTGTGAAAAATATTGGTCTCTTGGCGATCATGGGGGGAGCGTTGCGTGGCGGCAATATCACACCCTGCGCCGAATTTAATTTCTACGTCGATCCGGATGCGGCGAACATTGTATTAACATCTGGCATTCCCATCCGCCTCGTGGGGCTCGATGTCACGCATAAGGCCTTACTATCCCAAGACGGGATTCAACGATTTCGCCGCTTGCCTGGTATGGTAGGTGAGATGCTTTATGGATTGTTTACGTTCTTTGCGGCGCATGAGCCTGATGCCAATGCGCAGGGCGTACCGATTCACGATGTGCTAGCGGTTGCCGCGGCAGAGCATCCTGAGTTCTTTACATGGCTCATGGTGCCGGTAACCGTTGAAAGGTGTGACGGTCAGTGCCGGGGACAAGTTCAGCAACGCAGTGAGGGACCTCTTGTGGCGGTCGCGACGGATATTGATACCGCCAAATTTTTTGATTGGATGTGGACGGCACTTGAGCGTTACTACCGTTGAAGACGGTATAAGATCAAAAAATTCAACCGTGCTATGATACCCCTGGGCGGTGCTTCAAGGATTTCAGTATAATAAGAGTCATGAAATCCACGGTATGGCGTGAACCCAATTTCTTTCCTTTATGGCTAGGCGCTATGCTATCGTCTGTGGCGGACAGCACATACTATATAGTTCTTGCGTGGTTTGTGCTGGAGATCACCCATTCTGCTGCAAACTTAGGCACTACGCTGTTGATGGCTTCCTTGCCGCGCCTATTGTTCATGATTTTTGGAGGGGTTGCTGTAGACCGGTTGAACCCACGCCGGGTCATGGTGGTGTCATTAACCGCCAGAATGGCGATTTTGCTTGGTCTAGCCGTTTGGCTGGCTACAAAGGTTGGGGCGTTGGATCTCTGGGTGCTTTATGCCGTGGCAGGGATGTTTGGGGTGGTCGACGCCTTTTATTGGCCAACTCAAAATGCCTTAGTGCCGCATGTATTGCCAGACCAAGTGCTTGCGACAGGCAATAGCTTTATTCAGACGACACAACAACTCAGTATGGTCGTAGGTCCTCTTGTCGCAGGGGGGATGTTGCAATGGCATCAGTTCGCCGGGATATTTACGGTCCTGGCCGCGCTATATGCAGGGAGCGCGGTGGCCATTCGCGCCATTCATATGACAGCAAAGGAACGCGTCATTCCCTTGGCGTCGCGCAGCGTATGGGGTGAAATATATGATGGCGTGCGTTATGTATGGAACATTCGCATTCTGCTCTTTTTAATGTTGGCATCCATGGTTATTAACCTCTTTTTTATGGGGCCTGTCAACATTGGCTTGCCGAGTTTTGTGCAGCGTCAAGGATGGTCCGGTAGCGTTTATGGGTATTTTGAGGCGGCTATGGGCTTAGGGGCGGTAGTTGGTGGGGCACTCACGGTTGCCGTTCGCGGTATGCGTGGACATTTTCAGTGGATTGCTCTTGCAGCCGCTGTTATCGGCCTTGGATTAATAGGAGCCGCTATGGTTCACCAATGGCCTATGGGTATTGTCTTTCTGGCCGCATCAGGTATCGCGATGAGCCTGACTAATATTCCCATTATCACGTATATCCAGACGATCGTGGATCACGCCATGATGGGGCGGGTTATGTCATTGTTAACGCTGATGTCGGTTGGATTGGTGCCTGTAAGCTATGGGATGTCTTCTCTCATTTTGCGGATGCATTGGCTTGGCCCGGCAAGTCTCATGATAGTAGGAGGCGCCATTATTGCTCTCTTTTGCGCGATGCTGTGGTTTCAACCGGATTTTCGGCAAATGGAGTCTCATCCGCGGTGGCAGCAAGCAAAAGACGTGTGAGTTTCTCAATGCGCCCTATCGTCATCGACTTGCACTAGGATAAGGGTATCCCCTGGCACAATAATGTCTTGAGCTCGGGGGGCCATATGTAGGTGGTTGTCATGCCAAAACCCAATGAGGGTGACCGCTTCGCCGTAAATGTCTCGCACACTTTGAACGGGCTGATTCGCGATGGCATCGTCAGCTTGGACGGGGATTTCTTGTACATGCACCCCTTCCTCATTCAACAACGCCATCAGTAAATCTTGGGCTACCGGTTTCACGAGCATACGGGCTAGGCGTCGGCCGGTGACGATATCCGGTAAAATGATTCGTTCAACCCCCAAGGATTTTAGGTAGTGGGCGGATTCGGGGGTTTGAGCTCGTGCGACCACTTGCAAATCAGGATTCGCATCACGGGCCGTGAGAAATGCATAGAGATTTTGAGCGTCGTCAGGCAACGCCAAGGCAATGCCACGAGCATGGGCAAGATTGGCTTGTTGCATGGCCTCGGTATCGAAGTTCGCGATGACAAGAGCTTGCATGCCTAACTTGCGGACACGCTCAACCCGACTTTGTTCGAAATCCACCATGACGACCTTTTCTCCCATCGCCGTCAGTTCGCGGGCAATACTTTCTCCAACCCGTCCCGCTCCCACAATGACAAAGTGTTGGCGAAGGCGTCCAATTTCCCGTATCATTTTTCGCTCCTTAAAATAACCCAAGTCAGTTTCTAAAAAATACGAAACGAATAAGGACAGGCCAAATACCCAAATCCCTGTACCAAACGCGATCATGACGGTGGTAAAAATAATTTGTATGGGGCCATGAGGACTAAGGCGTGAGTCGCTAACGGTGGACATTGTCGCAATGGTGAAATACATCGAGAGGAGCCATGGCGCATGGTAAACCATATGGAATCCTAAGATGCCTCCGGCTATGACCCCGAGCATAAGCACGAGCGCCCAGCTAAGCCGTGTACGAACGATCTGTGCCCCCTTTAATTAACGTCAATATCTACAATCCAAATGCTAGCATATTCTACGATGCCGGGCTACCGATGGGGTTGCTAGGGTGTGCTATAGTAGACCCGTGAATTTTTCAGGATGCGGGAGGCTTATGTGTGTCACAGAACTTACGTTGGCTGTATGCGAATCGCGCCTTGCGCAGCTTTGCTACGGCCTTTTTGACGGTTGTTTTTCCCCTCTACCTCGCCATGTCAGGCTATTCGGCGGCTCGCATTGGCTTGGTCTTGACACTATCTGGCGTCGTGAGCGTCGTTTTATTAGCCGGGGTGGGGATTTTTGCCGATAGCATGGGGCGGAAACGAGCGATTATAGGGCTCAGTATTTTGTCATTGCTTGGAGGCGTGGCGATGGCGACGTCCGCGGCCTTTTGGGTCGTTGTGCTCTCTTCTGGGCTAGGCGGCGTGGGAAAGGGCGGCGGCGCGGGAAGCGGCGGTTCGTGGGGTCCTTTGTTTCCCGCGGAACAACCCCTGTTAGCGGAAGCGGTCTCTGATGAAAATCGTACGAAAGTTTTTGGGCGGATTTCGTTTGTGGGGGTCGTCGCCGGAGCATTTGGTTCATTGGTGGCTGTCGTGCCAGAATGGCTTCACGGTCTAGGATGGACGTGGGTGGCCAGCTATCATCTGTTATTTGGTTTTAGTGCAATTCTTTCGTTGTTGATGATTGCCACGGCGTGGCCGATTCATGAGGAACGGCCGAACATGATGGCTGTGTCGGAGCAAGAGCCTCCCCCGATTAGTGTTAAACGCTTGACAGGACGTTTGGGCTTAACAAATGCCTTAAATGGACTAGGATTCGGGTTTTTGGGTCCATTACTCACCTATTGGTTCTATCGCCGATACGGAGCGGGTCCTGCCGAGTTAGGCGCATTATATACGATTATTAATTTAGCGACAGCGTTGCCATATCTCTTGGCATCGGGCATTGCCCGGCGGTTGGGCGCGGTAAAAGCGGTCACCGTCACGCGGATTTTGAGTATTGCCGCATTATTGCTTATGGCATTTGTGCCCAAATTTTGGGAAGCGGGTTTCTTATATCTGCTGCGTATGGTGTTTAATTCTTTTGGCATGCCAGCGCGTCAATCGTTTGCCATGGGCGTTTCGGACCGGAGGTATCGTAGCCGTGTTGCGGCCTTTAGTAACCTGCCATCGCAGTTAACGTCTATGATTTCACCGGTCATTGGCGGCAATGCCATGGAAAGTGTGCTGGATTTCCCCGTTTACGGCGCGGCCTTTTTCATGGCATTGAATGTGATTGCATATTATTTAGCATTTAGAAATATTACGCCACCTGAGGAGCGCCACCTGAGGCGCTCCTCATGATCAGGACTGGAAAGCGGGTTCTTTCGAGATACTATGGACGCAGTGAACGAGAAAGGATGGTTGGCCACGTCACAACCAATTGCAATTTTTGATTCCGGGGAAGGTGGCCTCACCGTCTTGAAACGGGCTTGGGCATTATATCCTGGCGAGGATTTTATTTATGGGGCCGATTCATCGCATTTCCCTTATGGCTCCCGGTCATTAGATAATGTGCGCGAATTGTTTCTACGATTTTTAGATTTTTTTCTCGACCAGCACGTCAAGGCTGTTGTGATTGCTTGTAATACCGCCACTGCAGCGGCACTGGAAGAGGCTCAACGGCGCTCGCCGGTGCCGGTCATTGGGGTGGTGGATCCAGGAGCCCACAGGGCTGCCAGACTTTCTTCTAGTGGCCGTATCGCGGTATTGTCAACGTATGCAACGTATCAGTCTGAGGTGTATCGTTACGCTATTGCGCGGTATAACGAAGGGGCTCAGGTCGTTCAGCACCCTTGTCCTGTGCTGGTGACGATGGCGGAGTCGGGTGATACGGATACGGAGCAAGCGCGTTTGGCGGTGCGAGAGTGTCTCACCACGGTCTTTCGAGAAGACGTGGATACCGTGGTTTTGGGATGCACCCACTTCCCGCACATGGAACGCATCTTTTATCAAGAAGTTGCGGGTCGAGCTGAAATTGTTGACCCGGGTTACGAAACGGCTAAGCATTTGACCGCTGTTTTGGGACCCTTGAAACAGCAAGAGGGTGGTACGATGCGCTTCTATACCACGGGTCAGACCGAGGAATTTGACCGTATATCCGCCGTGCTGTGGCCCGGAATGACAATTCGGGCCACAGCCCTTCAGTGGCGAAACGGACACTATGTCGAAGAAAAATACGAATCGTGAGCGGCGCGGCCTTAAATCACACGGGTGTCATGGCCCGACCAAAACTTTTCTCGCAAGACATGTTTCATGATTTTCCCTGTCCCCGTTTTCGGCAAGGCGCTGACAATTTCCCATGATTTTGGAACCTCAAATCCCCCCAATCGGCTGCGGCAAAAGGTGTCAAGATCTTGGGCAGTGAGGGCTTTGCCTTCTTTGGGTACAACCACAGCATGGGGAATTTCTCCCCATTTGGGGTCTGGAATGCCGATGACGGCGACTTCCATGACGTCTGGATGGGCATACAGTACATCTTCCACGTGGAGACTGGAAATGTTTTCGCCTCCTGAAATGATGATGTCTTTCTTGCGGTCGACAATGTTGATATATCCTTCCGCGTCAATTACTGCTATATCTCCCGTGACAAACCAGCCGTTGCGAAAGACTTTCGCTGTCTCGTCTGGCCGATTCCAATAGCCTTTCATGACACTGTCGGCCCTCACCGCTAGCTCGCCAGAGTGGACGCCATCATGAGGTATCGGCTGGCCGTCATTGTTCAGGATTTCGACTTCAATGCCGACAGCCGGTAATCCCGTTAACGCTTGAAGTCTGGCTTGTTCGTGGGGGGGGAGCGATTTTAACGGTTGCTTGACATATGCAATCGTTACAATGGGACACGTTTCCGTCAAGCCATAGCCCACTATGCATTCGCAGCCCAGACGTGCACGCCCTTCTTCAATCAAGGGATAGGCTGTGGCGGCACCGCCTAAAATAATTTGTTGGAGGCTAGAAAAATCATAGTGATCCATAGCTTGAGAGTTGAGGAGTGCGGTGAGCATGGTGGGGACCAGCAAAGCATGCGTTGCACGATATTGCTCTACCGCTTGACCAAAAAGGGTGGGGTCAAAGCGTGGCACGACCACTTGGGTTGCACCTAACGCGACTAAATAATGCGGAGATCCCCAGGCATTAACGTGGAACAGAGGGACCGTGCCGACAATTTGTACGACGTCATCTGTTAAATGGAGGGTGGCCAAAATACTCATGGCGTGAGCATACAAGTTGCGGTAGGTCATCATAACGCCCTTGGGGGATCCTGTTGTGCCCGATGTGTAAAAGAGTTCCGCTACGTCATTTTCATCAATCATCGGAAGGTCAGGGGACGTGTGCGGCTCATTTTGAAGTTTGCTGTCGTAGGATGGATAAGGATGCGGCGTGTCGTCGTCTTCCATCAACCAAACGTCTTGAACGCTGGGACAGCGTTCCGCTATTGTGTCCCAAATGGGAAGCAATGCGGGGGATACCACTAAGATTTTGGGGCTGGCATCATTAAGAATGAAGGCAATTTCATCGGCATGTAGTCTGACATTCAAGCATAACAACACGGCTCCGATCTGGGGGACACCATAGTAGCCTTCGATCATGCGATGACAATTGAAGGCTAGATACGCAACCCGGTCCCCTTGTTGAACGCCGGCGTGCAACAGCGCCCAGGACAGTTGGTTGACCCGGCGCTGGAATTCGGTATAGTCTTCGACAACGCCCTGACAAACGACGGCAGCTTTATCGGGATAAAGGCTTTGGGCGCGATGAAGAAAGCGGATGGGCAACATGGGCAGTTGCATAATTGACCTCCTTTTAAGGAATAGGTCCGTTCAAGCGATTTCATTATACAAATAATTCAGCCAGCAAACAGAGTAGGAATGAAAGAATTCTGCGCCATGAACCCAAAATTTGTGCATATTTTCGGCCAAGCTTGATACACATACACCGTAGGGGTATCATAGAATGCGAAGGGAGGATCTTCCGACGTATCTATATCTTGAACAAAAAGACAACTTGATGAGTCGCTTAAAGCGCGTTGAAGGGCAAGTCAAAGGCGTCATGCGCATGATTGAAGAAGGGCGTTATTGCCCAGATATTCTCCAACAAATCGCTGCCATGTCGGGCGCGATGGATGAAGTCTCTTTAATTTTGCTGCAGAGCCATATTACCGGGTGCGTGGCCGATGCTATTCAAAGTCAAAACGGGGCAGAATCGATTCAAGAACTGATGACCGTTATTCGCAAGGTTGTGAAACGATAGAAAGAGGCGAGAGGGATGGCGCAGCAAGACCCTACGAGTTCTCAAGAAAAGATTACGCTCGATATTGGTGGAATGACATGCGCTAGCTGTTCATTGCGTATTGAAAAAGAACTCAGCCATTTGCCAGGGGTCGGCTTAGCTGAGGTCAACTTAGCTTTGGAAAAGGCCAATATTGTCTTTGATCCGAGACTGATTTCTCCCCATCAGTTCGTCGAAGCGGTCACCGGCATTGGCTACCAAGTGAGACAAGAGACGTATCGGCTTGCTGTTGAAGGCTTGGATGAGGTCCCTGTGAAAACTCGCTTTGAAGAACGCGTAGCCCAGATGGATGGCGTTTATAAAGTCGTCACGAATGCTGCAACAGGTACTGCTACGATTACGCTGTTACAAGGCATCGGGGATATTCACAACGTCGTGCAAGGGCTAGAGCGTGAAGGATTTCATATTTCGCTACAGACAGATCAGGCGCGTGACCCCAAAGATGCTGAGCGGCGCTCAGCGCTGATACGTTTGCTGGTTTCCCTAATGTTAACGATTCCGTTATGGCTGGCCATGGGGGAGATGTTCGTTCGGGTAGGACCAAGATGGCTGGCCAATCCCTGGGTGCAACTCACGTTAGCCACACTGGTGCAGTGGGGGCCAGGATGGTCGTTTACGCGTCGTGCCTATCAAAATATTCGCCATGGCAACGCTAACATGGATGTATTAGTGGCTTTGGGAACATTATCAGCTTGGACATTTTCCACATACAATGTATTTGCCCATGGCCCTTTGTTTTTTGACTCATCCGCGACCGTGATCACACTGATTTTGGTGGGAAAATATTTAGAAGCCGTGGCCAAGGGCCGGACGAGTACGGCCATCCAAGAAATGCTCGCCTTGCGCCCCAAAACCAGTCAAGTGCTTCAGGCCGATGGCACCTACCGGCCGACCGATGTGGACGCGATTGCCGTTGGACAATTTATTCAGATTCGACCCGGCGACCGTATTCCGGTTGATGGTGTGGTGACCGAAGGCCATGGCCTGGTGGATGCATCGTTGCTGACAGGAGAACCCGAGTTGCAAAGTGTTTCAGTTGGTTCCACCGTCAGTGCAGGAACAATTCATCAAGGAGAACGCGCTTTTATCATGCAAGCTCAAGGTGTTGGGCAAGACACCATGTTGGCCCAAATTGTTCGGGCGGTCGAGGAGGCGCAAGCAGGTAAAGCGCCCATTCAACGATTTGCGGATCGGGTAAGTAATGTCTTTGTTCCCACCGTGGTCGCATTGGCTGTGCTGACCTTTGTTTTGACGGGCGGGTTGACCGCAAATTGGACGGCTGCTTTGCTTCATGCCGTAGCCGTGTTGGTGGTTGCCTGTCCGTGTGCATTAGGATTAGCAACGCCCACGGCGGTGATGGTTGGGTCCGGGATGGGGGCGCGTTATGGCATTCTGTATCGAAATGGCGAAGCCCTTGAGCGCGTCAGTCAGGTGACCCGACTGGCAATGGATAAGACAGGAACCTTGACGGAAGGACGTCCCCAAGTGATTGCGGTCCTCCCCTATGGCGATGTTTTGGAGGCCGAGGTTGTGGGGTATGCTGCCAGTTTGGAAGCAGAAGCCAATCATCCTCTGAGTCGGGCGGTGCTTGCGTACGCTCATAATGTTTCACGGCCTGCGGTGGAAGGCGTTTATACCGAGGAAGGCCGCGGCGTCGTTGGGGAAGCAGCGAGCGGCGAGGGAACCGTTGTGGTGGGGACGGAGGCACTCTTGCGAGATTATGGCATAATATGGCCACAGACATGGGAAACGTCGCAAATTGCTGAATGGATGCAGCAAGGCGCGACAATTATTTATGTGGGACTGCACGATCGATTATTGGGTGCCATCGCCATTGCCGACCGGGTGCGTGATGATGCCGCCTTTGCCATCCAACGTTTGCAAGCCAATGGCTATCGCGTTAGCATGTTGACGGGCGACCGTCTTCCATCTGCGCATGCGATTGCGGCTCGTGTCGGTATCGAGGATGTTCATGCCGAGTTGTCTCCTACGGAGAAAGCGGAACTTATTAAGCAATGGCAAGCACAAGGCGAGCGTGTAGCTATGGTGGGAGATGGCGTCAATGACGCTCCAGCCTTGGCGGTGGCTTTTGTGGGCATGGCGGTGGCGACAGGGAGCGACATTGCTATGCACACCGCTGACGTTACGCTAGTCCGCCCGGAAATTAATGCCGCGGGCCAGGCATTGTTAATAGGGCAGCGGACCATGGCCAAAATTCGCCAGAACTTATTTTGGGCACTGGGGTACAATTTAGTGGGTATCCCATTAGCCGCGTTCGGAGTCATATCACCCGCGCTGGCGGGTGGGGCCATGGCCTTTAGCTCGGTTTTAGTGGTAACCAATTCGTTGGCTTTGCGCAGAATGACAATAGACACAGAGCCCTCTGGGCACCAACCCATAAAGGAGTCGAACAAGCTATGGAACGTATAACGTTAGGCGTCAAGGGTATGACGTGCAACCATTGTGTCATGACCGTCACTAACGCTTTGAAAGAGGTCGACGGTGTTAAGGCCGCGAACGTTAGTTTGGAACAAGAAGACGCGAAGATTACATTTGACGAGTCAAAAACCAATATCGATGCGATAAAAAAAGCGGTGATTGATGCCGGATATCAACCGGAATGAAACGGTAACAGCCCTGTGTGCGCCGCAGACAGGGCTGTTGTTTCTCACTGGCCTATTCCAGCTACCTTGCTAATGATGGGATGCGAAGACCCGGAGTCGTCTGCGGACGAGAAAGTGGTGGATGTCAAAACGCGTTCCATGGCCACTTCGTCACAATGTGAAAGCATAGGGCACCCTACGCAATCAATGAAGTACTTGGCGGGAACCGTCTCCCGAGCGACGATTTGAAATCCGCAATGTTGGAAAAAAGCGACCTGACGAGTAAAAGAAATGACTTTTGTCATCCCCGCTTTCTCAGCTTGGGCTACCGCGTATTGGACGAGCTTCTCTCCAATCCCTTGCTTATGAAAGCCTGGAGCTACTGCCAACGTTCGCACTTCGCCGACTTTTGTCTCGAGCTGGTGTAGGGCGACAATACCGGCGATTTCAGAGTCAACGCAGGCAACTCCTAAGACCGGAAGGTATTCTAATAGCGACTCCCTGCTACGTGGCAGTAAAGCACCTTGGGCGGCGTAATAATCCACTAGATTGACAATATCATCCAAGTCCGAGAGACGAGCTGCCCGAATGAGCACATGCAACGCTCCTTAACGTTTTGTTCAGTGTACGATATCATGCATTTTTATGCAACCAATATGACCCTTTATACCTTTAGTATTTTTTTCATGGGCTTCTCACATCTTTGCTCCATGATATCAGGAAAACGTGTCACCTGATTAGGAGGGAACTTATGCATCATGTACCGACTTTGCCTGCTGTAATTCAGTACGTGGTGCCGTTCCTTGACCACTACGGGTATGTGGCCATTTTTTTGGGTGTATTTTTGGAAGACTTTGGATTGCCGCTGCCTGGGGAGACGATCTTAGTTGCAGCGAGCATCTTGGCAGGACAACATGTCTTTCGCATTACTGACGTCATCGTGGTGGCACTACTGGGCGGAATTACAGGGGATACAGTAGGCTTTATGTTAGGCAGACGTTTTGGCCATCATCTGTTGTGGCGTTTTGGTCATTTTGTCGGCTTGAAACCCAATGTTTTAGAACGGTTTAATGGCTGGGTGGTCCACCGCGGAGTGTGGTTAATCGCGGGTGCGCGTTTTGTCGATGGATTTCGCCAATTGAACGGATGGATTGCTGGGGCTAATCGGGTGCCATGGAAGTTTTTTGTGCCCTTGAATACGCTGGGAGCCGGTGCATGGGTTAGTGCATGGGCGTTGTCGGGTTACTTCTTTAGTCACCGCATCTTAGCGATTATGGCGCAGTTCAAAATGATTGATATCGCGATGGTGGGTTTCGTTGTGGTGGGTGTTGGCCTTCCTCTTATCTTGCATTACGCTCATAAGCTGCGCCGCAAACGAGCAGACGTTGACTCTTAGCGTCGCGGGAAATAAAGTGGAGTTAAGCCACCATTAATGTGTGGGTTGGTAAGTGGGGGGATGAAAGTGAAACGCTTTGTTCCATGGATGCTCAGTGTAGGATTGCTAGCCGCTGTTTCGGGCTGTGGAGCGAGCGTAGCTCCCGTCATTGTGGGGCATGGATATCCTACCGCTGTGGCATGGATTGATCATCGCTTGTCCCCCAAAGATTATATTTTGCTCATCGGTCTGAGTCGGGCTTTGCCCGACCATCGTCCTATGACCGTGTATATTATGCGTAAGAAGGTTCTTCTCGTAGGTCATGTGCTGCCTCGCAATACATTGGTTGGTATCGTGGTGAACCCGCGCCATCCCAAATGGATGGGGCCGGTGTATTTTCAATTACCTCATGAGCGACACTGGAAGCAGTTAGTACCGGCACCACGCACGCAAACGTCTCCTGCGTAACCGCAAGGGCGATTTCAATAGGGAAGTGAGGAAATGGCTACCAAATACTCCGATAAAGCGGAGCCGCATTATCTGCGCGCTGTCCAATATGAACAAAGCGGCCGTATTGATGACGCCATTCGCGAATACCGAATGGCGAATCGCATTAAAAAGGATTTGATTCCCGCGCGCAAACGCCTAGGCGACCTTTTCATGCGGCTGGGAAAAACGGAAGAGGGGATTGCGCAATATCTTAAGGCCACGGAAATCACAAGTCAAAAACGAAAATGGAAGCGTATATTAGTTCCGGATGAAGACAAATACTCCTTGATTCAAATCCTTCAGGCGTTGGCTGAGGCGTATCAAAAAACGGGTCACAGTGACAAAGCCCTGCAGACATGGAAACGAATCGTGGAGACCGAACCGCTCCAGCCAGGGGATGACGATATTGTGCTGAGAGCACAACGCATGGTCAAGGAATTTGCGCGCTTTAACGCGAATTGACCCAGAGCTTCAGCAAAATCTCAGCTTCTTGACCCATTTGTTAACAGTTTTGCAATGAATCGGCGGTTAAATTAATCTACAGAGGACATTGCGAACAGAAGGGCAAAGGAGGTTGAAGCCATGAATGGTCGTCGACTGGTAAGGCAAGTCGTGGCAGCCATGGCACTTTGTGGTGTGGAGGCGTTGTTGCTATACGGCCACAACCATTTAGGAAGTCTTGTCTTGACCGGTTCTGCCGCGCCGGGCGTTTCGCAGCAGGCCCAGGACGTTAAATACGCTCCGGTTACCAAATTAGCATCGGTTCAGAGTTCCCAAAACTGGGCCGGCTACGTTGTCTCTTCCGGGCAATACCGCAGCGTATCGGCGACTTGGACGGTGCCTGCAATTCAAAATGGGAGCGGAGTGGCCGCGCAGTGGGTTGGGCTTGGTGGAGTGAAGAGCCAAGATTTGTTGCAAACGGGAACTATCGAACAACAAAATAGCAACGGTGCCGTTACCGCTCAAGTGTTTGTAGAAGAATTGCCACAGCATGCGCAAGACATTATGACGGTTCCCATTGGGTCCACCATTTCAGCTAGCATTGAACCGGTGTCGAGCGATCAATGGGATTTAACGATAACGGCCGTGCATCAAGGCCAAACCCAAACCAAGACGGTTCCGATGACGGTGTCAGCAGCTTATGCCGCAGGGATGGAAACGTCAGCAGAATGGATTTTTGAAGATCCGGCCAATACCACGGGCAATCTGTATCCGTTGGCCTCGACCAAGAAGGTGATATTTAGCAAGGTTCAGGCTAATAATCAAGCGGTGACATCGGCCAATGCGCTTGTTATGACCGGTCCAGGAGGCCAGCCCGAAGTCGAGCCGTCCGTCATGAAAAACGGTGCATTTTCGACCAAAGAAGTCAGTGGGGGTGCCGTATTCCCGTCACCGAGTCAAGGGTTCCCCTTTTCGGAATTTCCGCAAGGTATTGGCTTGGGTAATGGTGGGGGCCTTGGCGATGGATACGGCATGGGCAATGGATTTGGCGGCTTTGGTTGGCAAGGACCCGGGTATGGCGTGGGTTACGGAACACAAGGATTTTGGTTTCCGAGTACGCCGGTTATCATTCAAGTGCCCTCTATCACGATTCAACGTATGCCGTTGCCGTTTAGCTTAAATCTTTAGTCACGGGTGTTGGGAATTCTTGCCGCAGATTAATAAGCATTTCGAGGCTAAATACGATGGGTTCCATCGTCGTAAGGATGGTCTGCGGATGATGCGGATAGCCGGTGGCGATGAACGCCTGATGGTGGTCGCGGACCATGGCTAGCCATCCCGTTTCGTGAAAATCGCCCAGCGAAACGTTTAACGGGGCGACGCAAAGCCCGCATCCTTGGCCGGGGCAGTTGTCAAAGCATAGGTATCGTTGCGCGACATGGCGTTCGCGTGCAGCTTCTAGTTCTTGAGCAAACAAAGTCACCAGACCAACTGACGAGCCAATATCGAGGCTCGTAATGGCGCTATTAATCAGTTCCCGGCCGTGGGCGATTAAGGCTTCCAAACCTTCGCTGCGGGTAATTAAGGGGCTGGACGCAAGCGGCTCAGGAATCATGCGGGATAATTTATCGAGTTGGGCCGACAACGTTTGGATATGGCTATGTCCTAAGGTCTGAAAGGGAACGGCTACGTACCGTATGACGTCTTGATCCGGGTTTTCCAAACACGCTCCGCGCTGTATTAGGCGTTTTAACGCAGGATAAACGTTTGGGCGCGGAATGTTTGCCGCTTTCGCCACTTGATATCCCGTCATGGGCGTGTTTTGGGACACTAACGCAAGGTAAACTTTGGCTTCGATGGGACTAAATCCGAAGGCTTGCAAATCGTCGATGAGATTATCAAGATTAGGCATAGGGCACCTCAGGTCATTAGCATATCACAGGGAATATCTTATCCTATGGTGGTCCATTTATGACGCGGTCAAGAAACGAGGATGAGCGACTATCTGGGCTCATCCTGCTATTCATCGTGAAAGAGGCAACTGAGCGAATAGCGCTCTCCGCTCGTGACTTTGGCCACACCGTGATAAAATTCTCCACTTCGCGGTCCATGACCGTAACGGGGGCGAGATGCTGTGCACAAGACCACAACATCCCCGATATTTCCGCCGATAATGTGGCGTTCGGCTGGCTTTTGAGGATACTCTTCTTGGACTAACAGCTTCCCACCCTCAAACTCGGTGCCACTTTCACTTAACACCAAAATCGTTTGCAGGGGAAATAATAGTGATCCGTGACGGTCCTGATGCCATAAGTTATATCCGTGGGTAGGATAGTGCAGCATCATGACCCCTGCTTGGTTTTGCCCTGCTGCGTGGCATGCTTCTAAAAACTGTTCCAGCGTTGGGGGGTAGGGGCTAGGGTTTCGCGAAGTCGACCACAAATGATTGGCAATGTTAGCAACATAGGGATACATTTCATGCCTAAATTGTTGCAGGAATTCTGGAAGCGGGTAATGAAAATAACGATATTGACCGATGCCAAAATGATGGCGATCCATTTCGACGGTGGGGCAAAAACAATCGGAACTAGACCACAGATCGCGCAAAGTATAGCATTCTGCTTTCGTAAGCCAGCGTGGAATAATGGAATATCCTTTTTGCCGAATATCCCATTCTACCGCGGCCCAATTCACTCGCTCAAATCGTTGAGCTGCCAATAACATCTCGTCACCTACTACCACAGCATTTGTCATTTAGTATACACTGCCTATGGGTTCAGACAATAGCCTGACGTCGATGAGGGGGTTAGTGGAGTTGGCGACGAAATCTTTGGATGACATTGTGCAGCAAAGACGGGAATCGTTATTGAATCATGCGGTTTATCATCGCATAAACACGATCCGTGATCTTCAAATATATACCGCGCATCATGTTTTTGCGGTGTGGGATTTTATGAGTTTATTGAAACGTTTGCAACATGATTTGACAGGGCTTGATATTCCGTGGCGGCCGCGTGGGGAAGAGCCCTATACGCGTTTTATTAACGAGATTGTGGTGGCAGAAGAATCGGATGAAGTGGGGAACGGCCACTATCAGAGCCATTTTGGCTTGTATCAAGACGCTATGGTGCAACTTGGCGCGGATAGGGCGCCGATTAACTTTCTTTTGGCGCAACTTGAACAAGGCGTGCCCTGGGAAAAGGCAGTGGAGGCTCTGCCCGTCGATCCCCGTGTGAAAGAGTTTATTCGGTTTGATTTGAATCTTGCGCATCATGGAGAGACATACGAAGTGGCTGCCGCTTTTTTTTACGGCCGTGAAGACATTATCCCTGAAATGTTTTTACGTATCGTGGATAAACTGGGAACGGATGCACGTCTTGAGCGGTTTCGCTATTACCTGGAACGGCATATCGAGGTGGACTCCGATACCCATGGACCGCTGGCGGCACAGCTCCTCGATCACCTGTGCGGTCGCGACCCAGCTAAATTGGAAAGAGCGACAGTCATTGCCCGAGAAGCCTTGCAATGGCGTATCAAGTTGTTTGATACGGTGGTTGATCGTCTCAGCTCGGTCCCATCTTGACCAACCACTGCATAATGTGGTGTGATATTCCATCTCAAAAGCCATGTCGTCGCGGTGAAGTACAATGGTCGAGTTTGTTATACTAGTCGTAATTACGACGGTCATAGGCAGGTGTCCCATTGCAGCTCATTGCTCAGTTTTCTCCTTCGATTCCAACGGACTCGCGGAGGTTTTGGCCCGATGTGGAACGCACGGAAGAATGGTTACAGCGTTTAAACCGTGGCGTTGCATCACGTGTGTTAACGTTAGCAGGCAACAGCCCAGCGCTCTTAGCACCGTGGACGCCCTGGCTGCGTGCACCCATGGAAATCGTGGGTTGGTTGAATCCGATGGAAGTACAGCTCACCTGGCAATATTTGTTGCACTTTTTAGCGGCGTCAGGACCCGATAGCGTTGTCATTCCGTGTGGCGGGGATGCGGTAGTTAGTTGGCAACCCGGGACTATTACCATTCGCGCTCCGCACAATACATGGGTTTGGGCTCTGGCAACGGACAGTTGGGACCCTGCAGGATGGCATTTTCATGACCGTGTGGAATGGTGGGAACATGGGCGTTTGCAGCAGGCAGCCCGCACGCATTGGGGAATTTTTGAACAATGGCAGCATCCGTATGGTATTGAAGAATGGCGTTTGCGCGCTGATTCCGGTGCCGAGGAACAATTGACGGTATGGTGGGAAAAGCTAGCCAATCTGCTCGGTTCGCGCCCGGTTAAGGTAAGTTGGCGGCAAGAACATTCGCGCAATCCCCACAATATTCTTGGTCTTCCGGTTCGCGTCGCGTGGTTGGGGTTAAAAATTGCAGTGGACAGTGATTCCTTGCAACAAGGTGTAGC
Source organism: Sulfobacillus sp. hq2 (assembly GCF_002903155.1). Lineage (NCBI taxonomy): Bacteria > Bacillati > Bacillota > Clostridia > Eubacteriales > Clostridiales Family XVII. Incertae Sedis > Sulfobacillus > Sulfobacillus sp. hq2. Next base: position 61,977 of record NZ_NWUL01000025.1, on the reverse strand, counting down.
GCAGTGGCCGGAGCCACTTGGGTTGCGGGCTTCGATGCACTGGTCAAGCCCGCAGTGGAATCCTTTTTGGTCCACACGGGTCGTTCTCAAGCGATGGCGTCAGACCACGCGATTAGAGGCACACTATACTCTCCTTAAGTCCCCTCTTCATAAGAGCGCAGTCAAAACAATGCGCCAAGAAATGCACCGTTTTCCCATTTTTCGTGTTCAGCCGGTGGAGGTGCGTTCCGTGGAGGATAATCCTAGCAGTTGGCTGACCCTTGTCAACCGCGCGCGATTTGCGTTCTTCAAGGAGCATCTCATGACGTCGTTGCGTTCGTATCCATGGCCTGCTGTTCGCGAAGTTCGCCTTCCCACACGCATTCGTCTGCCTCTGGAGTGGCGTCTAGACCGGTTGGGGTCCAGAGATGGTGTCTGGGCGATTCGTCACCAGCGGTTACCCCTGGTGGTCATGGTTCACTGGCCTCGTCCCCATCATGCCGGAGGTGTGACCGTGACGATTGGAGGAGAAGTCCACGCGAGTCTCTCAGACCTCGACCCATATACACGAATTGACCGTTTTGCACAAGATTGGCGTTATTGGGCCTATATGCTGTCACAACATCTGTTACCGGCGATAGACCGCCATGCGCCCCGTGACCATTCGCCCGATTAGCCTGAAGACAGTCAAAAGGGACCCCCGCTGCATGCGGGGGTGAGGGCTACATGATTTGTTCGCTACGTATGCGGTCTATTAAATGGCGGACCAGCGATACTTCTTTGGACAACCGAGTTCGCGTCGTGCGCAGTTCTAACAGCTCTTGTTGCGCCGCTACAGAAAAGGGAACATGGGCGGCAATCCAATAAGACAAGGCTTCTGGCTCTGTGGGTATCTGAGGACGCGCCTGGGTAGGTGAAATAAAGCTCCAAATCTCGGAGCTTAAGGCTAAAGCCTCATCAATCAGCGGAGGCGGCACAGAATCATCCAAATCTGGCAGATATTTAAACTGTCCCACCATGTACCGGCTACCATGGCGATAAGACAATAGGCTGATGCGGCTAATGCCCGCGAGTTCTACGTGCAGACTTCCGTTATCCATTTCTGAAACTTGGAGGATGCGGGCAGACGTGCCGATGTTGGATGGTTCTGCTGCTTCTGCTGTTGTGCCCGATTCTTGTGCTCGACGTTCCATACAAACACATAGTCCTGTATCCTGCTGAATGCAATAGGATATCATGGCCTTGTAGGAACTATCATCGATCACCATCTTGGTTTTAGCCCCTGGAAACAAAATTCCCTTGATGGGCAGTATTGGCATGCTGACAGATTCGCGGCTTGCAGGCATCACGCACCCCCCTAATTGAGTACGACCACCAAATCTTTTTACTGTCCTAACTATACAAGAGTCTTACGCTTATTTTACCGAATTTCGCGACAGTGTACAAAGAAAATTCCTGCGTCATTTTTTGCGGGTCCAAAGAGGTATCCGGGATTCGGAGCATGCTACAATAACGTGAATAGGTAGGGAAGAAGAGGGGGAAGGACTGTGTCTAGTCTTACAACATTCGGACTCTCCGATGAACAGCGGATGTTTCGTGATACCGTAAGGCGTTTGGCAGAGGAAAAAGTAAAGCCCAGAGCGCAAGAAATTGATGAAACAGGAGAGTTTCCTTGGGACATCGTCGAATTGTTTCGGGAGTACGGGCTCTTGGGTGTTGCAATGCCCGAGGAATATGGTGGTGGCGGGGCGGACTTGCTCACGTCGTGTATCGCGATCGAAGAAGTGGCGCGTGTATGTGCCACCTCGGCCTTGATTATTGCTGCGCAGCATCTGGGCGCGATGCCTATACTGATTGCGGGATCGGCAGAGCAAAAGGCTCGGTACCTTCCTGATATTGCCCAAGGGCGGTGTCTGAGTGCCTTTGCCTTGACCGAGCCAGACGCCGGGTCGGACGCTGGGGGGACACGAACCCGCGCTATCAAAGAGGGGCATCAATATCGCATTACTGGGTCTAAAGTGTTTATCACCAATGGGGGATTGGCGAAGACCATGGTGGTGTTTGCCTCTACGAATCCATCGGCGGGGACACGCGGGATCTCGGCTTTTGTCGTGACCCTTGACCAGCCTGGGGTGTCTGTCGGACGCATTGAAAAGAAAATGGGAATTCGTGGCTCGCAGACGGCCCAGTTATTGTTTGACGATGTTGTAGTCGATGAATCAGCTCGTCTAGGTGCTGAAGGTGATGGATTTAAGATTGCAATGCGTACGCTAGACCGCACGCGTCCGGGGATTGCGGCTCAGGCGTTGGGTATTGCGCAAGGGGCGTTGGATGTGACGGTACAACATCTGGCGGAGCGTCGGCAATTTGGCCAGACATTAAATCAGTTTGAGGGTCTACAGTTTATGGTGGCAGACATGCAAACGCAGATTGAAGCGAGTCGGCAATTGCTTTATCGCGCCGCGGAAATCGTCGAGTCGGCAGGCTTTGACAGTAAGTCTAGTGCCGAAGTGACGAGATTTTCGGCAATGGCCAAGTTAATGTGCTCAGACACCGCGATGAAAGTGACGACGGATGCGGTTCAGCTCTTCGGCGGCTATGGATATATTAGGGACTATCCCGTCGAACGGATGATGCGCGACGCGAAAATTACCCAAATTTACGAAGGCACGAACCAAGTGCAACGCCTCGTGATCTTTCGCAATATGGATGGTGGAGGGCAGTAACGGGTTATGGAAATCGTACGCATTAATGAGGCAACTAAACATATAGGCCAAGACGTGATTCTGCAAGGTTGGGTAACCCACTATCGTTCGTCGGGAAAAATTCATTTCATTGTTATACGAGACGGTACGGGTGTCATGCAGTGTGTCGTCAAAAATCCGCAAGCCGAATTACACGGTGCCGCACAATGGGACGCCCTTACCCAAGAAACGGCCGTGCGCGTCCATGGGAGAGTGCATGAGGATAAAAGGGCTCCCATCGGTGTTGAAGTGGAAGCGGACCGGGTTGAGATATTAGGTATAAGCGAGGGATATCCGGTGGCTCCTAAGGAGCACGGGGTGGACTTCTTGATGGATCATCGCCATTTGTGGATTCGTTCACCTAGGCAAGCCGCTATTTTGCGGATTCGTGCGGCGGTGATTCATGCGACGCGCAATTTCCTTGACAACGAAGGATTTGTGGTGGCGGATCCGCCGATTATTACTCCAGCAGCCGCCGAAGGCAGTACGACGCTCTTTCCCATTGATTATTTCGATGACACCGCCTTTTTGTCGCAATCAGGACAGCTGTACATGGAGGCGTTGGCGATGGCGTTGGGCCGTGTTTATTCTTTTGGCCCAACGTTTAGAGCGGAAAAGTCCAAAACGCGTCGCCATCTCAATGAGTTTTGGATGGTCGAGCCGGAAATGGCATTCTGTCAGTTCGAAGAGAACTTGGTCTGGCAGGAGCGACTGGTGAGCCATATTGTGCAACATGTTTTGGCCACTTGTCGGGTGGAATTGCAAACGATTGAGCGGGACATTTCCCGCTTGGAAAAAGTCATTCCACCGTTCCCGCGTATTACTTATGACGAGGCCTTGGAACGTCTCAAGAGTGTGGGGATGCCGCTCGCATGGGGTGATGATATGGGAGCTCCCCACGAAACCGCTTTAGCCGAGATGTTTGATCGGCCGGTTTTTGTCACGCATTTTCCGACAGCATTAAAGGCCTTCTACATGCAACCGGATCCGCACAGACCGGAGGTGGCTCTAGCCGCCGATATGTTGGCGCCAGAGGGTTATGGAGAAATCATTGGCGGTAGTGAACGCATTCATGACCTGGATTTGCTGTTGGAGCGTATGGAGCAACATCATCTCGATCCTGCGGTTTATGCTTGGTACATTGACTTGCGACGATACGGCTCGGTGCCTCACAGTGGATTTGGGATGGGGTTGGAAAGAATGGTGGCATGGATCTGCAAGTTGGACCATGTGCGCGAAACCATTCCTTTTGCACGCACATTGAACCGGGTCTGGCCATAATGTCATGAGGAGGATGCGCAATGGATACGTCAACGAATAACGGTCCAGAGAATATGGGCCAAGCGCTCAATCAGGCCCGCATTCGCCGGCGTCTCTCGGTCGACCAAGTCAGTGAAGCTTTGCACATCCGGCGCGAATACTTGCTGGCTTTGGAGCAGAATCGGTGGGAGGACTTGCCTGGAGAAGTTTATGGACAAGGCTTTCTTCGGAACTATGCGCGGTATTTAGAACTCGATGGTGATGCCTTGGTAGAGCAGCGCCGCAAAGCCCTGGGACAGCCGTTAGATCATCCGGTATTGTCTCCAATGGAACCTATTGGACGTACGGGTCTTTATGCCCATGCCTCACCGCGGGCGACGCATAGGTCTTCCCCCTCGCGCATTCGCCGTCAAGACGGCGAAAAAGACATGCCCGAGTATTCCAACCCCCGGTTGATGATTTGGGTGGTCGGTGTTTTAGTGGTGCTATTCATTGGCGGGTTATGGTTGCTGCAACATTATTCGGGATCGGTGACGAGTCCTTTGGCGGAGAAAAGTCCGCCCAAATTACAGACTTCTGTTAAGGGCCCAGCTAAAAGCCATAAGGCACGATCTCATCCCCAGCTCGCCTCTCCCACGGGCGTTAAGATTACGCAACAAAGTGCGAGCCAAAGCGGCCATTCATATTATGCCCAATATGCTGTCAGCACGTCGCCAGTAACGATTGCTTTGTCTTTTACTGGGACGTGCTGGGTATCGGCGTCGGTCGATGGAGGTCCTGCCATGAGTAAACTCTATTATGCTGGGCAATCCGCTCAATTTTCAGGGTCTCACGATATCTCGCTGACGTTGGGCAGCCATGCGCTGACGATGATGATAAACGGACAGGCATTTGCACTTCCTACGGCCAATGATGTCTTGAATCTGTCTTTCCAAGGGTCATAGTTTTCCCGGCGCTGGTCACACTAAGAAAAACGTGACAGTGAGGGAGAACAATGGGAAAAACGCTATCGTGTTTGCTTGCGGCTGGCCTTATCACGGTGCCAGCCGCTTCACACACTAAAGGATTCGTGAGCAGAAAAGTCGTGGCTTCACAGCAAGGACCACACCTGACGTCTCGTGCTGCAATTTTGATGGACGCTAAGACCGGCGCCATTCTCTATGAAAAAAATGCTTTCAAGCAGATGGATCCGGCAAGCGTGACCAAAATGATGACGGCGCTGTTGGTCATCCAACACGGCCACCTCTCACGCGTAGTGACAATTTCTTCGCATGCAGCATCCACGGTGGGGTCACGTATGCACATTGCTACCGGGCAACAGTACACCGTGTACGATTTGCTGCATGGTTTATTGATGCGTTCAGGAAATGATGCCTCCGTCGCCCTTGCGGAAGCGGATGCCGGCAGCGTCAGCCGTTTTGTTGCAAAGATGAACGTAAAGGCCCAAGAACTCGGAGCGTTTAACACCCAGTTTGAAAACCCGAATGGGCTGACCAAGCCGGGTCACTTTTCTAGTGCCTATGATTTGGCATTGATTGCGCGTTATGCTATGACGGTGCCATTATTTCGCCAAATTGTGGCCAATAAAGAAGCCGTTGTTACAGAACTGCGTCATCATCAGCGTAGAGAAATTCATAACACCAATCAATTGCTTTACACGTTCCCGGGAGCAACGGGCATTAAGACTGGGACCACAGACGCTGCCGGCAAGTGCTTAGTGGCGTCTGCGCAGCGTAATGGCGATGAATTGATTGCCGTGGTTCTACATAGCCAAGATCGTTATAGCGATGCCCGCAATTTGTTGGCGTGGGGGTTTGAGCATTGGTCCACTGTGGAAGTCGTGCATCCTGGCGAGGTGTTGGCACAGGTGCCGGTTCAAGGCGGACAACAACCGATGGTGCCAGTGGAAGCTATGCATTCCGTGTGGTTGAGTCTACCGAATCAAGAGACCTATCACATCAACGCGACCTTAAAATTTCTTAAAGCGCCAGTTGCACGGCATCAAGCCAGCGGCTTTATAACAGTAACCACCCCTGGCCAGCCAGCGGTGGTTACTTCAGTGCAGACGATGCAAAGTGATGCGGCGGCTGTTCACCACCATCGGTGGTGGATTATCCGCGGTAAATAGGCTTGCCGTAGGTCAACAATTGTTTCAAAGTCACCAATTTGTAGCCTTTGGCTTTCAAATCCTGCAAGATGGTCGGCAAGGCAATGTCGGTTTGCTTACATGTGTCCGAAGCGTGCATGAGAATGATGTCTCCCGGATGAATGCGGGTCGTAACCCGGCGAATAATGGTGGGAACGCCCGGATTCATCCAGTCGAGGGAGTCTGTTCCCCATGTGACCGTGGTATAACCCACCGCGCGCGAAGCCATAATGGTACGGCTATTGAAATCACCATTCGGGGGCCTTACAAACGTGGCGCGTTTGCCGGTGATTTTTTCGATCGCAGCATTGGCTTTCATTAAATTTTCGGCAATACCGGCATTGGATAGGTCTGAGTAGTTAACATGAGCCCATCCGTGTGACTCGACTTCAGCGCCAGCGGCCGCATAGGCTTTCACGATGTCCGGGTGTTGCGAGGCCCATGGGCCTGACACAAAGATAGTCACAGGTACATGGTCTCGGGAGATTATGGACAAAACTTTTGGAGGCATCACTGTGCCCCAAGAAATATCAAACGTCAAAGCAGCAACCTTCTGGGTGGTCTCGACATCACGCAATGAATAACGATCCGCCGCGGGTAGCGGGGATGTCTGCGCAAATATGGTAGCCTGTTTTGATGTCCAAAAACTGGCTGCAACCAACCCGATGAGAATGAGCAAGGCCATAAAGGCCCGCGTAACCCGGTATTTTAATGTATGGATACGCAAAACTTCGCCTCCGTTTCGCAATGACAGTGACTGACTGCAGACATGTAGAATCCAAAGCACATGGTTTGCCTCTTTATTTTCCCGCCTCGCTGGGCTATGATACGTCCGAGGTGATTGTTTTGGCGACGAAAGTGGGGATGGTCTCTCTAGGCTGCCCCAAAAACCGAGTAGACTCGGAAGTGATGCTCGGTCTTCTTGAACAAGCAGGGTACCAGTTAACACCGGAAGCCGATGATGCCGAAGTGTTGATTGTGAATACGTGCGGCTTTATCAACTCAGCCAAGCAAGAATCGATTGATACGATTCTTGAGATGAATCATTACCGGGAAACTGGCCAACTCAAGGCATTAGTCATGGCTGGATGTCTCTCGCAAAGATATCAGCAAACCTTATGGGATGATTTGCCTGAAGTCGATGCCATGGTAGGAACAGGCGAGTTTCACCGCATTGTGGAAGCCGTGGAAGGGGCGTTAAACGGTACGCGCCCAAGTTTTTGGGGAGAAATGCCGGTAAGTGGATTAGCAGCTCCACGCAAATTAACAACACCCAATTATACGGCCTACTTAAAAATTGCCGAAGGCTGTGACCACAGTTGTGCCTTTTGCGCTATCCCCCAAATGCGGGGAGGATACCGCAGCCGACCTCTGCAAGATATTGTGGCTGAAGCCAAACGATTGGTAGCGCAAGGGGTACGCGAATTGATTTTAATTGCCCAAGATTCCACTATTTGGGGCCATGATCTCTACGGACATCCGGAGCTGCCACGGCTGTTGTATGCCTTACAAGAGATCCCGGATTTGGTTTTTGTTCGTATTATGTATAGTTATCCCACGCAGATTACTCCCGATCTTGTGCGTGCGATGCGCGATTTACCCGTTGTGGCCCCGTATTTAGATATGCCTCTCCAACACGCCCATCCTGAACTTCTGCAAAAAATGGGTCGGCCATTTCGGCGGGATAAAACAGATCGGGTCCTAGGGATGATTCGGGACGCTATACCTGATATCACCTTACGTACAACGTTTATCGTCGGGTTTCCGGGTGAAACCGATGACCATTTCCAAACCTTGCTGAACTTTATAGAGGAAATGCGCTTTGACCACGTCGGCATTTTCACGTATTCGCATGAAGAGGGTACAAGGGCGGAAAAATTGGGAGATCCGGTGTCCGAAGCGGTAAAGCAGCGTCGGCGCCGCGAGGCGATGCTGGTGCAACGCAAATTAGTGGGATCGGTACGGGGACGCCACATTGGCCATGTGATGCCAGTATTGATTGAAGATATAGGTGATACTGTTAGTGTGGGGCGCGGGGCTACTGATGCACCCGGCATTGATGGGGTGACGTACGTAAAAGGACGTTTTAGCCCCGGGCAGATTATTCCCGTCAAGATCTCTGGAACACGCGAATACGACCTGTTGGCGGAGGCGCTAATGTGAATGTAGCCGACCAAGTCACATTGTCGAGGATTATTCTCACGCCGGTTGTGGTGGCTCTATGGTTAGCTCACGCTCCTAAGTGGCATTGGATCGGCTTGGTGGTGTTTATTATTGCGGGTATGACAGATTTTGTTGATGGACGTCTTGCACGGCATGCATCAAAAACAACGCATTTTGGGGCTTATATGGACCCTTTGGCGGATAAAATTCTTGTGCTAGGTTCCGGTTTGGCGCTAATTGCGTCAAATCGGCTTTCTGTTTGGATCGTGTTGATTTTATTGTTGCGTGAATTTGCGATAACGGGATTGCGGTCGATTCTTCCCGCTGGAACGACGATGGGCGCCAGTGCCGTTGCGAAGTGGAAGACGACAGGGCAGCTTTTTGCTTTAGGTGCTTCGGCGGTATTGACAGGGATGGTCCCAATTGTGTTTTGGGTAGTCGCGTTAACGCTCACCATCTGGAGTGGTATTGAATACTTTTATCGGTATTGGCCACGCGCGTGAGTTTTTTGGAAAGATAAACTTTCTTGGCTTTTCCTGATGTGGCGGGCTTTCCCCGTCTAGACAAGCATTGCCTGCGCTCAATTGTTCTCGCTATGATATACTCCCCATTGATTGCGAAATGATTCGTGACATGGTGGTTGAAGGAGGGCGAGAACCATTGATGAAGTTTACGGTTCGGCAAGTTTTTTTGGTATTTGTTGTCTTTGCATTGGTTTTAGGATTGTTGCGCGGCGTTCAATGGATTTATATGCGGTCAGCAATCCGCTCGCCCTTGTTGCACGCCATGCAAAGCGTTACGGGTGTCAAGAAGGTAGAAGTGTCTCCCCAAGGAGCGGTCACCGTTTTTGCTTCCCGGCGCGCTAACTTGATGAATGTCTATCAAGGGATTGAGGCGCAAAATCGTCTGGTGACTGGCCATGTACCGACGGCCATTACGATTGTATCGCATCCGAGTCCTGCTATGCTTCAATCACTCAATACTCTTCGCCTCATAATTGCCCAAGGTGAAGCCACGGGACAATATGTCGCGATGAATGCATCCATCCAGCAGGTGGCTAAACATGACCATTTCGCGGCGACCGTACAAATCAGTAGTCGTCACATTTTTGTCACCTTGAGGGCCCCGCAATATTGGGAAGACATTGTCATGCCGTTACGATTAGGGGGCCAAGGATGATGAAACGAGAAGTGGCTGTGGGGATTGGTCTAGCCGTAATTGTTTTCTTAGGTCTTGATGGCATTGATATTTGGCCGCTCGTTTTACTTATTGCTTTGGGTTCCGCACTCTACTTTTCGGGTATTTTGAGTCGCTTAAGTAATAAAAGCGCACGAAAAATCGTGCTAAGCCAAGTCAATACGACGTTTCAAGATATAGGCGGCCAGCATATGGCTAAAAGCGAACTCAAGGAAGCCTTGGAATTTATTTTAAAGCCCGAAGTGATTAGTAAACTCGGAATACGGCCGTTAAAAGGGATTCTCTTAACCGGCCCCCCTGGCACGGGGAAAACCTTATTGGCCAAGGCCGCTGCTCAATATACGGAATCCGTCTTTTTGGCTGCGTCAGGTTCGGAGTTTGTCGAAATGTATGCGGGTGTGGGTGCGCAGCGGGTACGTCAGTTGTTTCAAGACGCACGCACTTTGGCCCGTAAAGAAAAAAAGTCTAGTGCTATCATCTTTATTGATGAAATTGAAGTGATGGCCGGGAAACGCGGCAGCAACCAATCTCATTTGGAGTATGACCAAACCCTTAACCAACTGCTGGTCGAAATGGATGGCATGCAGATTCATGAGGACGATGTGCGGATTTTAGTGATGGCCGCCACTAACCGCGCGGATTTGCTCGACAATGCTCTGATGCGCCCGGGCCGCTTTGATCGCATGGTGCGGGTAGATTTACCGGATCGCGAAGGACGGCTAAGCATTTTGCAATTGCACACGCGTAATAAACCGCTTGCACCGGACGTGGATTTGGATAGCATTGCTCGGGAAACCTTCGGATTTTCGGGGGCACATTTAGAAAGTGTTTGTAATGAAGCAGCCATCCTGGCGATGCGAGAAGAGACCGATGTCATAACAACAAGGCACCTCCGTCAAGCCGTCGATAAAGTGATGTTAGGGGAAAAAATCGACCGCAACTTGCGCCGTGAAGACCTGAAAAGAGTAGCGGTTCACGAAGGAGGTCATGCCATTGTGGGGGAATTAGTATCCCCGGGCTCCGTGTCGTCAATTACGATTGCCGCGCGGGGAATGGCGCTAGGTTTTGTGCGGCATGCTCCCGAAGATGATCGGCTGTTGCAAACTATCTCGGAACTCAAAGCGGATATTCGCGTTCTATTAGGGGGTTCAACGGCCGAGCGCATCTTGTTAGGGGAACAAAGTACAGGAGCGGCCAACGATTTTGAAAAGGCATGGGATATTGCACGCCAAATGGTGTTGTCGGGGTTATCTCCGCTCGGTGTGGTTCAAGAAGAAGCGTTGTCGCCAGAGACGTTGTACAAGACGATCCGAGATATTATAGCGGAGCAACAAACCGTCGTCGACGAATTGATTACGAGCCATGAAGCGGAGTTGTGGACGCTGGCCAATGCGTTATTGGAGCACGAAACTCTTCCCGGCGAGGCCGTACGGGCTTATATCGCGTAAATTTATGGCATGCCTGCACACCCTGCAGGGCTGGGGGGTGTGCAGGTGGTTGTAATTCTGTCCCAAATATGGCATGATCAAAATACCTGATAGTACGGAGGGACAGGAGTGTTCAAACTTGCCGGCCTCGTGGCGGTAGGCGATGAAGTGTTGACCGGCGAAGTCATGAATTCCAATGCCGTGTGGCTTGCGCAACAATTATTATCGGTCGGGATACATATTCACGCCCAAACTGTGGTAGGGGATAGTGTGCGCACCATTATCCAAGCCCTTCGCTATTTGCGCCAGGACTGTGACCTGGTGGTTGTGACGGGTGGTTTGGGTCCTACGGCAGATGACGTGACTAAGGAAGCGGTGGCTCAGTTATATCAGCGGCCGGTGACTGTGGATTCCGAGACACACCAATACATTTCGGAACATCATGGACGGAACTCAGGTTGGGAAGAATCAATTAAGAAACAAGCGTCAGTCGTGTCGGGAGCGGTCATCTGGCAAAATCCCAAGGGCCAGGCTCCGGGTGAACTGATTGAATTAGAGGGGCAAACGCTGGTTTTGTTGCCCGGGCCACCACGAGAAATGGAAGCCATTGTTGAGCAGTATTTATTGCCGTGGTTGCGCCGTATGCAAGGTAGCCGAACGGTCATGCGTCAAAGTCTTTCATGCTTCGATATCGGCGAAGCGACACTCGCACACTGGATTGAACCGCTTTTGGCCGGCCAACATCCTAAAATGGGAATCTATGCGAAGCCTGGGCAAGTGGACATTCGGGTCGAGACTACCGCATTTTCCGAGCACGGGACCGTTTTAGCGCAACGGGCTCTAGCGTGGGTAAAGGGTCAGGTTCAAGCACCGTTGTATCATGTTCAAGGGGTGAATCGTGCCCAAGTCATTGTCGAGACCCTGCAAAAACGGCATGAGACCTGTAGCATGATGGAATCCCTCACCGGTGGGCTTTTAGCCGCGCGTCTTATTGAAGTGCCGGGCGCATCGCTCTGTGTGTCAGGAGGGACTGTTGCGTATACTGATCATGTCAAGCAGCTGTCTGGAGTGCCGGGACATGTACTGGAAGAGTTTGGGGCGGTTAGTGCTGAATGCGCGCAGGCGATGGCAGAGGCTGTTTGCCAACGGTTTCACACGGATTGGGGTCTGAGTACGACAGGGTATGCAGGTCCCGGGGGTGGAGACGCCGAAAATCCTGTAGGGACGTTTTATACGGCGGTAAGCCATAAAGGCCAAACGGTGGTTCGCAAACGCATTATTCACGTTGACCGACAAGGAGTACGAGAGGCCGCGGTAGAGATGGCGTTGACGCAATTGTGGGACCTACTCGAATTACCGGGTTAACGTATCGGGTGTGGGATGGAGAGGACATTAAAACATATGATGAAGGAGCTTTCGATGGAAGAGGAAACAGTAAAACTTGAATCGTTTAAAAGTATGGGGTTGACCAGCCCAGTACTTAAAGCTTTAGAAGACATGGGCTTTGAAGAACCATCACCCATTCAGGTTAAAACCATTCCCTTGATTTTGCAAGGGCACGATATTATTGGACAGGCTCAAACGGGAACCGGGAAGACAGCTGCATTTGGTGTTCCGATTGTCGAGTTGTTGGACCATCGCAGCAAAAAAGTGCAGGCCTTGGTGATGGCCCCCACGCGGGAATTAGCCATTCAGGTATCAGAAGAAATCACCAAAATCGGCCGCCATGCGGGCGTGAAAGTGGTTCCGATTTATGGAGGGCAGTCCTATGACCGTCAGATTCGAGCGCTAGAACACGGCGCACAGGTTGTGATTGGAACACCTGGTCGTGTCATGGACCATATTCGCCGAGGGACATTAAAGCTTGATAACGTTAAGGTCGTGGTTTTGGATGAAGCCGACGAAATGCTTGACATGGGCTTCATCGAAGACGTCGAGTTCATTTTGCAGAATGTACCCACCGAGCGCCAGACGATGCTATTTTCAGCGACCGTTCCTGATGCCATTTCCCGGTTGGCTCGGAAGTATCTGCGCCATCCTGAACACGTATCGATTAGCCCCGAGCGTTTGACGGTGCCCAAGATTGAACAAGTCTATTACGAAGTGCGAGAACATGAAAAATTAGATGGGTTGTCCAGGATTTTGGACATGGAGGGCGCTGAGCGCACCATTATCTTCTGCCGCACGAAAAAACGCGTCGATGAATTGGCCGAGGGCTTGCAAGCGCGAGGTTATTCTGCCGAAGCCATCCACGGGGACTTGAATCAAGTGCAACGGAACCGGGTGTTGAAACGCTTTAAAGAGGGAGTTAGTGAAATTCTGGTCGCTACCGATGTCGCGGCGCGAGGATTGGACATTGACAACGTGACGCACGTTATCAACTATGACTTGTCTCAAGACACAGAGACTTATGTCCACCGTATTGGACGGACGGGACGAGCCGGCAAGAGCGGCACGGCAATTACTCTCGTGTTGCCCAAGGAATTTCGCCAACTGCGGCAAATGGAAAAGTTGTTGCATGTTCGCTTACAACGGCGGCCCTTACCTACCCAGGAGGATGTTGCAGAGAAACAGCGGGAAGCATTGAAAAACCGCTTGGCCGATGAAATCGAGCATGGTGTGTTGCCGGCTTATCAAGAGATTGTGATGGAACTCGCACAGTCGTATGACAGTGTTGATATTGCCGCTGCTGCTTTGCGCTTAATGCTGGATAAGGGGCATGATCAAGCGCCAGAAGGAGAGTTCGGGGAAACGGGCGCAGAGCCCGGAATGGTTCGGCTGTTCTTAAACCTCGGGCGGATGGACCGCGTCTCTCCGGCTGATATTGTGCGGGGCTTAGCGGAAGGTGCGCATATTTCCGGTGGCGTCATCGGGTTGATTGATATTTACGACCGGTTTACGTTTGTGGAGATGCCGAAGGATGCCGCAGCTAAAGTTTTGCAGGCGATGTCGTCCATTGTGATTCGTGGCAAATCGGTCAATATGGAACCTGCACGACCTCGTTAGAATTCATAGAGGAGTTTTAATGCCGTTTAGCGAATAATGTCCAATGGAAGAAGTTGGAGGGAGAAGAAACTATGGCGATGGACAGAGAAAAAGCGCTGGACTTGGCGCTCGCCCAAATAGAAAAGCAGTTCGGTAAGGGCTCGATTATGCGGCTTGGGGAAGCCTCCAGTCAATCTGCTATAGGGGTGATCTCAACGGGCTGTCTTCCCTTGGACATTGCTATCGGCGTTGGAGGTTTACCACGTGGACGTGTCGTGGAGATTTATGGTCAAGAATCCTCAGGAAAGACCACCATCGCACTGCATACGATTGCCGAGGCGCAAAAAGCTGGCGGTGTGGCAGCGTTTATTGATGTAGAGCATGCGTTGGATCCCTTGTATACCAGTAAGTTAGGGGTTAACCTCAATGACTTGCTGATTTCCCAACCGGATACCGGTGAACAAGCGTTAGAAATTGCGGAAGCGTTGGTTCGGTCCGGGGCGGTTGATATTGTGGTCGTGGACTCGGTGGCAGCCCTTGTGCCACGCGCTGAAATCGAGGGCGAAATGGGTGATTCCCATGTTGGGTTGCAAGCACGCCTGATGTCCCAAGCCTTGCGTAAGTTGACGGCGTCGATTTCGAAATCGAATACGGTCACAGTCTTTATTAACCAACTTCGAGAAAAAATTGGTGTGATGTTTGGAAATCCGGAGACAACCCCTGGAGGGCGAGCTCTGAAGTTCTACTCTTCCTTGCGTCTTGAAGTGCGCCGTATCGACAGCTTAAAGCAAGGAACCGATGTGGTGGGCAATCGAACGCGCGTCAAGGTTGTGAAAAATAAGGTGGCTCCCCCGTTCAAGCAAGCCGAATTTGATATTCTCTATGGGGAAGGGGTTTCCCGTGAGGGAAGTATCCTGGATTTGGCAGTTGAGATTAATTTAGTGCAAAAGAGCGGTGCATGGTATGCCTACGGAGATTTGCGCCTGGGGCAAGGGCGTGAGAATACTCGGGACTATCTCAAGAAAAATCCTGAGCTGGCGCAAGAATTAGACACAAAAATTCGCCAACATTTTCAAGCGGCCTCGTCACTGGTGACCATAGGCGCTCAAGATGACCAAGACATCCAATAAAGATCCTTACCTACAAGCCCTAAGGTGGTTGGGGTATCGTGATTATAGTCGACAGGATCTCTCCGCCCGGCTTCTCCGGGCGGGTTTTCCTGAACCTTTGGTGGACTCGGTCATGGACCAACTGGAGGCCAAAGGATGGCTCGATGACAAGCGGGTTGCCGCCCAACTTATCGAGCAATGTCTACGCAATGGTACGATGGGGCCAAGACTCGTAGTCCAAAAACTTCAGGATAAAAAGCTGCCGCGAGAGGTATGGGAGCCTTTATGGGAAGAACGGCAGCAGAATATTGATTGGTTAAAGATTGCTGAAGGTCTGCAAGAGCGTTACGATATCAAGGATGACCGCGAGCGTATTCGCTACGGACGGTACCTTGTCCGCCGGGGCTTTCCCACGTCTATTGTCTGGAAGATAATAGGGCATGGCGACCAAGGGGGATGAGAAAGGAGCCGTAGGTATGGCATTAAAGATTATTGATGAGTGTATTTCGTGTGGTGCTTGCGAGCCGGAGTGCCCCAATGAAGCCATTCGCGAAGGGGTCGATATTTATATTATTGATCCGGACCACTGTACCGAGTGCTTTGGGTTTTACGGGACCCAACAGTGCGCTGATGTGTGTCCTGTAGAGGCCTGCGTCGCTGATGTTGCACACTCCGAATCGCGGGAGGAATTAGAGACAAAATTTCAACGGCTGTATCCCGGTAAAGCACTAGAAAATACTGACCAGTGGAAGCCTCCCGTCCTCTAAGCGACCATAAAGCGAGTTTTCTATGGCATCGCATATGATATCAAGAAGATGTGGGATGGCCGGAAAAGGAGGGTGCGGAATGAACCTATCATCATCAGGTTGGGGGAGTAGCACACGGGGGCTTGGGGCATTAATTACGGTTATGATGCGGTATCCGGAGATCAACAGCGTCCAATTTAATCCTGATGACCGGACGCTTAATATGACATTCATCGTCCGTAAGACGTTGGGGGAAGACGTATGGCAACGCTTCCAACTTCAGCTCCAAGATGTGCTGCAAACCTACCGGTGGGTTACGGGCCGGCCTTTATCGCAGATTAGTCTGGATCGTCTTGAGTGGGACACTGCCACGATTATTGAATTGCGACGGGATATTGAGACCGTATCCGTCGAGGAAGTGGGCATGATGATCGAGATTCTTCATGATTGGTTCGAACAAGACGTGGTAATGGATTCCCATGATCTCTTGGAAGAAGAATTAATGCTTCAGGAGGAAACGATTCAGGCCAATCTTGAAGCCCTCACAAAAGACGCACATGGACATTTAGTGGCGTTGCGAGACGAGGGACGGGTTGTGGTGTTTAATACCTAAGTGGGTTGAAGGAGGAAAGGCGGGCGGCTATGAAGGTTTTGTTAGTGGGAGACATCGTGGGAAAAACCGGTCGCCGTATGCTTAAAGAGGCTCTTCCCCGTCTACGTGAAGAGTACGCTATTGATATGGTTGTGGCCAATGGCGAGAATGCGGCTGGGGGTAACGGGATTACCCACGAAATCATGGATGACCTTCTCGGGTCCGGGGTTGATGTCTTGACGTCGGGAAATCATATCTTTGATAAAAAAGAGGTCTTTGATTTTCTCGATGATGTCCCAGCTCTTTTACGACCGCTCAACCTTCCTCCGGGCACTCCGGGTCATGGGTACGTTGTCACGGCCACCAACGATATTCCGGTGGCCGTCATTAATGTAGCGGGACGGGCATTTATGCCGTTCCAATATGATGACCCTTTACAAGGGCTTGATCATGTGCTGAGTAGTTTGCCCTCTGAAGTTAAGGTCATTCTCGTCGATTTTCATGCCGAGACCACGTCGGAAAAGATTGCCTTGGGATGGTATTTAGACGGGCGGGTCAGCGCGTTGGTGGGTACTCATACCCACGTACAGACGGCGGATGAGCGTATTTTGCCTAAAGGCACCGCTTATATCACTGATCTGGGGATGACCGGTCCTTGTGACTCGGTAATTGGAGTAAAATCTGAGTTGGTCATCCAAAAAATGCGGACTCAAATGCCAGTACGCTTCGAGACGGCGACGGGTCCCGGTCAATTTGGCGGCTTAGTGGTGGATGTCGATCCGACCAATGGCAAGGCACTGTCTCTTCATAGGATATTCTACCGGGAGTAGGAGGAGTGTACGTGTTATGGCATGGCGAAGAAACACCCGTGGTCGATACGCATGCAGATAGTTTACTGGACGCTCTAAAGGGAAAGCGGCACTTGTACGAGCGCTCACACGAGGGGCAGCTGGATTTTCCCCGCATGGTCGAAGGCGGCCACCGCTTGCAATTCCTTTCGTGTTGGGTGGAGCCCGAATATAAACCGGAACGGGCCTTACCTCGACTTCTGTCGTTTGTTGACCAATTTGACCAAGAAGTGTTGGGGGCAGGCGGTATGGTCGTGCCCGTTGTGGATGACAGGTCGTTGTTGGCAGCGCTATCGCCGGGTAAAATCGGAGTGGTCATGTCCATGGAAGGAGCCGAAGCGGTTGGCACCGACCCTCGTATGGTGCGCATTATGCACCGCCTAGGTTTTCGCTTGATGAGTTTGACGTGGAACGAGCGCAATGCGTTAGCGGATGGAGCGGGGGAAGACCCGGGAGGCGGCGGCCTGAGTGTTGCAGGACGCAGGATTGTACAAGAAATGAACCGGGTGGGGATCGTACTTGATGTCTCTCATCTCAGCCATGCAGCGTTTTGGGATGCCATGGAGACGTCTGAGCGCCCGGTCATCGCCTCGCATTCAAACTGCCGTACATTGGCGGACCATCGCCGCAACTTGACGGATGCGCAGATTATTGCATTGGCCAAAGCCAATGGCATTCAAGGATTGACGTTTGTGCGCGATTTCTTGGGAGGTCAAGAAGATGTCGAACGGGTTGTGGACCATGCCTGTCTGCATCTTGACTTGGTGGGCGATGATCACCATTTAGGGTTGGGATCAGATTTCGACGGGGTGGAACATCCGGTGGATGGACTAGAGGACGTGACACGTCTGACCCACTTAGCAGACCGTATGAGTGCGCGAGGTTTGGCAGACGATACAATTCGTCGCATTTTTGGGATGAATTATGTGGAGTTTTTTACCCGCGAGTGGTCACGTAAGGAGGAGAGGGATAACCATGGATATTAAGACAATAACAGGTCGCCTTCAGACTGGGACCGTTGAGTTGACGGTTGTGGGCGTATTTCAGGATAGTGCTGGACAAGTTTCGGAACATATCCCCGGAGGTCTGCGCCGCGCGTTAGCGGATGCATGGGCGCGTCAAGAATTTGAAGGAAAGCTTCTACAGCGCTTTATCGTGACGAGCACGGATGCCGACCTTGATCGCGTTCTCTTTATCGGCATGGGCCCATCTAAGGAGTTTGATGTCCATGCGTTACGGAAGATTATGGGGCAAGCGGCGCAAACCAGCGAAAGCTTAAAAGTGCGCTCCGTAGGATTCGAGCTACCGGAGGCTGATTATGCCGCATTAGACGCAGTAACGGCGGCTGTCGAAGGATGGGTACTGGGAAGCTGGCGCTTTGAAGGATATCATCAAAAGCCTGTCGACCGTCAAATTCCGGCCCTCGTATTGGCGGGCATTCAGGACGACGAGGCGGCGGCTTTGGGCATTAAACGCGGCTTATCCCTTGGACAGGCCCAAAACCTGACCCGTGAGCTAGGTTTTACGCCATCGAACAAATTATATCCTGAGCTCTTGGCGCAAGAGGCGGTCAAGGCGGGGAACGCGCATGGCTTTGAGGTCGAGGTCATGGATGAAGCGCGCTTAGCTGAACTTGGCATGGGTGCGTTGTTGGGCGTGGGACAAGGTAGTGTGCATCCTCCTCGACTCGTCGTGATGCGCTATCATGGGCACGGCGAAAAAACATTGGCGCTTGTCGGAAAGGGCATAACGTTTGATTCGGGGGGCATTAGTCTCAAACCATCGGCTAACATGGAAGAAATGAAGTATGACATGTTGGGTGCAGGTGCTGTGTTAGGCGCGATGTGTGCGATTGCGGATACAAAACCCGCGATTAATGTGATTGGCATTATGGCAATCGCTCAAAATATGCCGTCGGGCTCAGCCTATAAGCCGGGTGATGTGGTGCGGGCATTTAATGGCAAAACGATTGAAATTACGAACACCGATGCGGAAGGGCGCGTGGCGTTGGCAGATGGTGTGAGTTATGCCGCGCATCTCCACCCCGACTGGATCGTCGAAACGTCCACCTTAACCGGGGCGGTTATTGTCGTATTAGGCCATGAAGCGACAGGGCTCGTGGCGACCGATACGGCTTTAGCCAACCAGGTGATTACAGCGGCAACTGCGGCGGGTGAACGAGTGTGGCAATTGCCCATCTATCCGGAATACAAGGCGTTGTATAAATCGTCAGTAGCGGATATGAAAAATTCGCCAGGACGCGATGCGGGTACTATCACGGGTGGGATGATTATCAGTGAATTCGCGGGAGACGTACCATTTGCCCATTTGGACATTGCGGGGACCGCGTGGACCAAAGAAGGCCCCCTGACTGCTGTGAGTGGAGCTACAGGAGTCATGGTGCGGACGTTTGTGCAATTGGCACATACTTTGGGTTAATAAACGTGGTGGGTTGCCAAAGCGCCTAGGACGGACCGTCCTAGGCGCTTTGTGATCCTCACGCTTTGCCACTTGAGGAATAATTTGCCACTATCCTCGGTATACTAGGCTCAGGAGGTGGAATTGATGTACCACGATGCGCAAAAAGAAATTGCGCGGTTGGAAGAAGAAATCCAAAGCCTGCATGCTAAGTTGTTAGGGCTGCGTTCGAGCCGCCGTGTCCTCATGAACCTCTTAACATTGCAAGCGCGTGAAAAGCAATGGCGAATTCACTCATTGGAGCTAGAAAATCGGCAGTTACGGACGTTGTTAAAAAGCCATCGGCGCCTGGTCAAGAGCCCGTAGATCAGGCGCATGATGTAATGGGGATTGTCCATACTATGGGCAAATAACCTAAAAGAGGGCTGTACGATGAATAACCGGGACTGGCTTATGGTGTGGCGCGAATATAAAGTCTGGATTGTTGGGGGAGTGGCCGCTGTGGTTATTGCCCTCATTGCATGGATCAGCATTCGTGCGCCACGATCGGCCGCCCCAGCGTTGCAAAACTTTCAGGTCGTTGGTTTCTATCAAAATTATAACCCAACAAGTGGACACCCAGGGTCGGAATCGTCTTTTGAACACCATGTGACGCAGTTGAGTACGGTAAGTCCCCGTTGGTTTCTCGTCGACCCGTCGGGCGCTGTGTCCGATATCGGCTATACCCCAAGTGTGGTGCGTCTTGCTCATGCCCATCACGTGCAGGTCGTTCCGCTGTTCAATAATGCGCAGGGTAGTGCGCAGGTCTTATACAGCGCTGCTGCGCGTACAAATGCCGTCAACAATATAGTAGCGTTGGTTAAGCAGGATCACTTAGATGGCGTTAATATCGATTTCGAACTGATTCCTGCATCGAGTCGCGGAGATCTTAGCCTCTTTATCGCTCAACTCAGCAAACAACTCCATGCGATTCATAAAATTGTGGCCGTCTCCGTGTTTCCGCTCGTAGGAGTACCGTCTTCGATTAATGGCGCCTATGACTACAGGCAACTGGGCGCGTCAGCCAATTACTTGGTCATCATGACTTACGACCATCACTATAGCGGGGGCCCTCCGGGACCGGTGGCGCCGTGGGAGTGGGTTAAACAAAATATGGATGCAGCACTTAAACTCGTCCCGGCGGACCACTTGATTTTAGCCATTGGCATGTATGGGTATGACTGGGTGGATAACGGGTCTGCAGGTCCTGCCACCACGGTGCCAGATGAGAGTGTACCGTCCCTTGAGCACGAATATGGGGTGACGTCTCGGTATAATCCTTGGGACTCTCAAAATGTGTTGACCTATACTACGCGAGCAGGGGTCAAGCATATTGTTTACTACATGGGGAATCGATCGGCTCAAGCTCGTGTGCGATTAGCGCAATCTCGGCATTTAGCAGGTGTGGCGTTATGGCGGTTAGGATTTGAGTCACCCGGATTTTGGACGAAGATTCCAAGGGGGTAACAAGCCTGACACAGGACCTCTGGGTATTGGGAGCGGGTATGCTCGTTGGCTTTCAGGGGGGAGCGGGCTTCTTTGAGCGGGGGCGTTTGTCCCACACTTTGTCCACTCTTTGGCTCTGGGGATTGGGCATGGTCGTGGTTGTGGTGCTATGGCAAACGACAGGAGATCGTGCCCCCGCCTCATTGCGCGGCTGGTGGTTTGCGGCCGGTTGCATTTTAGTTTTTAAAGCCTTAGCCGATATTCAACGGCATCAAAGAATTTCCCATACCTTGTCCCATTTATGGGTTGAACCGCTCGAAGCCGTTGGCACCCTGTGGGCCTTAGTCATCGGTTCGGGACAGGTATTGGCCGTTGTGACAGGATTTGTTGCCGGATTCGCCTTGCCGTTTGCGCTGCAAAATTGGATGAGCCCCTGGCACAGCGCACTGACGGTCTTGCGCACCATTACCTTAGGGGCCGTTGGTTTAGAAAATATTGTGGAAGCGTTAGCGCCGATGCGAGTGCACATGGACCTCGAAGTTTTGTGGATGGTGCCGTGGCTCATTTGGTGGGAAGTTAGTGATTGGTTTTGGCGCGATTCCTCCACAACATGGCAATCCAAGCGATAAACAACACCACGACGACGGCACCAAAATATTGGGCTAAGTGGCCGATATTTTGCCAACGGTTGCCTAAAATATAGCCAATATAGGTAAATAAAATGGTCCAAGGCAGTGCCCCTAGCAAAGAAAAAAGGATGAATCGCCCTATTGGCATTTCCGCAACACCGGCTGGCAACGAGATATACGTGCGGATGCCGGGGAGTAACCGCCCAAAAAATACGGCGCCATCACCATGGCGCTGAAACCAATGGTCCGCACGCTCTATTTGTTTTTGGTGAATGAGGACATAGCGGCCATATTTCTCTATCAAAGGCCTGCCCCCGTACCGCGCGATCCAGTAGGCAAAAACTGCTCCAAAGAGCCCTCCGAGTAAACCTGCCAGCATAGCTTCCGTTAAGGTGGCGCGGTGGAGATAGACCAGATATCCGGCATACGGCAAGATAATCTCAGAAGGCACCGGGATGTATGCGCTTTCCAGAAACATGCCAATAAACACACCCATAATGCCTAAGGCAAGAATCCCATGGGTAACACTATGTAAAAGGGCCACCACCGCATCTGTTCCTTTCTTCCTACCAACCGCAAGTCGGGATTCTCCCGAAGGCGGCTTGGTGGTTGTCAATTAGGCATTGTTCGTTCCCCACAACGCCGCGCGTATGCCACGGCAAAACGTCATAATAGGCGCCGGTGAAGGGGATTAGACTCATGTCTCGCCCCCATTAGACCCCTTACACACTTAAGAGAGTCTTTAAGACATTATGATAATACCACACGCCGGAAGACAACTCCGGTGTCCACGTGCCGGGCGATCTTTTATCTGCTTTTCGCTCGGAATGCAGGCGAGCAGACACAACATGATGTCATGGCATCATTGCCCGGCGTATAAAGACCTTAAAAGGGATGCTGCCAGGGACCCTTAGGAAGTTTCGGTTGACTTTTCTGGTACTCGTGCAACGCGTCTAAGTCGACATCGGCCATGACAATGCCCTCTCCGTACGCCGAGGAAGATTCAGCAACAATGCCAGTGTGGTCAGGGGTTAAAGCTGCTGGTAGATAAATGCCAGCTTTACCGCTTAAGGTAAAGCCGAATAGGGAACCTGTGCCCGCGCCTACAATCCCGCATACAGGCGTTTCTTGCACGCGCGCCCACGTGCCTCTTCGTGCTTTATGTTCGGAATATTGGGGTTCGGGATCGGCGATAGGAACGGCGATGAGATCAGCACCCCGATGTCGTAGCATACGAAACGTCTCGAAATAAGTGGCATCATTGCATACGACCGTGTATAAGGACCAGGAGTTGGCGGTTTGGTTGACGAGGGATCCGGCGGTTACTCCCCAATCCTGTTCAAAAGCAAATAAGTGCATTTTGGGTTGTTCGGCCATGATATGGCCTTGATCCGAGATGATTAGGGCTTGATTGACTAGCCGCTGGTGCCGGACCGTGAGTCCTGAACCCGCAACCGTAATAATCGCAAAATGGCGTGCCATATCTTGCATCACACGCTGCCAATGGTCATAAGCAATGGGTGCGAGAGTAGCAAGAGCCAAGGCTGTTTGACTTGGGTCAGGTGGACCTGGGGAGCGGGGCAGCCACCGTGCAATGATGCCAAGCAGAGGCAGTGACATATCTTCCGGGAATACGAGGATATCCGCTCTGGCTTGAGCCGCGGATTGAAAGATGGCATGAAGCCGCTTATGCCACAAAGACGGTTCAGGCACGGCATCTAAAGAAAACTGAGCCGCGGCTATTCGCACTACAGGCCTCTCCTTTCGTCGAGGGAAGTCATGCCGTGGTGCTGTTAAAGGCGTCCAGGAACGCTGCAATGTACGGCGCAGGTGGCCAGCGAGTACGCGGAGATAGAGGTTTTTCACCCGATGGCCGATTGTCATGGGGCAATCCACCAGTGCGTGCGGTAGAGATCGGGGCGCCGCCGTTGCCACAGGGGATAGCGTTCTCGAACCTCGAACACCTGAGACCATTCCCATTGGACATGGGAAGAGACGGCCGGAATAAATCCGGTGGTCGTGGGGTCCATTTCGCAGGGAACAAGAAGACCGGGGTGCGGCCACCACGTCAACGCCACGACTTGATTTTGCTGGACCTCTCGCCACAACCCGCTGCGGTAATCAGCGCGTGGAGCTTCCCCAACGACAAGGAAGAGCATGGCCCCATGATGAGCGAAATACCGACTGATTTCCGGAAATTGAAGGTGTGATTCAGCCATTAATGCGACAGACTGTTGGTGCCATTCCACGAGGAGCGGCAAGTTCGTCATGGGCTCGTGGCGCCATGTGTCGTCTTTGATCCAAAACATCTGCTGGTCGTCCTCTATAAATAGACCCCGCTGTTCAAGAGGCCAAGGTGCCGAGATATCCGGGCAACCACGCCCCATTATCCACGCGTCAGAAGGGATTAAGGGCTCATAGAGTGCTGTGTCGAGAAAATACGCGTGTGGCATAACGTGCTCCATCAACTGGGTTGCAATAAAATATGGATAGTTTGTAATGCGTGTTTGGCGCGGGCGATGTTGTCCGGCGTGCCCTCGACCGTATGCAGGTGGACTCCATCCGTTAACTGAGACAGCAGGGCGGCACCTTGTGACTGCATCGTTTGTAGGAAATTGTCCACGTCGTCGGACGAGGTTAAATTCAAGTTGCCTACGAGCTCACCGTATAGGGGATGGGCGACAATGACATTAAGCACCGTGACATGATGCGAAACCAGGGTGAGGAGCTCCTGTCGAACAATATGGGGGTCATCAGAGTGTTTGACTGCTAGCACTTGCCGAATACTGCCCGAAGGCTTTTCCCAAATCATATACCCCCGCGGGGTGGAGATGATGGGATGTCCTTCCGCGCGTAATAAGGCAATGTCTTGCACGACCACTTGACGGCTGACCCCTAATGTCTGAGACAGCTCATGTCCCGCAATGGGCGTGGTACCGTTTAAATGTGCTTTAAGCCATGCCCGGCGTTCACTTCCAGTCATACCCTATACCTGCCTTCCGAAGATAATTTGTTATAATACTGACACATTGGCGTAGTCTGAGCAATTTTTTTAAAGGGTGACAATATGCAAAGGGTAGCCGCAATGAAGATCGGGTCAACGAGTACGAGTTTGTTAATTGCAACAGATCTGTCTCATGTGCTCATGCGCCAACAACGGTTGGTTAATATGTTTGCGGACGACCGAGAAGATGCATTAGCTGAAGTGATCACGTCTTTTACTGATAGCGCCCGCCAAACACAGTGCCAAGTGATGATCGCGGCCGGGGGAGAAGCAATGCGGCGCCATCCGGATCTTGCGGTTTTAGTGAGAAAGGCGGGTTGGGATTATCATGAGGTGAGCGGTTGGCAAGAAGCTCGATTGACATGGATGGCCGTCAAAGATGCCGTCCCCCAGATGGAGTGGATTGTGGATATTGGGGGAGGCAGCACGGAATTCGCCTCGTCATCGGAGGCGTTTAGCGTTCCCGTTGGTGCCGTGCGGCAAGAGTCGGTAACATGGCCAGCCGTGGGGCGTATTCAGCACCCGGTGCTGATAGGGGGAACGGCGCAAGTCTTATCCCAGATGGTGCGAACGAACGTCATTTACGTCTCGCAGGTTGAGGCGTTATTAGCCGAATTGGCCGCGTATCCGGAACGTCTTTCGACGCTAGATGCCCTGCGTCGTCAAATTTTTCCCCAAGGATTGCAATTGGTGCGGCAACTGTTTTCAGTCTATGGATGGGATTATGTGACGTTTCATCCCCGGGGCTTTCTTGAAGGATTATGGTTAGCCGCCCATGGTGAGAGTGAGGGGTTTGCCTGGTGAACCGCGTGAAAACGACGCCTATGCAAGAACAATATCAACGATTGAAAAAAGAAAATCCTGAGGCCTTGCTCTTTTTTAGACTGGGGGATTTTTACGAGTTGTTTGGTGACGATGCCACCGTGGCGGCGCCGATTTTGGATGTGCAACTCACTACGCGCGACAAAGTCACGCCGATGTGTGGGGTGCCCTATCATGCGGTGGATCAATACCTTAAGCGCCTCATTGACGCCGGATTTACCGTGGCGATTGCGGAACAGACGGAAGATCCTAAGCAGGCAAAGGGATTGGTTGAGCGCCAAATTATCCGTGTGGTGTCGCCGGGGACGTACATTGGCGAAAACGATCAAACTCCTGCACGTCTTGCCGTGATTTATGCCACCAAGAAAGAATGGGCCTTGGCCGTGGCGGAACTCGCGACAGGTACTATATACCTAAGCGAACAGCGTATGGGGCGCTTGGCGGCGGAACAGGTCACGGAACAGTGGGCGCATTGGAGACCCCAGGAGTATTTGTCGAATTGGCCCGAACCACTCACCTTATCCGGCCATTTAATCGAGTCTGCTCCATGGTTTGCTTTGGTGCCTAACCGCCGCGAACAAGAAGCCTTCTTGGCTGCGAAGCTAGGGACCCAGACCCTAAGTGGGTGGGGGCTTGCTGAGCATGAAGCCGCTCAGGCCGCGGTTTACGTTTTATGGCGCTATGTTACGCGGCTAGAGCGCCAAGACCCTATTCATCTTAGCTACATTGCGTGGATTAAGCCTGGTGATACCATGGCCGTGAGTGCTCGTACGCTCCGCCAACTCAACGTGTTCAGCGACAATGGGCCTAGCTTGTTGTCCGTGCTTGACAAAACGTGTACGCCCATGGGCAAACGTCAACTGATGGCGTGGTTGGAACGTCCGTTGGCCTCCTTAATCCGTATTCAGAAACGTCAACGCGCTATTGCGGGTTGGATGGACAAACCGCTCATTCGCGATGCTCTACGCCAACAAATTCGGCCCATCGGGGATTTGGCCAAGCGCGTTTCGCGCGTTGCATTAGGGCTCGCGTCGCCTAAGGACTTGATTGCTATTCGGACGGGCTTGCAACAAGTACAAGCCGTGTATCAAATAATCCAGCCACTACCAAGCGACTTCCAAGGGGAAGTGGCTAGACCCGGTGAGCGGGGCGTAAGCGAGATTCTCACCCACATGGCCATTTTGCATGACGACCCTCCTGTGAAATGGGACGAAGGCGGCCTCATTCGCGAGGGTGCCGATGCCCGCATTGATCGCTACCGGGCTTTGTTAAGCCATCAACGCGAGGCATTAGCCCAGCTAGAGCAGTCGGAACGAGAACGCTCTGGGATTAAATCGCTCAAGGTCGGCTACCATCGTACCTTTGGGTATTATTTGGAAGTGAGTCATGGGCAAGCCCATAAGGTACCAGATGATTGGCGTCGTCGCCAGACCATGGCCAATGCTGAGCGATTTACTAGCGATAGCTTGTTGGAGTTAGAGCGCACGATTGTGGAAGCGGAGACGGAGTTGAAGACCTATGAATACCAAAAAGCGAGCGAGGTACTGGCAACGATCCGCGAGGCGAGCGCCTTACTGAATGACGTAGCTCGGTGGCTGGGTGAGATGGATGCGTTGACGGCTCTGGCTGAAGTATCTGTGCAGCGTCATTACTACTTACCGCAATGGAATGACGATGCGCAAGATCGTCATCTGAAGTTGAACGGATTGCGCCATCCGGTATTAGAGACCTTTACGCAGCATTTTGTGCCGACTCATGTGGAATTTCCTGACAGCTTGCGGCTGGCGTTAATCACCGGGCCTAATATGGGCGGGAAGTCAACATTTATGCGCGCGGTTGCTCTCAATGTGCTCCTGGCCCACATAGGGGCACCCGTGGCGTGCAAGGAGATGCAGCTGCCATTGTTTACGGGCCTCTATACACGTATCGGGGCTGACGACGATATATACCGGGGACAAAGTACGTTTATGGTGGAAATGGAAGAAATGGCTTGGATTTTACGGCAGAGTCAGCGTGACAGTCTGGTGATTTTAGACGAATTGGGTCGCGGTACGTCGACGTTTGATGGGATGGCTATTGCGCAAGCCGTGGCGGAACGACTATCCGCAGAACCCAGCCCGTTGACACTATTCGCGACGCATTATCACGAATTAACGCGCCTAGCCGAGACACGTGAGCGGGTCAGCAATTTGTCTGTGGAAGTGGCGCATGACGCATTAAGCGGTCAACTTGTGTTTACACACCGTGTTATCACAGGCGCTGCGTCGCGGTCTTATGGGGTAGAAGTAGCGGAGCTTGCGGGACTGCCGAAGACGCTTTTGACCCGTGCGCGGCATTTGTTGGCGCAATGGGAAGAACATAGTCGGGAATTGACCGAACCATTGCAGCAGGTCACCTGGTTTCAACCCGACCCGATGGGAGAAGAATTACTGACGGCCCTCGCCGCTATAGACCCCGATGACCTTTCTCCGCGGGAAGCGTGGGCGTGGATTACGGACTGGCTCGAACGTATTCGGAGGGCGCGGCAGAAAGGAGTAGAAGGTGGGGCGGATACATATTCTGGACGCGCTAGTCGCTGACCAAATTGCGGCTGGGGAAGTGGTGGAGCGTCCCGCTTCTGTAGCGAAGGAACTGGTGGAGAATGCCTTAGATGCGGAGGCACAGCATATTGATGTGACCTTAGCTGAGGGAGGACGGCAATTTTTAGCGGTGCGCGATGATGGGCACGGCATGGACCGCGAGGACCTCGTCCTTTGTGTTAAACGTCATGCCACCTCTAAGATTGAACGGTTAGAGGATTTGGCGCAGGGAACGACCCTAGGCTTTCGCGGCGAAGCTTTAGCCGCCATTTCTGCCGTCAGCCGCATGCGTATGGCCTCTTGTCCCCGCGGCAGTGCCTACGGCTACCAAGTTCAGATTACCGGAGGCATACCGTTAGAGCCGCAGCCGTGTGCCATGGACCAGGGCACAGAGATTGTGGTCGAGGATTTATTTTTTAATATTCCAGCGCGACTTAAGGCCTTAAAATCGCCAACGGCGGAACTCGGGGCGGTTCAAAATACGCTGCAGCATTACGCGATTGGCTATCCTGAGGTGGCATTCAAACTCACGAGTGAGCAGACCGTGTTATGGCAGACCTCTGGCCAAGGCCGAATCGATGAGATTGTCTTGCAGTTGTTTGGCCGTGAAGTGGCCTCGGACATGCTGGAAGTATCTTGGTCAGGGCACGGAGTGACTGTGACGGGGTTTGTGTGTCCCGCGGGGCGGCACCGTGGCACCCGTCAGGGACAAAGTCTCTTTATCAATCGGCGCTGGGTCACTAACTGGGTTTTGCGCAATGCGGTGGAAGAGGCATTTCGTCCGAATGTTCCCGACCGACGGTATCCTTATTTTTGGCTGTGGGTGACGGTGGATGGCGCGGAGGTTGATCCCAATGCCCATCCGACCAAAGCCGAGGTGCGTCTTGACCACGAACGGATGATTGCGGGATACCTCTACCGTGCGGTTACGGAGGTGTTGACCCGATATTCCTCGTCGTCGGCTTTGAGAGTCAACAGTTCTTGGGAGGTGCCTGTGGCTTCCGAAGAGGTCCATGCCAACGAGCAGTTAATGTTGGTATGGGATAGGCCCCGTCATGAGGCTCCCGAGCCCGACCCGATTTTGCATGAAGAATATCAAGCCCTGGTCCCGTTGGCTCAATGGCAGGCTAAATACATCATTGCGCAGGGTCCTTTGGGGTTATATCTCATTGACCAGCATGCCGCTCACGAACGGGTGTATTATGAGGAATTTCGCAAAAAAGGGCGTGACATTCTCGTAAGTCAGCCGTTGTTGATTCCCTACACCTATACGTGTCTTCCAGCAGAATGGGCAAAATGGCAAGAGAACCGTGCGCTGTTTGCAGAAATGGGATTTGAGGTGGAGGAAGTAGGAGGGACAACCTTATTAGTTCGCGCTTTGCCGCAAGGCTTGACAGCACCGCATGGTGACAATGGGGGGATCATTCGTACCGTCCTGGAATCCTTAACCGAGCAAGATGCCCATCAGGGCCATCCGATCTTTTGGACGCAAGAGGCGAAGTATGCGATGGCCGCATGCAAGGCGGCGGTTAAGGCCTACCGTCCCCTCACCTTGGAAGAAATGCAAACCCTATTGAACCTCATGGCACGGGTGGAAGACCCTCGTGGCTGTCCGCATGGTCGGCCGACGACGCTGCACTTAAGTATGGAGGAGGTTGACCGCCGATTTGGACGACGGGGATAACGGGCGTGTTAAGCCGCCGCTGGTGATTTTGGCAGGACCGACATCGGTGGGGAAAACTGATGTCAGCCTTGCCGTCGCCGAGGCACTGCAGGGCGAAATTATTTCCTGTGATTCAGCGCAAATTTTTCAAGGGGTGGATATCGGGACCGCGAAAATTCCGTTAGCGGAACGTCGCGGCATTCCGCATTTTGGCTTGGACCTCGTGGATGCGTCGGCCACGTTTTCCGTGGCCGAATATCAGCAGTACGCCAAAACCCGCATTCATGAGATTTGGGCGCGTGGCCACTTGCCCATTATGGTGGGCGGCACGGGGCTGTGGATTCGGGCCGTGGTTCAAGACTTTATCTTTACTCCCCAAGATCCGGCGTTGTCGGCAGCTATTCGGCGCCATATCCGGCAATTGGCAGACGAGCAGGGATGGGAAAAAATTCGCGATTTACTGAAGGTATTAGATCCGGTGAGCTATGACAAAATCGCGGCCAACGACAAAAATCGAATTACGAGGGCATTGGAGGTCGTGTGGACCACTGGCCGTCCATTAAAACGGCAGGGACAGCCAAGTCCCTACCGTGTCGACTATTGGGTGTTGACTCGCCCTATTGCTGACTTGCACCAACGGATTACACAGCGTACGCACCAGATGATTGCGCAGGGCTTGCCCGAAGAGGTCTTAGGTCTGTTGTCGCAGGGGGTGCCGGCCCATGCGCAAAGCTTGTCCGCTATCGGATACCGAGAAACGGTGCAATGGGCTTTTGGCCGGAGTACCGCGGCGGAACGGGACGAATTTATTGCGCGGCATACCAAGCAGTATGCGAAACGTCAATTGACATGGTTTCGTTCGGAAAAGGCTGCTCGTTGGCTCGATCTGTCTCTCTACGGATTTGAACGGGTTGCGGCCCAGATTATTTCCCACGCGCAAGAGCTCGTGGCGGTTCAACGACAAAAGACTTGATTGCCAATAGTTACTGTCACCGGCAACGTATTCATCCAACTGGCATAGGGCAAAGAGGGGTTGTAATAGAATAACGCCCCGCCCGTCGGATCGGCACCGTTCAGGGCTGCCATCACGGCTTTATAGGCCAAGGTTCCGGGACTTTGCCAAAAAGTTCCGGAACTCACCGAATCAAATTGTCCGGGTTCTTCAATCACCTCGGGGATAGTTTTGGGAAACCCCGGGGTTTTTAACCGATTCAGAACGACTGCGGCCACGGCGACTTGACCTAAAAAAGGTTGGTTGCCGGCTTCGGCGTGGACTAAATGGGCCAATAACCGGATATCCTCGTGCGTAAAAGGCACCGTCGACGGGGAGATGGTGGCGGCAGGCTGCACGGGCTCGGCATCATAGAGGTGAGCTTCTGGTTTCGCAGCCGGCACACTCAGGACTTGTCCCTTGGTCAATTGGTCAGACGTCAGGTGATTTGCATGCCAAATTTTCAAAATAGGGACTTGGTAACGACGGGCAATGGATTCCACAGTGTCTCCGGGGGTTACGGTATGACTCTGGGTGGGAATCGTCAATGTATCCCCGGCGTAAATGGTTGTACTGTGTAAGTGATTAGCAGCTTCCAGCGTGGCAACAGAAACATGAAACTTTTCGGCAATGCTCCACAAAGAGTCACCCCACCGGATCCGATAGACGTGGGCACGCGTTTGCGACTGGGCCAGCGATGACAAGGGCCTGCGAAGTTTTTTCGGTAAGGCAATGGGGCGTGGGACAATGAGCGTAGGTGAATGGGCTTTCCTACCGACTGGCGCGACTTTGGGCGCAGGTGTTTGATGCGCGGCACTGCCCAACAGCAAGGTGCCACATGCCACAGCGACACGTGCAGGCCAGACGCTCGACCGTTGACGGGGCGCCCACCCGGGGGTCGACGTTATCATGCGCATTCCTCCTATGGGGATAGTCTTGTCCTACGGTTTCATCTTATGTCGTGCTCTTGGAAATCATGCCCAAACTTTGGAAGTCGCGCTGAGCCAACCTCCGGCTAATAGAATGATGGCGCCCCCATAGACGGCGCTCATGTGCCAATGCCAGAGCCAGCCGCCTAACGCAGAACCCACGGACAATCCGAGATACATGGCCGAGTTATTCCAAGCTAATGCCAATCCTTTGGCCCCTTTATGGCTAATAAGCGCTTTCAGAGAGGGGGTATAAGAGCTGACGAAGGAATAGGCCAATAAGGCAGTCCACAAGGTGGCCACATTAGACGTGAAGAGTAACATCACCAAAGTCGCGATTTCTGCAGACATGCCCCAACGGATGACCAACAAATTGCCGAAGCGGTCACCAAGACGGCCCGATGATAAGGTGCCGATGAGACCAGCGAGGCCGAAGACCATCATAAAAATAGTTAAGGACAGTCTGGTGATATGCCATGTCTGCACTAAATATAAGGGAAGATAGGTATAGACGGTTCCAAAGCTGCCGAACGCCAAGCCTGTCATCAGAACGTTTCCCCACAGAGGGCGCGGTAAGGTCCAAGACGGAGGAGTAGTGGGTTGCGGGATTGGTGAACGTATCCACAGCTCACGCGTAATGACGAGCGAGCATAACGCCAGTACAAAGATTAGCCAAAACGCAGCGGTCCATCCTAAAGCGTTCGCGACGATGAGGCCCGTGGGAATGCCTAGGAACGTGGCCGATGAAAAGCCAGCGGAGGCAACGCCCATACTTTTGGCCCGTGACCGGTAAGGAACATGGTCGGCAATATAGGCATATAAGGTGGGGGTAAAGCCCGCGGCACCTACCGCAGCAAGAACGCGGCTGGCCAACACAAGGACATAGGGAGGACCAAGCGCTGTGAGGACATCACCCACGATGAAGATGGTTAAGGCCCATAGGGCTGTCCATTGCCTGGGATGGCTGTCGGCATAATAGCCCCAAAAGGGAGAAGCGATAGCATACGTTAAAGCAAAGACCGTGACTAATAAACTGGCATGAGATGCGCCAATGTGGTAGTGTCTCATAATTTGGGGGAGTAAGGGCGAGACAATATATAAGTCCAAGCCAATAACAAATGTTTGCGCAAAAAACCATAGGGGCTGAATCCGGGGGTTCCTCAATGGCATCAACGTCACCTCTGCACCTAGCATGAAAGAGACGACCAGGAAGTATGCGTTTTTTATAAGGGAGAAACCGGTCTACTTATTCATGCCTCGCGGGGATTGTGCCATTGTGGTAGCGTGTCTCTAGAACCCGAAGCGTCTTATTCATCGGCCAAGACCAAGAGATGCGCCAAGCCAGACTTCGGGGGAATTGATTACATGGCGGTGCCGCAGGCCGAGGTCGTTGTCTAATTATGTGACGTAAGGAGCGCTGGACTGATGTCATATGTTTTTATGCATGGCTTTCCCATTTTTGATCCGTATTACGCGTTAGAACAAGATGGCTCCATGACTCAAGAGTTTGAAAAGATTCAGCATGAACGGACACGGCACGCCTTGCGAAATGACCCCTATTGGCCGCACGTTCACGCCCAGCTCCAAAGGTGGGGCGATGTCGACACGCCCGGCATGCCCCAAGTGCGCGGGGATACATGGGCGGTATTGCACAGGCCCCCAGGCGCCAATCAATTCCGACTTGAAGTGATGGACCTAAAAACCCAAGACGTGTTCGTGGTTTATGAACCAAATTGCGCGGCCGTGCCAGAAGCTATTGACTGGTTTACGCTGTCCAACGATGGGCGCTATGTGTTTTATGGAGTATCTCACCAAGGGGATGAATGGACCGTCCTTAAAATTTTTGACATGCAACGTCACGCGTTTTTATCCGACGAGATTCCGGGCACGCGCTGGACCTCTGTGGCAATGGGGGAAGGGGCTGATGCTTTTTATTACACGCGCTATCCTCTACGTGCGGATGGGACGGCTGATCATTATGGACCCAAAGTCTATCGGCATCAGTTGGGGACCCCCTACCTAGAAGATGTCGTCATCTATGAAGATGCCGACCTGCAAGCAACGTTTACGCTCTCTTTAGCGACCACAGCACCGTGGCTGTTAATCGACACGCATAGAGGATGGAGTGCGAATGAACTGGCACTGTGCGATATCTCGCAACCGACTCATCCCATAAAGACCATATTTGCCAGCCAAGAGGCACACATCGATCCGTTTTGGGATCATAATGAGCTTTTGGGTATTTACCAGTCTCCGAATTCACCCAGTGAAGTGGTGGTATGGCGCGCGGCATCAAACGCATGGGAGACGCTGTGGTCAGCAGAACCGAACGAGGCGATTGAGCAATGCTATCCGTATGCGGGCGGATTTTTAACGCTGCGCTGGCGCTGTGCGCGCTTAGTGCTGCAGTGGACGAGTGCCGAAGGTGAAGGGCACGATATTGACTTGCCCCATCAAGGAATCGGTACGGTGATGGGAATGGCCATTGACACCAACCGCCAGGAGGCATGGCTGGGTTGGACATCGTTTGATCATCCTCCCCAATTATTTCGCATGCGCAGTCCGCTTGGGCCGCTCGAATCATGGGGTGTGGACGGACCTTGGCGCTTTGAGATGGACGTCTGGGCAGAGGAAGTCGAAGGACCAGATGGTGTGTTCATTCCAATTTATTTGGCGAAAAAGCGGGCTCAGTCGACAGGCCCTGTGCCAACAATAGTCGGCGGATATGGCGGCTTTAATATTGCCTATACCCCGGTTTACTCGCCAGGTATTGCGTTATGGGTGGAGTCGGGCGGACTTTATGTGGTGGCGGGCTTACGGGGAGGCAGCGAGCGAGGAGAGGCGTGGCACCAAGCTGGAATGCGGGAGCGCAAGCAATCGGTGTTTGACGACATGACCGCCGTCTTGCGTTACTTGATTCAGCGCGGCTATACCACGGCCTCAATGTTAGGCATTACCGGGCGGAGCAATGGTGGGTTGCTGACGGGGGCGCTAGTGACGCAGCATCCCGAGCTCATGCGTTCGGCTATCATCGGCGTTCCTTTATTGGACATGGTACGTTTCGACCAGTTTTTAGTGGCAGCCCTATGGAAAGATGAGTATGGGGATCCCGCGGTTTATCAGCAATGGCAATGGCTTTACCGGTATTCGCCGTATCATCATGTGGTGCCGTATACGAAATACCCCGCTGTCCTCCTTTTTACATCGGCTCACGATAACCGGGTGGCTCCGCTGCATGCCAGGAAGATGGCTGCGCGCCTCCAAGATGCGACGGGTTCAGGATATCCTATATATTTGCGCATCGAACCGGAGGCAGGACATGGTGTGGGTAAGACACGCGAGCAAGCTCTTGAAGAAGAATCGGATATCTGGACATTCCAATGCCGACAGTTAGGTGTGACGCCGACCATGGGCGAGAAGGAGCGGGAGTCTAAAGCATAACGGGGCGCCTAAGGGCGAATGTCTCCCGCTTAGTCAAGTAGCACAAGACATTCGCCCACGCTTCTTCGCAATCCTTCCCCGTGCGCCAAGCTCTAGCCTTAAGGAGAGCTTACGACGAAGTCCGTTCGCTATCGAGCTGGGCCATTTGAGCTGGGGCATAGCGAGTTCCCGCTACCGTACCCATGGGGATGGCCGCTTCGATTCTCGCCCCTTCATCTGGATTCAACTCCACCGTTAGTGCCGCCAAGGCGTCGGCAAGTTGGTCGCGGCGTCTAGCCCCTATGAGAGGAATAATATCGTGACCACGGGAAAGCACCCAGGCAATGCTTAATTGCGCGACCGTAAGGCCCTTTTCATTTGCCATCTGGCGAAGTGTTTCGACTAATATGAGATTCTTTTCAAGATTGCCCTCTTGAAAACGTGGCATCCTGCTGCGAATGTCTCCAGAGTGCGATGCCTGTGGTGACCATGTTCCACTTAGGAGTCCGCGTGACAAGACCCCATAGGCCGTGATGCCGATGCCCAGTTCACGGCATGTCGGTAATATTTCGGATTCGATCCCCCGTGACATCAACGAGTACTCAATTTGAAGATCGGCAATGGGATGGACCGTTTGGGCCCGGCGCAAGGTGTGAGCGCCAACTTCGGAGAGACCGATGTAGCGGACATAACCGGCTTTGACCATATCGGCGATAGCGCCTACCGTATCCTCAATGGGCACTGAGGGGTCGAGCCGGGCTGGCCGATAGATATCAATGTAGTCCACCCCGAGACGTTGAAGAGAATAGGCCAAGAAGTTTTTGATGGCGGCTGGTCTGCTGTCATATCCTAGAAATTCTCCCGACGGCGCACGTAAAGCGCCGAATTTCACACTGATAATCAGGTCTTCGCGTCGTCGGTTTTGTAACGCTTCACGGAGCAAAAATTCGTTATGACCCATCCCATAAAAGTCACCCGTGTCCAACAAATTAATGCCCGCGTCTATGGCGGCGTGGATGGTCGCGAGACTTTCAGAGCGATTGGCCGTGCCATACATCCCGGACATGCCCATTAAGCCCAATCCGATTCTTGATACCGAAGGTCCCCACTGACCCAAGTGATACCTCTGTGCGTTTAGCTCCATTGCGCTCTCCATGATTCCTGCCATTGTCTCGATTATACCGCGAACGGCACGTTAATACCCTTGGTCTTAGAAAATCTCACAGCGCTCCTTAAGAGAACGGCAAAGGACCTACGGATTGTTTGCCGGACAGGCAGCATTTTGGAAGGGCGTGCGTATAGTTAAGGGTGTGACGATATGAGGCGGAGGGAAAGCAGATGCCCGAACCAGTCTATGAGCATGGTTATTCCCCTGATCCGATGACGTCGCGAGAGGTTCTGGCGTGGTTTGAGGCGGGCCGTATTTCATCGGAAGGGGCGTTAAAGCATCTCCAGAAATTGGACAGCCGGACAGGAGATTCCCGGACAACGGTTCGTGTGCCCAGTCAAGAATCGCGACGTCGGCGCGTCGAAGTAGTTTTGCGAGAATTAGATGATTTAGTGGGACTTCACGATGTAAAAAAGATGGTCCACGAAATTCGTGCTTATGTCGAAGTGCAGCAGCGTAGGGTCGAGGTCGGGTTAGCGAGCGAGCCGCAGGCGTTGCATATGGTGTTTTCAGGAGCTCCGGGCACGGGAAAAACGACCGTTGCCCGCATTCTAGGACGATTGTTTCAAGCCTTAGAAGTGCTCAGCAAAGGCCATATGTTAGAGGTCGAGCGTGCTGACTTAGTGGGGGAATATATTGGGCATACCGCGCAGAAAACACGAGATGTTGTCAAGCGGGCCTTGGGAGGGGTCTTGTTTGTCGACGAAGCGTATTCCTTGGCGCGAGGCGGTGAAAAGGATTTTGGCAAAGAAGCGATCGATACCCTCGTCAAGGCTATGGAAGATCATCGGGGTGAATTTGTGTTAATTCTTGCGGGATACTCTGAAGAGATGGCGTGGTTTCTTTCGATGAATCCGGGTTTACTCTCACGCTTTCCCCTTCATTTGCATTTTCCCGACTACGGGCCAATTGAGCTGGTTGCCATTGCCCGTCTGATGTTGTCCGCCCGTCAATACCAGTTAACTCCGGAAGCCGACCGTCAATTAGCCGAGTATTTGCTACAGACCCAGGGACGGTGGCATAAGAATGCAG
Organism: Sulfobacillus sp. hq2; assembly: GCF_002903155.1. Lineage (NCBI taxonomy): Bacteria > Bacillati > Bacillota > Clostridia > Eubacteriales > Clostridiales Family XVII. Incertae Sedis > Sulfobacillus > Sulfobacillus sp. hq2. Next base: position 24,641 of record NZ_NWUL01000025.1, on the reverse strand, counting down.
GCAATGCGCGCCTTGTGAGAAATTTAATGGAAGGCGCAATTCGGCGGCAAGCCGTGCGCTTGATGCGTCGATTAGACATGGCATCCCGCGAGGATTTAATGACGTTGACATGGGCTGATATTGAAGGAGGCTTGTGATGGACGCATTGGTCATCGGCAAGCCCAATGTGGGTAAGTCTTTGTTTGTGTTGAATTTCGCGTCCTATTTGGGCCTGCGAGAGATCCGTTTGGATGTGATGAGCAGCGATGATCGCGTATCGGTTCGGCGGGTTTCCTTAGAGGATGCCAAGAGAAAATTAGTCTCTCATACAGCGCATAAGACCTTGTTGCCGCGCCGTGTAGATCTTGTCTTGCCCAATGGAAAAAATCCCAAGCATTTGAGCATCATCGACACGGTGGGAATTTCCGAGGGGATTCACCACGTGGCGGATGTACGTCAAGCCATGGCGTCAACCTTGGCTCGCATCAGCTCTGCTGATATGGTTTTGCATCTCGTGGATGTGTCGCGTCTAGGCCATAAAAGTATTGAAGCGCCTGGGCCGGTTGATGAGGAAATTGCCCGGTATGCTAAACTGCTCGGACCCTATGCCATTTTAGCGAATAAGGTGGATAAACCCGGAGCGGCGGACGGGGTCCATCAATTGCGAGAACAGTTTCGGGGCATTCCGGTAATTCCAATTTCGGCTCTAACTCGGCGTGGCTTTCGAGAAGTCAAAGCGCTAATTTTTAGGTATATGGGATGATAACAATGTGTCGCTCAGCGCTTATGTTTCCACAAATAGGCTAACGTATTTCATGACTTGTGTGGAGATTGACCACGTTCATAAAGGAGAGTCCGGTATTGGTGTGCCGTGCCGCTAACGTGAGTCGCTGCTGCTGCGAAGAGGCACGGTTCGAGAGGATTTTCCTCGGTGACCGTCAGGATTTATGCGACGCTAATGAGCCGTGAAATGAGGGGCCCGGTCATCGGTGGCAATAGGTGTTGCTGTACAAATTGGCGGGGACGCCGTATCTCCCCCGATCCTCGGGGCAAAATGTCCCTTCTTGGATCTTTAATGACGCGTGCACCATCGCCGAATGGATCAGTTCACATAACGGTGAAGCCCGTTGACCGCATGCGACCCAGCGGATCCAGGAGGATCGGGGGAATTCCTTTGCCACGGGAACATGTGGTGGCCATTGTCCTTTGTGCGGTTAGCACTTTTGACCCGTTGTGCCGCGGCCTAAGGCCCCTATCAATGGGAAACGACGCGATCCATGCGGGGCGGGTACAACGGGCGAATCATCAAAGATACCCTAAACATGGGAGGGTATTATTTTTTGAGCCTTGCTGTACGGGGCTAGCTATCGGTTGATTTCATTTCCTCCGGTGATGATGTATCATACCCAAGATCGCTTGAGGAAGGTGGAATGAGAGTGATAGGAGATCGTCGTCCTGATGTGCTCCGTACGAGCCGTAATGCATGGGAGCGCATTGAAGCTGTTGTGGCAGACAATATGATGCGGGTCGCATCCGCGTTTAGTACGAGTGGAATGGCAACCAGTGATCTCGGTGGGACCACAGGATATGGTTATGATGACCGCGGAAGGGATACCTTGGATCACATCGTCGCCGACGTGATGCATGCTGAAGCGGCCATGGTGCGACCGCAATGGACATCGGGTACGCACGCGTTAGCCACGGCTTTGCGCGCCTTGTTGATGCCCGGAGATGCCCTATGGCTCGCCAATGGTCCTGTCTATGATACGTTACAGCCTTTGCTATTCGGGAACAGCCGTACAAGCCTGCCTGCGCATGGTGTGCAGATTACGACACTGCCGACTGATATGAATGGCGATCCAAAGTGGCCTGCACTGAGTGAGACGATATCGCCGCGTGTGGTCTACTTGCAACGGTCGCGGGGTTATCAGGCCAGACCGTCCTTGACCCGTACGCAGATTCAAGAGGCCGCATCGCAAGCTCATGCGCGCGGAGCTTGGTTAGTGGTCGATAATTGCTATGGAGAATTTACCCTCACGGAAGAACCCACGGATTGGGGCGCCGATCTGATTATTGGCAGTCTGTTAAAAAACCCAGGCGGGGGCATCGCGCCCACAGGGGCTTATGTTGCGGGACGACGGGATTTGGTGCAGGCTGTGGGTGACATGCTGTTAGCGCCGGGCATTGGTCAAGAAGTCGGGCCGACGGGCCCTTATGTGCGTTTGTTAGCACAAGGGTGGTTTCTGGCCCCGATGATTGTAGGCGAGGCCCTCATGGGGGGGATTTATGCGAGCCATGCATTTCACGCGGCGGGATATCGCGTGGATCCGGCGCCTGATGCCCTCTTGCGTACCGACATTGTTACCGCTATTGAACTTGGACGGGCGGAACGCATTGAAGTGTTATGCCGGGCAGTGCAATCGGTATCGCCGGTCGATGGACACGTCGATCCCCAAGCGTGGGACATGCCCGGATATGCCGATCCCGTCATTATGGCAGCGGGAGGGTTTGTGGCGGGGGCGTCATTGGAATTATCGTGTGATGCGCCAATGCGGCCGCCTTATACGGCCTACTTGCAAGGCGGGTTGTCACGCTGGCATATGGTCATGGCCGTGAATAAAGGTCTCGACGCGTTACAAGCTGCGGACTAGACCGACAACGCGGCCAATAACTTGAATGTCAGGGGAAACAATGGGGCGATATCGCTCATTAGCGGGCATGAGACGCACCCCTTCAGGGTCCCGGTAAAAATATTTGACGGTCGCTTCGTCGCCGATGAGGGCAATGACAATATCGCCGTCGTCGGCGGACGAGGTGCGTTTTACTGCAACCATGTCGCCGTCGAATATCCCGGCGTTGATCATAGAATCCCCATCGACATGTAATAGAAAGTCGGGGACAGTGCGAAACAATGTGACGGGTAAGGTGAGGCGCTCCTCTAAGGATTCGGTCGCTAAAACGGGCAAGCCAGCAGTAATATGGCCCACAAGGGGCACCGACAGGGTCGGAGTGTGCGAAGACGATCCAATTGCCCACGCACGTCGTTTGGACGGAGGGTGTGAAATATACCCGGCTTCTTCCAGCGCCTTTAAATGGCGGGCTACGCTAGCGGTGGAACTCAAGCCGACAGCTTTGCCAATTTCTCGCACCGACGGTGGGTATCCATTGTGGTTTAAATAATCCTGAATAAAGGTCAGAATCTTTTGTTGCTTTTCTCCCATCACAAGCGATCGTCCTCCTTATAGAGCCTAAAATATTGTACCATAATATGTAATGGGGAAGGGGGAGGACGGCTGAATCAGCGCGTAAAGGCCCTTCTGGGAGGACTTATTGCTGTTGGATTGTACGCGTGTGTTGCTCGCGTGCATCATGCGGACGAGGCGATGATCGCCAGCTTGGCATTGGTTATTGCGACGATGGCGATGGCATGGGCGATTCCTTATCCGACCATGGTGGTCTTGCTGACGGTTGGCTCAAGTCTGCCATTGTGGTTCGTCCCGGTGTCGTGGATCCAACGGTTGCTATTGCCGGCCATGTTGGGCATCATGGCCGGGGGCGTTGCGATGTGGGCACATCGCGCTCAACCCGGCCGCATTACCGCCGGGGATGGATTTTTGGGATTTGGATTATTTTTATGGACATCCTTCATCCTCTCTATAAGCTTATTAACAACTCATCATACGTCGCTATCGGCCAATCTGCCCTTGCTGCTGACCGCATATCTTCTGACACCGCCCACCGAATGGTTTATTGTCTTCATGATTCTTCGTCACCGTCGCCGCCTGTCGGCCTTTATTGCCGAGAACTATGCTGGGCCCTCTCAGTGGCCTCGCGAGATAGTGTGGGGATTGGCGACGGGCGGCGTGATGACTCTCTTGGTTGGGGTGTTGGTGAGCATAGAGAGTCAAATAGGTCATGTGACCATCCAATCAAATAACCCCTTTGTGTACGCTTCGACCATCAACTCCCATCCTGTGATCGTTGTGGCGATGGCGCTCGCCGTCATCGTGATGGCCCCGTTGGCGGAAGAAGCACTTTTTCGTGGGATCCTCTTTGGCTCCTTGCGGACGGCATGGGGATTTTGGTGGGCTAATCTGACGGCAGCGGCCGTATTTGGTGCGGCACACATGGATCCGACATTGTTTATTCCCTTGATGGTCGCCGGAATGATGTTGAATGTCGCTTACGTGAAGACTCGGTCCTTGGTCACGACGACCATAGCCCATGCCTTGCTTAATGGACTCGCCGTGTTCTCAGCGCTATTCGCCGTGCGTTGAAATGTTTCATCGTCATCGTGTAAATACTTGTTAACTGCATAAATTTGATGTGGTAAAATAATTCTGGTTGCAATTAGTGCGAGGGGGGATGGCACGATGGACTTTGAATTAACGCCTGATCAACGCGAACTGCAGGAGTGGGCCCATACCTTTGCGGAAAAGGAAATTCGCCCTGTAGCGGCGCTATACGATGAAAAAGAAGAAATGCCGTGGGATGTCTTAAAAAAAGCTGCGAAAGTTGGACTCTTGGCGTATACCATTCCTGAGGCATACGGGGGCAACGGGGTGCCCGACCTTGTGTCTAGTTTGGTTGTGGGAGAAGAGTTATTTTGGGGCTGCGCGGGTATTGCAACCGCGATTGGTGGCATAGGATTGGCGTCCATTCCCATATTAGAAATGGGGTCGGAAGAACAAAAACGGAAATGGCTGCCGCTTTTTTGTGATCCGGACCAAGTCCGCATGGGGGCAATGTGTCTGACGGAGCCGGAAGCCGGGTCTGACGTGGTGAATATGAGCACGAAGGCCGTGAAACAAGGCCACGAGTACATTCTCAATGGGACCAAAACGTTTATTACCAATGGCGGCATAGCGGACGTTTATGTCGTGTTTGCCAAAACCAACCCTGAAGGGGGCTACGCGGGGGTTTCGGCGTTTATTGTTGATGGAAAGACACCGGGAATTTCGTCCGGTAAAAAGTTTAAGAAGTTGGGACTAAGGGCTAGTCACACCGCAGAAGTGCACTTTGACAATGTGCATGTTCCGGAAGAGAATTTACTCGGGCAAGAAAATATGGCATTTTTAGGCGCTATGAAAATGCTGGAGCATTCGCGACCGACGGTGGCCATTGCGGCAGTGGGGGTTGCACGCGCGGCTTATGAATATGCTTTGGCTTACACCAAAGAGCGTGTGCAATTTGGCAAGCCCATTTATCATAATCAAGCGGTCTCCTTTACGTTGTCGGACATGTTAACCAAGATCGAAGCGGGTCGTCTTTTAGCCTATCGGGCGGCGTGGCTGGCGGATCAAGGGCGCTCTTGCAACTTAGAGGGATCCATGGCGAAAGCCTACTGTGGGGATATGGCCATGGAGGTCGCGACTAATGCTGTGCAGCTACTGGGAGGCTATGGTTACATCCGTGACTACCCCGTAGAAAAGTGGCTGCGTGACGCCAAAATTATGTCCATTTACGAAGGAACTACGCAAATCCAAAAAAGGGTGATGACGCGTCTCATGTGAGTGCGTCACGCACTTGATTTCGATAGAGGAGGCAGGATGATGACAACCCAAGAAGTGTTCGAGGAATTAAAAGGTCGCTTGGCCCAAAAGCCGGCAGCGCAATTAGCAGGATCCCAGGGAACGTATCAATTTGTTCTTACAGGGGATGATGGGGCCGAGTATTTTGTCGTCGTTGGCGCGGATGGCGCCAAGGTGGAATCTGGCAAAGCTGACAATGCGGGCGTCACGATTACGATGAGTGCTAGTGATTTCAAGGACTTGGCGTCTGGCAAACTCAACCCAATGACGGCGTTTATGGGTGGGAAGCTGTCCGTTGGCGGAGATATGAGTATGGCGTTAAAACTACAAACCTTGATTAGCTAAGGCAAGTACTCAAGAAAGGGGCGGAATTCATGGCCGACGCGTATATTGTTGATGGCGTGCGTACGCCATTTGGAAAGCGCAATGGCGTGTTGAAAGATGTGCGCCCGGATGACTTGGCGGCGCTGACTTTGCAGCAATTGATGGAGCGCACTCAGGTTGACCCCCACGCGGTCGAAGACGTCAGACTAGGGTGTGTGACCCAGATTGGTGAACAGGGATACAACATCGGCCGGTTGGCTCCCCTCATCGCCGGATTTCCTGTTGAGGTGCCCGGGACCACCGTCAACCGCATGTGTGCGTCAAGTCTTGAGACCATCAACCAAGCGGCACAAGCCATTATGTCAGGCATGCACGATGTGGTCGTAGCGGCTGGCGTGGAATCTATGACGCGGGTGCCCATGGGCAGCGATGGCTCGACCTTCAGCGACCAGCTCTTGGCCCAATACAATATTGTTCCTCAGGGTATTTCCGCAGAATTGATAGCGGCCCAGTGGAAGTTATCGCGTCAAGAGTTAGACCAGTATTCCTACGAAAGCCACATGCGGGCCGTTCGGGCCCAAAATCAGCATTTTTTTGACAAGGAAATTATACCGGTCAGGGTCCAAAGTGCCGAAGGTCAAGAGCCCTTGACGGTGACGCAGGACGAAGGCCCACGGGCAGACACTACTGTGGAGAAAATGGCTACACTGCGTTTGCCCTTTAAGGCCGACGGTGTCGTCACCGCGGGGAATTCCAGTCAGATTAGCGATGGCGCCAGCGCCTTGTTGGTTGCGTCGGAACAGGCCCTGCGTCAGCATCATTTAACCCCGCGGGCTCGTATTGTTGCAATGGCCGTGGTGGGAGTGGATCCTGTCATCATGCTCACCGGACCGATTCCTGCGACGCGCAAGGTGTTAGACAAAGCGGGCTTACGTTTTGATGATATCGATGTGTTTGAGGTAAACGAAGCCTTTGCATCGGTTGTCTTAGCATGGGGCCGCGAATATCATCCCGATTGGAACAAAGTCAACCCCAATGGGGGAGCCATTGCGTTGGGACATCCCCTAGGAGCCTCAGGCGGTCGTCTCGTCTTGACGGCGCTCAATCAGCTCGAGGCGATTCAAGGACGCTATGGACTCATCACGATGTGCATTGGATGGGGAATGGCCGTGGCGACCATTATTGAACGGGTCTAAACAGCAATATTAGGATCGATGGATGAAGGCCCTTCTCCGGTGAGAAGGGCCTTCATCCATCATCTTGGCTAACAGGCGCTTAAGAAGGTTTCTTAGACGGGAGAGGATTCGACACCACGAAAATCGACCAGCCGTTCCCATAGCCGGCGAGAATTTGATGGTTTCCAATCGCTTCAAGCGGATATGGGGCGGATGTCGTTGTGGTCGGAGCACTAATGGACTGCCATTGGCCTGTGGCTTTTACCCATCGGTAAATGGATCCAGTAGGCGAGCCGTATAACAGATCACCGTTGGGAGACGCGGCAAGTTGGCCAATGCCCACTTGGTCTGGCGACGCGGGGACGGCAATAGCGGTCCACTTTTGGTGGTGAGGGGAATAACACACCAACACAGGATCTGTAAGATTGACGAGCGCCGAAATTCCTCCGGCTGGAGACATGACCATACTGGAGGGGGCGGCTCCTAAGGCAGGAAAATGGGGTAATTCCTGCCATGTCTTGCCGCCGTTAAGACTTTCTAAAACGGGTCCGATCCCTGTGCCGGATATCGGCACTAGGGCCACGGCAATTTGCTGCGCGTTGGAAGGATTAATGGCAAAATCCTCGACTTGCCAGCGATTGGTATTAAGGGCCATCATGGAACGCCACGTCATGCCGTTGAAGCTTGTTTGCAAAGTCCCATTGATGATAGCCCAATACTGGTGTCCCATCGCGACGACATTCGAAAACGTGGTTTGCCCTAAAGTCCACGGTTGCCAAGTCCGTCCCCCATTATTACTGACATACCCGGAACTGAGTCCTGATGGCGCTTCTTCCGCCAAGAGAACGGATTGTGGATTGGATGGCAGCGCTGAAATGGTGTCGATAATGTTGGGAGAGGCGTGGCCAGGCGAGGCTGCCCAGTACGCGTTGCGGGGACCATGAAGCACCGCCCAGGTATTGTTATGTGTCAGATAAATATATGAGCCGGCCGCCGCAAATGAGGAAATGGGAGTCGGGAGGCCGGAAACCCACGTGCCAGCAAGTGGGGTAGCCGACGGATGGGGGTTAATAACGTCACCGCCCGTCGTGATATTTCCCACAAAATCATAGACAGGGACGCCTTGATTAAATAGTGTGCCGCCTAATACACGGCGTCGATTGTCCAGTTTTAACACCAAAGACGTCCCGGTGATATTGCCCACGCTAAACTTGCCTGACAAGGTGAGTGCGTGTCCCGTGGGAACAGCCATTGGATAGGTGGCATAGACCGGCGACATCCCCATGACTTGCACGGGTTGATTGCTTAATTGGGATATCACATGTTTCACAGAAGCCGACAGGGCCGGTGCTGATAAGGTGCGCTGGCCTGTCGATGTATGGCTTTGTCCGGCGGGGCGAATTTGCGGAAGAATTAACAATCCTGCAATCGACGCCGCGGCAGCGCTCAAAAATATCTGCCGGACGCGCGCACGCCGTTTTAACGCTTTTTTCGGATGCCAGTCGGGTTTGAAGTACAGACCCATCCCGTCAGCCATGGCCCGATCCATCAGCTCTCCGATTGTGTCATGGTGGCGTTCTTCGCTCATAACAGTCCCTCCTTCCACAGGGGTTCAAGCAAAGGACGCAAGTGTTGGCGGGCCCGGTAGAGACGGGTTTTCACAACCTGTTCGCTGACGCCGAGCGCCGCGGCGGTCTCCTTTAGTGAGCGGTCCATATAATAAAATAATAAGATGCATTGGCGTTCAACCACACCGAGTTTCATGACAGCGTCCAAAACATTGACGTCCTCCAAAAGTAAGGGTACCTCATCGACGGCAGATTGAGTTACCTCGAGAATGTCGGTGGGATCTTCGGGATGGCGCTTGTAATAACGCATACGGTCGCGACAAAGATTGGTAATCGTATGAAAAAGCAAAGCAGGGCTCAGAGTGTCCGCGCCGTGCCGTTCGGTATGGCGCCACAAACGGACGAAGGCTTCTTGGGCCGTGTCCTCCGCGTCATCTTTGACGTGCAGTGTGACGAAAGCATACCGCAAAGCTCTATCTCCATATTCCTCCATAAATTGGGTAAACCGTCGTTCTTCCTGTGCGTCCGTAACAGGCAACTCCCTTTTCTCTTGTCTCAATACCATAACGTTTGACGATGCAAGGAGGTTACATCACTTAACACTTTCATACGCAAGAATGGAACGAGCGAGACATGTCGAATCTGAGGATGTACGCTCTGAACACGGTCGTTATGGTCAGACCACAGCCGTATTATGTTGCACATTCTTAAATTATTCGTCATCGGTCGTGCAACCACAATCCCTATAGCTATTATAAGCACCGCAACACTTTCTCGCTACGGAACGGAATATGTGTCGGCGTGGTTCGGGCCTTTAAAAATTGGAGGCCGGGCCGCGCGGCTTATGTGGGATATTAAAGATGGATAGCATTCTCGCGCCCAGACTACGGATCCTTTGGCGCGAGAATGCCTAGTTATTGGCCCAGCACGTAAACAGTGACGGGCTGAATGCCAAAGTTGGCTACGGTCTGGGAGCCATTGTCCATAAAGATATCAATGCGGTCGCCGACAATCGCGCCGCCGGTATCCATGGCTTGACCAAGAAAGCCGCTTTGGGGCAGTACAGAATCGTGATAGCCTTGGACGTAGACGGTAGATTTCAAAGGGATGACACTGGGGTCAACAGCGATCATGCCGGGTTGCAGAGGTTGTCCGAATGCATCAACAGGACCATAGGGATAGTTGTCTTGTGCACTCGGTCCATAGGCTGTTGCCGTCATATGATAGACCGCCACCACCGGTTTGCCGTCTATCGTCTGAGGGGATGCATTGGATGCTTGGACCGCGGAGCCTTCAGAAGACGAATAGGCCGGGGTGAGATGAAATCCGGCGAGAATATCTTGCCAAGTTGCAGGGTCTACGGTCCCCGTCACGGGCAGACCTTCAGCCTGTTGGAAGTCTTTGACCCCTTGTTCGGTTTTGGGGCCAAAGATACCATCAACAGGTCCAACAGCCGAAAAACCGAGATCTTGTAAGTCAGCCTGCAAGGTCATCACCCAATGCCCTTGGTCGGAATAAGATAGGGTGTGCTGCATCGCGGGATGTTGGGCTTCGAGTTCCGGTAGCGTGACGCTTTGCGCCCATGTAGGACTCGATACCATTAACATACTGCTCATAGCGGATATGGCTAATGCAAAAGGTTTCCACAATCCCATCAATGAATGCCTCCTCTCGTTTGGCGCCGCCGGAGTTAGTTTACGGGTTCGGGCACGAGCGTCCCTGCCTAAAAAGGATTCACCCAAAGAATAATCCCCCGGTTCCCAAGGAATTAGGCGCGGTGTAACGCCCCATAGTGTAACGGGGATCACAAGAAACGGGGAAATCTGTCGAGATGCCTTGTCCGGGCACAACGTGGCGTCTAGGCATTTTGGCGCGGGTATGCACGACAATGAGCACGAAGGGAGACGAACTCCAGCATTTGTTTTGGCTGCAAAGATGTGGAAATGGAAAAAAACTTGGCGAAACACGAAAATGTCACTAGAATAAACGGTATAATGCGGTTTTATTGTGACAAATTTTTTTCGGCAGGTAATAAATTCTGTGTTTTTTCACCCTAAGATTTGCCAGAGGAGTTGACCGAGAATCAGTTCATTGCAGACAAGGCATACTGAGCGTGGAGGGAACACATTGCTGATTGACGGTAATGCTTTAATTATTCCGGTAGCCTTGCCTGACGCGCTAGAGGCGTTCAGGTTGCAAAGCGACCCTTCTGCTCGGCAACTCCCTGCACATGTCACGGTGCATTTTCCTTTTGCCGATGAGCCAAAATCTCGGATCGTGGCTCCCCAGTTGAAGCGTTTGCTGGGTAAAATGGCGCCCTTTCGGATTTATTTTGACAACATGGGGCGCTTTGAAATGCCCAACGAAATGATTTTGTACTTAAAAGTCACAGTAACGCCAGAGTTGATGACGCTATTTGAAACGATTTGGCAAAAATTTCGAACATATCCACCGTATGAAGGTAAGCATCAAGAGATTATTCCCCATATCACCATGGCGCGCGTCAATCCTGCGACTGCGGGAGCCGTTGAAGCACGCCTCACCCATCTGGTTGAGCAACACCGGTCTGCGTTATTTTGGGACATCTCCGAAGTTGAGTGGGTTAATGTCCAACAGGGCGTGCCAGGCTGTCGTATTTTGGGAAGTTTTCCTCTAGGACGCTCCATCAAATCATAAGGTAAAGAATGTTCCCAGCACACATGTTGCTATTTATAGATAATGATATAATTATACATGAATCTAACAAAAGAGGAAATCACGGTTACGGGTATTAACCGAGAACTTATTGGCCTCGCACTCAGCAACTGGTCCGAGTAGCGACCCTGATTGAACGATTGAAACATGAGGGGCACCAGGTAGCCCGCTATATGTTGAGTCACAATCCGGACGCCTTCGTCTCCGATACCGTTGTGTATCAGGCGCTTCCGATTGTTACGGTGGAAGGGGCTGTCCTTACAATGGGGCAGTATCCCTCTTATGAAGATATTTGTGGCCGCCAGGAGGGCTGACATGACGCATTATCTGCTGTTTTCAGGCAAGGGAGGGGTGGGTAAGACGTCCCTGTCCTCGGCAGCGGCGGTCGCACTAGCGCAAAAAGGCTTGAACACGCTGTTGGTGACAACAGATCCGGCGTCCAATCTGGGAGACGTTTTTGGGCAGCCTGTGGGTCTTGAGCCTCAACCGGTAGAAGCGGTCAATGGCCTCTTTGTACAGGCTATCGATTCTAAAGCCTCTCTTGCGGCGTATAAAGAGCGTGCGTTAGCCCCCTTGCGGGTGTTATTTCCGGAAACGATTGTTCACGCTGCAGATGAGAAGATGAGCGGTCCCTGTACGGAAGAGATGGCGACATTTGACCCATTTATTGCCTGCTTGCGTAACCCCGCCTACGACTGGGTAGTTTTTGACACGGCTCCGACAGGCCATACGTTAAGGTTGCTGGAGTTGCCGGTTACCAAACAACGGGACTATTTAACGGAATTGCAAAGACGTTATCGCGTGCGTGAAATAGTGGGCATACCATGGCAAGAAGAGGAAATAACAGGCGCAGAGGCGATTCGACAGATTGTCAAACTCTTGCGATGATAAAGCAAGAGTTAGATTATCAAACCGGCACAGCGAGCCTTTTTGAAGTCTCCGCATTGCCACCGTCTTTTTGGAATCTATTCAAGACACAAGTGATGAGGGTGCTATGGGTTATCTGGCGTTAGCAATCTTTGTGGTCACCTTGGGCCTGGTGATTTGGCAGCCCAAAGGATTATCGATTGGTTGGAGTGCGTCCGCAGGAGCAGCGCTAGCACTGCTTACGGGCGTTGTATCGTGGAGTAATGTAGGGCAAGTGGTCGGTATTGTTTGGGATGCGACGTTGACCTTTGTGGCGGTCATCCTCATTTCCTTAATTCTCGATGCCGTGGGGTTTTTTGAGTGGGCAGCGCTGCATATGGCGCATGCCTCCAAGGGCAATGGACGGCATTTATTTATTGGGTTAGGTATTTTAGGAGCGTTGGTAGCCATGTTTTTCGCCAATGATGGCGCCGCGTTAATTCTTACCCCCATTGTCTATGAACAAGCCAAAGCATTGCACCTTGATGCCAAAGCGACGTTGGCCCTCATTATGGTCAGTGGGTTTGTTGCCGACACGACATCCTTGCCACTGGTGGTCTCGAATTTGGTCAACATTGTATCGGCAGGATATTTTCACCTCGGTTTCGCCTCTTATGCCGCCCGTATGGTGCCGGTGGATATTGTGTCGCTGGCCATAAGTTTGTTGGCGCTCTTCGCATTTTATCACCGAACACTACCCAAAGTGGTTAATGTCGGGACGTTGGCTCGTCCACAAGATGCCATTAAGGATACACGAATTTTTCATGCCGCATGGATTGTGCTGGCGCTTTTAGTGATCGGGTACTTTGCTAGTCAACTTTTGCATTGGCCGGTGGCGATTTTTGCGGGAGGGGCCGCCTTAATCTTTCTGGCAATCGCGCACCGCAGTCCCGCTGTTAGCGTACCGACTGTGGTTCGCGAGGCGCCATGGAAGGTTGTCGTCTTTTCCATTGGCATGTATGTTGTGGTGTTTGGCTTGCGCAATGCGGGCTTGACACATATTTTAGCCCACCTGCTATCGGCATTGGGACAACATGGGGGACTCGCTAGCGTCATGGGCGCTGGCGTATTGGCCGCGGCCCTCTCATCGGTGATGAATAATATGCCAACCGTTCTAATCGATGCGTTAGCCATTCATGGGGCTGCCCTCTCCCACGGGATTCGGACGTTAATGGCTTATGCTAACGTCATTGGCTGTGACTTGGGCCCGAAATTCACCCCGATTGGGTCGTTGGCGACTTTGTTGTGGCTTCATGTTCTTGATAGGCGTGGTATTCGCATCACATGGGGTTATTACATGCGTGTGGGGATTACATTGACCATTCCAGTATTGGCCGCGTCCTTGCTTGGGCTATGGGCGTGGTCAGCCTGGGCTTTTTAGCGTTGACCTAGATAATGAACCCATGGATGGATGGAGGAGATACGGGATGGCACAGACGCGTGTGGTGGTTGTGGGAGGATCCGATGCGGGGGTAATGGCAGCCTTGTGGGCCAAGGCCACCGATTCGAGCTTGCATGTGGAAATGATAGTGAAGGACCAATGGGTGAATTATAGCGTCTGTGGCGCTCCCATGTTTTTGGGTGGCGAAGTGCCCTCCGTGGAAAAACTGGCGCACCGCTCATTGTCTGATATTGAGGCGTTAGGAATTCATGTGCATCTCAATACAGAAGCAGTCGCGGTCGATGGGGATTCGCAAGTGCTGCACGTGGTACATCAAGGAGTGGAGCGTTCTGTCCCATTTGATCGGTTGGTGATAGCCCAGGGGGCTCAGGCTGCTGTACCTCCTCTTCCGGGGCGGGACTTGCCTGGGGTGTTTAGCTTGCATGACATGGAGGATACCGTCCGTATTGACCGCTTTATTGCTCAATATCAGCCCCAGCGCGCTGTGATTGTGGGGGCTGGCTACATTGGCTTGGAAATGGCGGATGCGTTGACGCATCGTCACATGACGGTAACGGTGGTTGAACGGCTGCCCCAAGTGCTTCCGACTGTCGACCGGGAATTCGCTCATCGATTGGCGGGCCATTTGGGCGCCCACGGAGTCCACGTGATGACCGACACGACGATTGAACGCATTGAAAGGGCTGGGCAAGGGCTGGTGTTAACTTGTCATACCGGAGAACGCCTTGACGCAGACATGGTTATGATTGTTGTGGGGGTGCGTCCTCATGCGTCCTTGGCTCAGAGTGCGGGTCTCCATGTGCATCAAGGAGCGGTCGTGGTAGACGAGCGGATGGCCACCAATCGCGCGCATATTTGGGCCGCGGGGGATGGGGTCATCACACAGCATCAATTACTAGGCACGACTTATCTCCCCTTGGGAACTACGGCGCATAAGCAAGGGCGGATTGCAGGAATCAATGCGGCAGGTGGACAGGCTGTGTTTCGCGGGGTGGTCGGCACTCAGGTTGTGAAGATTTTTGATTGGGTTGTGGGACGAACGGGGCTCAAAGAAGAAGAGGCCCGAAAAGTTGGGTTTACACCTTTAACAGTGGAATCAGAACTGACCGACCATAAGGTCTATTATCCCGGAGCTTCTCCGCTGTGGATCCGCCTCACGGGAGATCAGCACACAAGACGTTTGTTAGGCGCTCAGATAATGGGACAATATGGGGCGGAAGTCGCCAAACGAATCGATTTGTTCGCGATAGGCCTCATGCAAGGTGCCTTAGTCGATGATGTCAACGATTGGGACTTAAGCTATACACCACCGGTTTCTAGTCCTTTTGATCCGGTGCAAATGGCGGCGCAAGCATGGCAGGCGGCGTGGAAAGCCCAGCAATAAGAAGGCTTGACTGTCCTAAGGGGGCTCTTCCCATTTTGTCTAAGTAAAGCGATAGACGGGGTATTGGAGAACATCCGGAATGCGAAGAGACCCTAAGAGAGGCATTCCCAGATCGAGGGCTCCTCCCGATTCGCAGCAGAGTGTTACTAAACAGTCAGTTTGTGCGTCCTAGGAAAACGGCGGGATACTTCCGTTCGCTGCGGATAGCTGTCCTGCTCTAATCTCCATCCATTACCAGGGGATTTTTGTTGCATTATCAAGCCTTCATCGCATGGATCATGGGGTGAACATAGCGAAGAAGAGGCGAAAGGATGAACATCCCCGTCATGCATTTTTCCTCCAATCTTTCACGCACTAGACATTGGCAGACGTTATCCTGTTTCTAAATAGCATGGCCTAGGCAAGGCACGTCTGTGGCGGCTTGCCTAGGCTTCATTGACATGCTTTTAATGCTGCAGGGTTCGAAGCGGCCATTCGGCCCCCTTTTTCTAAGGCCTATTGAGAATGACCTTGATGCCAGACTTCTGTTAATGCCGCAACCGCTGTGGGATCTTCGATGGTCGAGACATCTCCCGGATTCTCGTCGCGAACTACTGAACGCAATACCCGGCGCATAATTTTTCCGCTACGCGTCTTGGGCAGGATCTTTACAAACTCGATGGCTCCGATAACGGCGACCGCCCCCAGTTCGCGCCGCACCGTTTGCCGAATTTCGTCGGCGAGTTGTGGTGAGGATTCAAGCCCGGGACGCAAGACCACGAACGCAGCAATGACGTCCCCGCGCAAGGGGTCGGGAGCTCCTGTCACACCTACCTCTGCCACCGCAGGGTGTCGCAAGATGGCTGTTTCGACTTCGCTTGTGCCAATCCGGTGCCCAGCAATCTTTAAGATTTCGTCTGCGCGGCCACTAAACCACACGTAGCCATCCTCGTCGATGTTGGCTGCATCTCCTGTCAGGTAAACACCAGGCAATTGCTCCCAATATGAGGTGCGGTAGCGTTCGGCATCGTTCCATAATTCTTGGGTGAGCCCTGGAAATGGATGGGTAATGACAACACTCCCAGTCTCTTTGGGGGCAGCTCGTGTGCCATCCGGCTGCCTTATTTCAACACCGTAGCCGGGCAGCGGAATTCCCGCCGAGCCAGGTTTAATCGGCAGCAGCCCCAGCGGATAGGGATTGCCTATGACAGGTCCGCCCGTTTCCGTTTGCCACCAGTGGTCAATAACGGGAATCTGGTTGTTAAAAACGTCATGTTGAAACCATTCCCAAGCCGGGGCGTTAAGAGGTTCACCGGCCGAGAAGACGCGCGTCACGCTTGACAAGTCATGTTTGCGGGCGACATCTGTGCCGTATTGCATTAACAAGCGGACGGCTGTTGGGGCTGTCAGAATCGCACTAACTTTGTGGTCAGCAATGATGCGGTAAAAGTGTTCGGGGGAGGGAAAATCCAGTGCGCCTTCGTAGCTGATGGTGGTAGCGCCCACCAGAAGTGGCGCGTAAACGATAAAACTATGTCCGACAATCCATCCAATATCCGAGGTTGACCACCAAACATCTTGGTGCGATAAGCCATACAAAATCTGGGAGGCGTGCAAAATACCGACTTGATAAGGGCCGTGCATGTGAACGACTAATTTAGGGCGCGCTGTGGTTCCGGAGGTGGCCAGAATAAAAGCTGGCGTGTTCGATTCGAGCTGAATCGCTTCAGATGTGTGGGAAGGGGCTTCTTGTCGCAAGTCATTCCACAGAACCGTGCGTACTGGTACTGGCGGTAACGCGTGATCCGTCCTTTGCTGCCAGATAACAGTTCGGACGGGAGAATGCGGATCGTGCAAGGCCTCTGCGACAATGGAGGAGAGGGGAATCACTTTGCCCCGGCGATGGGAGACGTCACTGGCTATTAAGACCGTGGCTTGGGCTAACTCAATCCGCTGGGCTAAGGCCGCAGAACCGAACCCGGCAAAAACGACCATGTGAATAGCGCCAATGCGGGAGAGGGCAAGCATTGAAAAAATGGCTTCAGGTCCCGTGGGCATGTATATCGCGACACGATCTCCTGGTTGTATGCCTAAGGCCAGAAATCCGGCTGCGAGACGGTGAACTTCGGCGGCCATTTGCGCGTACGTGTATGTGCGCACATCGCCATTCTCGGTCAGGGCGATAAGTGCGGCGTGACCTGGGGACCTTTGGGCCCATAGGTCCACGGCGTTGGCGCCAAGATTTGTAGTAGCACCGCTAAACCAGCGAAATGTCGGGGGGTCAGATTCAAAGACTGATTGCCATGGCTTAGTCCAGTGTACGCGCTTAGCAGCCTGCGCCCAATACGATTGCCAATCGCGAGCTTTGTGTAGTTCTTGGTGAATGCGGGGATTGATTAAGTCCATCGGTCACCCTCTTTTCATTTCAAAGTTCTAGTGGATTCAGAATACACCAGGGATTTGGAAAATACGAGGCTGCTTAGGGTGAAATGCCGGAAATCTGTGGCGATTAGGATTCTGTTATCAGTGCCCTTGCTTAATGGCCACTCGGATTAAAACATTAGCCGCTTGGTCCATGCGGTCTGCGGCATTACTTAAGTGGCGGTATATTTCGCGCATTTTAATCAAGGCATGGATGTCATCCACGCTGCCGAGGTCAGCAATCGCGCGCCGATAAAGCCCTTCCATCTTGTTTTCGCACGTCTTGGCTCGCACAGCATGGTCTCCTGCATTGCGCAAGGATGTTGGTAACAATTGTACGGCCTCCGCAAGTGCAGCGGTCCCTTCGCCCATGACGTCGATCATTTGTAAGAGTTCAGATGTTATCGTGGTTTGATAGAGGGCTAGTTCCTTAATGGAGTTTTCGGCGTAATCGACGATATCGTCTAAAGCTTGCGAGAGATCGTTTATGTCTTCTCGGTCGAATGGGGTCACAAAGGTATGGTAGAGTTGTTCGACAATGGTAATACGCGCTCGGTCTCCTGCGTGTTCTAAATCAGAGGCTTGTTCAGCGATTTGTCTCTGCTTGGTTTCGTCTGAGCCATTTTCCACATAGGCTTTTAACAAGCCAACCATGGTTACGGCGTATTGCGATTGGTCAGCCAACAAACGGTCAAAGTTTTGAACCTGACGGGACATTTGAAAGATATCTTTCCAGCTCATGATAACCTCCTAGTGGGATAGTTACTTAATCCAAAGAAACAGAGCCATAATGCCACCGCCCAGTACGATGGCAGCAGGTAAGGTCAAGGCCCAGACTCCCAGGATCTTGCGGACGACAATCCACCGGACGCTGCCGGGTCGCAAAGCCGTGCCGGTTCCGAAGAGGGAGCCGTCCGTGGTTTGGGTTGTGCTGACAGGAAAACCGGCGATGGCTGCGAGGCTTACCGTAATCGCGGCAGCGCATTGGGTGCTCACGGCGTTCATGGGATTGACGCGAATCACATGATTACCAACCGTGCGCGCAATGCGAATGCCGCCAAATATCATCCCTAGGGCCCAAAATACCAAGGGTAAGAATATTGCGGCAATAGGTACGTGGTAGCGTGTTTGATGATGGAGGATCATAAAAAATAACGCCATCAGGCCAATAGCTTTTTCTTGATCGTTGGCGCCGTAGGCCAATCCCTGCCAGAATGCGGTAAGATACTGTCCTTTTTCCAATTGATGAATGCGGTCGGCGCTTAATCGGCTTAAAATCCACCAAATCGCACGTGTTAAAAGCCATGCCGCTAAAAACCCCAGACCCACGGAACCTAATAGGCCAATAAGCAGTTTGACGATGCCAAGAAGATGGATATCTCGCGCGTGGCCACTCACTAGGGCTGCGCCAATCATGCCGCCGCCTAGAGCCACGGTTGTACTGGTGGGCATTTTCATTTTCCAGGTAACCAGCAGGGTAAACAACGCGGCGAGCAGAGCTCCTGTTAGCACCCCGTACCCGGCCACCTGAAAGTTAATGATTTCGACGGCAATGGTATGGGATACTGCCGTGCCAAAGACCATGGGACCTAATCCAATACTTATTAAAATAAGTGGGACGACGGTAAAGGGGCGTAAGGTGCGGCTGGCCAAGAACGTGGCCATCAGGTTTCCGCCGTCGTTAATGCCCGATATGATTGTAAAGGCCACGATGAGGGTGAAGATAGCTCCGTCCAACACCATCGGCGTCGCCTCCCTTAACGTAATCGTAATCCTTTCTTAACATAATCTTAATAATATCACGATTAAGCCGGTATGTGCGGTATTGAGACGAACTATATCTCAGATGATGGGAAGAGCTTCAAAATGATATAACGCGATTTTCACAAAAGGTTCGCGCGGTGTTCATAAAAGGTTCATACCCTCTTGGTATGCTGCATGCAGACACATATCACAGGGTGGAATGGGAGAGGGGTGAGACGGTGAATCATCCACTGGTAGGGCAAGAGACGTCACGGCAGGCGAGGATTGCGGAGGCGATGATTCCGCTTCATGCCCTGCCCAATGGAGAGGCATTAGACCGGACTCTTGCCGCATTGTGTCGTGAACATGACGTCGTGCATCTCCGTAGTGAATATTTGACGCCTCGCAACTGGACCATTGTGCCAATTCACGCTGGGCTTCCTGCGCTCGATGGATGCGTTAGCGTGGACATGGCTAATCGGCGGTGTTGGCATCGTGGCACGGAGGTGACAATTCCCTATCACCTTTTGCGTCTGATGCACGTTTTTGTCACCTCGCCCCTGCGGGCTTTAAGCCTTGCGCAGTGCAATCAGTGGGCTGTGCAGGAACAATGGCCGCAGTGGACCCAAGAAACATTGCGCGTCGCGATTCACCACGTGCGGAAGGTTTTTCCGAACCATTTTGTATCGGTAAGGCAAATCGGATATTTTTTTCGGCCCTGTGGTGGAGAGAAGTTCTGGGAACCAAGAATGCCATGGTCAGTTGACATTTCGGAAGTGGGAAATCCATGAGACAGATAGGGACGATGGGTATCTTTGCCCGTAATGCTGAGTATTGGCGAGGGATGCTTTCGTTTGGAGGTTCTGTCGTTAGATTGAGCTCTGAAAACCAGGTGTTTGAGGTTCTGGGCGACGCCAAGGTTGACGTGCTTGGCGTAGAACTTGCGTCCTTTGATAACACGGCATGGATCGGCGCAATGCTCGATCAAGCCCAAAGCGCACGAATTCCTGTGCTATTCCTCCTGCAAGAGTGGCCTTGGGTAGTCCGCGTAATGCCAGACGGCACGGTGTTGGACCGCATGCAAAGCCAAGGGTCATGTACTCGAGTGGACTTAAATCGCCGTCAATGTTTTCACAAAGGGATGCCAATCGTTCTACCGTGGCGCGTTACCCAAACCCTAGCCCTTTTAGTCTCGGACCCCTCTCGAACGTGGAATGTGCGCGCGTTCAATCTCGCTGCCCTTGAAAATGGATGGAATCCATGGACAGATAACGTGTTAAAGGTTCATGTGCATCACATCCGGCAATCATTGGGGCCGGAACATATTCGGCGTGTATCGGATGGCTACCAGTTTAATAATTGTTAATAGGTACCCTGTTAAGAAAGAGGCCCTGCACGATACGATGCAGGGCCTCTTTTTTGAAAATCCATCAAGCTTTCTATGATTTGCGGACGGGACAGGTTCGGATGCCAAAGAGTCGATATAGACCACAAAATCCCGTAATACCTGTCACAATGGCCACGACGGCAAGAATCCCGAAAACCCACTCACCGGTAACGCCACCGGTTTTGGTAATGGCCAAGAGTCCGAATACAATCCCAATGATCACGCGAATAATACGGTCTGAACGCCCCTCATTTACCATGGTATGTCGCCTCTTTTTAGTAGTTGTTATGATTACTACGCTATCTAATTTCAGATTAAGTAGTTTCTACCAAAATGTCAAGAGCCACTTGAAAAAAACTGTGACCCATTGGTCACCATAGGGCCGGGTACGGTTACGGAGCATGTTTGTTGGTAAGAAGGGAATAACGGTTTTCAGAAGCCACACAACAACGTCGTGGACCAAAGATTCATCAAGAATCTCCCATGGGCATAAGACGCGAAACAACCAACGTCTTGGCGTCTTCCCCAATACGCTGCGTGATGGATTGTGCTAGGCACCGCCGAAGTGGCGTTGTCGGTCCGCTTCGCAGCATGGAAGCAAGTCGAGTGGAGACTTGACAATAACTGTTATGCTATGTAATATCACAGCAGATGCAAATTTATTGCAAAAGATCGGGGGACCAACAATGACGGATAAGCAAGGGACATTGCAACCGGATGTTGTCGGCTTTTGGGGATTAGTCAGTCAGAGTTTGGCGGGCATGGCACCGAGTTGTGATGTGGTGGCTTTTATGACGGCTGGTGCCGCTTTTGCTTTGGTCGCCATGCCTTTGTCCTTTTTATTGGCTTTCCTGTTAATGTTTATTGAAGTGAATACGCTGTATCACCTCTCCAAAGATAGAGCATCAGCGGGGGGATACTATAGCTATGTTTCGGCGGGATTGGGCCCGCGCGCTGCCCTCGTGACAGGATTTATGGTTGTGTTTTACCAAATTCTGAGTGTGGCGGGGATTCCTGTCTATATTGGCGGAGTATTTTTGCCAGGACTCGCGGACCGCTTGCACGTGGCATTGCCCGCTTATTTCTGGATCGTTGCCGTATTGTTCTTCATCGGGGTACCTTGGCTCTTGGCGGTGTTGGGCATTCGACCATCGATTAAGGTATTAGCGACAACCAGTTTGGTGGAAATCAGCTTTTTAATCGTGGCATCCATCATTATTATGGCCAAAGTTCATCCATCTCATCCTCTGGTGCCCTTTCAGTTCGGGTCGGTGGGCATTAAAGGTGTGGCGATGGGCATGGTCTTTGCGATCACGAGCTTTATCGGCATCGGAAGTCATAGCTCGTTAGGAGAGGAAGCCAAAGGAGTGCGGACCCAACAAGGCCGGCTGATTGGGAAAGCGGCGTTAGTCTCACTCACGTTAACCGGAGTGGCCTTAACCCTCTCGGCCTATGCGTTAACAGTGGGGTGGGGCATGTTTCGCATGAGTAGCTTTTCTACCGCTAATGCCCCCGGAGTGACGGTATTTCTTCACTATTTGGGGCCTGTGGGCGCGGCATCTTTGGTCATTTTAGCCTTAAACAGTGCGTTGGCGGATAGCATCGCGCTCTTAACGAGTTCATCGCGGGTCTTATTTGCGATTGGGCGAGATAACCTGGTAAATACGGGGTTTGCGCAAGTCAATGGCCGTCGCGCGCCGGGCCGCAGCGTGACGTTGTTAGCAGGGATGGCGGTGGTCATGGCTGTCGTGGCCGGGTCGCTTTTAGGTCCGTCGGCCGCTTTTAATGTGATGACGACAGCGGTGTTGTTTGGGCTGGTGACGTCTCACACCTTGATGAATGTCTCCTTGATGCGCTTATTCCGGTCCGAACACAAACAAAGTCACTTTTTACAACATGTAGTGCTGCCTATATTAGCCATCGGATTGTTTTGGATCGTTCTATACGAATCGGTTTGGCCCATCGCCTATCCTCTTAGTCTTTCGGCGCTGATTTGGATTGTGGTGTTGATTCCCGTCGTTTTCTATGTCTATGGGATATCCAAGCGCATTCCCAAGGAACGGGGCCATCAGTTGGGAATGATACCGCCGAGTGAATCAGCGCAATAAGCTGAGGCAAGAGCAATGAAAACCGCGAGGCGAGGGATGTTCCTTGCGCTCGCGGTTTATGCTTTAGAACGGACCGCCTGGGGATTGGCGCTTGCCACTGATGTACACCAGGGCCGTCACGGCAAAACCCACAAAATATCCCAAAGAGGACCCGTTAAAAATGCCCACGGCGAGGGGGCCCGTAAATACGGGGGTGGCTGTCGTGGACAGAGCCACGGCGGCTCCAATTAGCCATGCGATGATGGCACGTGAGGGTGCGGTTGGTTGGATTTGGCGCACATTAAGGAGGGCGATGGCCGCCCATGGTGCCAAGAATGTGGCGATGAGCTCAAGAAACCCCTCAAAACTATTTAAGAAACCTTGTGAAACGAGTAACACGTAAAGACTGGCGGTAATGGAAAGAACGGCATCAATACCGACCGTACGAGATCGCGGCACCTTAACTCCAGCGGCTAAAAGGCTAAGACCGGAGGAGTAGGCACACAAGATGCCGCCGGCTAACATGCCTGTGAGCGTAATAATAAGATAAGGAATTTGTGCCCATAGCGGAAGCCAATGCAGCAAGAATTCGACGGGATTCGCGGCGGTGGCCAATGCGGGCGCGCTCTGGGCCAAGAGTAACCCGGTAAGCATCAATCCCAACGTGGGGATAATGGAGCCCAGGGTGGCTGCGTAGGCAATCCGCCGATTAGGAAGATGGTGGGGTAAGTAGCGGGTATAATCGGACGCCGTCGTAATCCATGATAACGCACTGACGGCGACTACGATCGTAATAGCCGGAATAACTCCCTTCAGCCAAGAGCCACTTGAATGCGTCCAAACGGCATGCCATGCCGTATGCGGCAAGAGGGCTAGAACTACTAGCAACGTTAAAAAGCCAAAAATATACGAGATCCGTTGCTGCAAATATTCAATGGTCGCGTGGCCTAGAAAAGCTAAAAATAATTCTGCGGAAGCCGTCAATCCCAATGACGCAACCAACCATACCGCCGTGAGTGGGACGCCGAAGACCAGATGAAACACAGTTTGCAAAGCATAGCTGCCAATGATGAGAACAATGGTTTCCCATCCTACCATATTCAACCAGGCAATTAGGGCAATGAAGCGATTGGCTTTCGGTCCAAAGTACTTTTCCGAATAGGCCATGGTCGGTAGGCCCGTGACTTTGCCCGGGATCCCAAGATACCCAATGGCGGCAAAGGACAATAATCCCGTAGCAATGGCCAAGACGCTTTGGCCTAACGACAATCCGTAGCTCCAAACGACAGCGCCAATGACAAGATAGGTAAAAGATAAGTTGCCGGCAAACCATAACCAAAAGACTTGTCGGACTGTACCATGGCGTCCGGATGCATTGATAGGGTTAATCCCGTTACGCTCCACGTGCCATACCTGATGAGTGTCAATATCTGGGGAAATCACGAATATCCTCCTCTTGTCTGCTTGGAATAGGCCTGTTAGTTTCACGGCCGTGCACTCGACTAGAGGGGAGAAGCATCTATGACGAAAAGATACCGCGTCCGTCGTAAGCAAGGATGGATGAGCACATCGTCCTTTGCCAGAATTACCTGGCCAAGTTCTAGGGTTGGCGGTAAGCCTCTCAGCACAAATCGGCACCCCTCATGCTGTAACACGCTTCCATCATACCATGGTGCGCAGGGGTTGACTAGCGACGACAAGAGCGTCGTAAAGGGGATACGCGGGCTTGAGCCCCGGCAAGCGTAGCAGTCAAGAGGGCAATGGCCGTTCTAGGCTGCCGGGGTTATCGTGACGGGAGGCGTGTAAGGGGTTACGCTGGCTTGACGTGCAGCAGATATTCGGCATGGCGCCACCGTACCCGGTAATCGCCAAAAATGTCTTCGGGATTAGATACAATAATGTCGTCCCCTCCCAGATGCCGATAATCGGCCGTGTCGAGAAGGCTCACTTGCATCATCACCCCTTCGAAAAGGTGGTATCAGCAGCTGCCCAATTCTTGGGACAAATATGGACAACCGCTATTCACGGCAGCCCCTTTCCGGAGGATCCTCGTGTGGAGGA
>NZ_NWUL01000038.1:0-48463 GCF_002903155.1 Sulfobacillus sp. hq2 | reverse complement strand
CCGCATTCACGAGACTCTGGCGCCCAAACAACGTCACCGCGCCGGCCACGCCAATCGCCGCCGTGCCCACGAGAAATTGCCGCCGGCTCCACTCTGGCTGTTGAGGCTCTGGAGACTCGATCGGCGGTTCATTTGGTACTTTGCTCACGTGGAACCCTCCTCCCCAATATGACTCCAATAATAATCTGAATATTGCGATATAAAGTCCCGTAGGCCGAATTTGTTTCACAACATACTGTGTGGGCGGCTTCTGTTTAAACCACCGGATGCATCGCGAGTTTAGCTAACCTCTTGACGCAGGCGACGTAGAAACCGCCCCTGCACCGGTATGTTGTCCAGCCAAACCCCAGGACCTTAATCTTTGTTGCTCAACGCGTGAAAGCGACTTCCTCGCCGCGTCGTTAACTGCTCATGGACGGGTTGCCCGAGGGAACAACCTTGACAATATCCCATACACCACTGGTCGGCGTATTATTGGGATCCCCATTCAACATATCCGCTAGGGTATAAGTGCCAACCTGACTTGCTGTAAATGAATAAGACTGCGACTGTCCAGGCAATAATCCCGCCGTCGGGAACGTTACGACTTGGCGATAGGATTGGCCGGCACCAGGAAACGCAAGATGATGGTTTTTATAAATTCCGATGGATTCGGGAATCGGTCCTTTATTAATGAAATCCATGTTCACATGATATCCAACCGGAATAGTCACCACGAGCTGGCCATCAGTAAATCCGTCAAAAGTATTGCTCTGTTGCGCACTACTATAAATTCCTTCGATCTTCAAATCGACGGTGTGTGTTCCCGGATGGTTAACCATCCATTGGGAAGCATCGATAGTAGGTTGTGAACCGCAACCCGCAAGAGCCATTGCTAAAATCCCCATGGTCGCTGCGGCTGCCAATTTCTTGACATGAGTCACTCCAAAGCCCTCCTCTCAGTACGAATTAACACATATACCTTATCACAAAGAGATAGGAATGAATGAACTAATTTTTATAACGCGGTAAAAAATATTCAACAAGCCCACACCAAAGAACTGCTTCTAAGTCAAGCGCAACCGAAAATCACGCTACCCAATGGGCTGTTGCAAAAAGCGCCGTCAGTAAAGCGCCCAGATACAAGCAAACGCTCCAATACGCAAAACGCCACCAGGGGCGTCTTGCAAGCGCTATGGCAAGCACCAATAAAATGGGGAAATTTTCGAAGATAAGACGAGGAAAGGACATCAGCGGTTGATTATAGGCTGGAAAGAACAACGTCACGGCCAGTGCTGGGGCTAAATAAGCCCAGAGGTAAAGCGGCAATCGCCAACCGTACACGACTAGAACTATCAGACTACCTACCATAAAAATCAGGTTATAAAAATTAATAACGGGTCCTTGAGCGGGGCCCGGACTAAACAAGTAGGGATAGTTCCACACCACTTGACGATTGGCCCACGCTGCGTGAAAAGCCGTCACTAAGGTAACCCATGGCCAAGCAAAATGTCTGCCCCAATCGGACTGCACCGATTGAAACATCAACGGATCGTGAAAACGCCACGTCAAAAACGCCATGTATACCAAAAGACCTAACGCCGACCCGATACTAAATCCCACAGCGCGCCAAAACCGGCGTTCTTGCTTCCACACGAGAACAAACAGCGAAAGCGATAGCAAAATCCCATAAATACTTGTCAAAGTGGCTAATGCCGCCAGCACAAAAGCCCACCAATACCGACGCTTTTGGGCAGCGTAGAGGGTGGAAAAGGCCAAAGCCGTGTACAGCGCTTCCGTATAGACAGCATTTAAATAAAATCCCGTAGGAAAAAACGCATAGACTAATACCGCCAGCCAAGCAACGGCCGGACCCCATTGGTCTGAAACCCACAAATATAGCACGACGACGGAGACGGTAAATGCAACCAAACTAATTCCCAAACCGGCCCAAATGCTTGAACCCAGCAGATGCATCAACCAAGGATACAAGGGGAAAAAAGCGCTCGACGCGGTACGCCCTTGATAGCCAAACTGCGCAATCGATAAATACCAATAGCCATCCCAATGCGCCCAGATCCCAAACAAACTTTGAAACCATAGTCCACCATGGGGAGGAATCTCGCCTTGGGGCGCATCGACCCAGGCATGCGGCAGATAGATATAGGCTAAGGTTCCTATTTCTTCAAAGAATAAGCGGGACAAGAGAACTAAGAAGGCCAAAAGAGCTCCATGAGCAATCGCCCTTGCCGGCTTTTTGGGGGATTCGGGCAAGGGTTCACGCGTTGACGGCAAATCTTGACCCACTCTTTGGACCTCCCTATAGTATGGCATGATAGACCATACCTATGATACACGATGACTCGTCGTCAATCCTTGAGATCTGAAATCGCACAATTCGTGTTCTCGTATGTTTTATCCCCAAATTCTTAGAAATAGATGAAAAATCCGCGTCCCAAGGCCCCTACCTGTTATTTGCGAGGCTTAAGAGCCCGCCGTTCTGGCATCTCATCTCCTAAAGCATGCAACCTTTGCTCCCACTGGGGCCATAGGAAAAAAATCCTACGCATATGGGGGCGATCAAAGAGAATTCCCTGCCCCCATCTTTTCCCCCCGTGCAAAATTTCCGAAGGTAACAACGCAGACGCTGTCGCTGAATAGCAAAACAAGCAGACTGTGCAGTCGGTCACGATGTACCATACGCTAGGCCGAATGCGAAAGCGGCATCGGACCACACCCATGGGCGTAACGTCTCCCTCATTGACTACCAACGCAGAGCCTCCTATCGTCACCCTTATCTGGTATAACGATGTAATGAGGTCTGACGTCACTTGACGCCCTATTAGTCTTTGTTGCAGCCCACAAGAAACTCGCCCACCGCAACCATGGAATCTTTGCAAACAGGAGGCTTAGACAGAGGCCCGTACCAAGGCCTATGATAGCGGCGTAGCCAAATCGCTTTGAGCCCCGCAGACACAGCCCCCGCGATATCTGTTGCCGGATTGTCGCCGACAAACCAGCTTTGATGGGCTACTACACCCAACTGACGCAAAGCTTCCATGAAAATTGCTGGATCAGGCTTCTTCACTCCATACTCGCCCGAAATCACCACAGCGTCCAAATAATTTCCGATACCCAAGGTATCAATCTTCTGTCTTTGCCCCGGCCCCGGGCCATTCGTGACAATCCCTATTTTCCACCCAAGTTGGGATAATGAGCGCAACAGTTGGTCCAGTTCCGGCGTCCAATGACTGCAATACGGAAAATAAGCTTGCCAATGTGCCAACAACTCCTGCCAAGAAGGCATCTTGCCCGGAAGCCACGGCAACGCCCGTTGCAACGCTTGCATCGCTTCGCGCCCTCCGCGCAGAGGGCCACCGTCCGCTGTTATTAGCGCCTGGGCCAGCCATTCTTGATCGATCGTGCTAAGCTGCGGCCCAAAATCTTTGTAAAAATAGTGTTGGGCGTAAGTGCGAATAGCCGGATACCGGTCATACAACGTATCATCCAAATCAAAGAGAACGGCCTTCACAGGTCATTCCTCCCTATGCCTGTAATGCCGATGTAAAACATCGGGGGGTCAGCGTATAGCGATGAGGACAATATGCCATCCTGAAAATTATGAACACTCATTTCCTATCAGCAAGCTTAATCATCATCAATGCGGCAACCTTTAGCCCTCATTTCAGCGCTTATCAGCCGGCGCCTTTAACACCGCCTGAACAAGCCGTGAAAAGCGCCTTGCAGCACTTGGTGACCCAAGAGGACCACGCCATCTTGACCCACAATCGCCAAGCCCTAGAGCAGGTCTTTACTCCCCAAGCGCATGCGGCCCTTCATGAGGCGACAAAGCGCGAAGCCTATTTGTCGGCGTGGGCCAAATCTCGGCAAATAGCCTTTAAGCGCGTCACGGTGAGTCTTCGGACGCCCGGTATCCAGTTCCGAACAAATGGCTTGGTTCACGTTTTTGCGATTGTCAGTGAACGCTACCAAGTACAAAAAGGGACCTTGTCGGATGCGTTTGGGCTGGGTATCCGCCATGATTATGTATTGCAGTCACTACACGGACAATGGCGAATTGCATCCGACGATTTTACCGACCCTCTGAATCAAGATACGCACATCCCTGGCCCTGTGCGGCCGGCCGACGATTTCACACCGCATTACCAGGCGCCTTCTGTGCGTTCTCACAACCTAGCCGTTGACTATGCCAATCGCTATTGCGGAGCAGCGCCCGGTTGCGGAAATGGCGGTCGTTACAATTCGCATTATATCGACTACAACGGGGACGGAGGCGATTGCACTAATTTCATTTCCCAAGCGTTAGCAGCTGCAGGATTTCGGCAAACACCCGTCTGGGAATATAGCGCGAGGCTTGGTGAAGGAAGTCCGGCTTGGGCCAATGCCGCACGATTCAAATACTTTCTAGAATCCACAGGGCGAGCCACCTTGATGGCCCAGGGCCGTTATAGCCAACTCACCCAGCCGACAAAGCGCTTTCCGCACGGCGCGGTCAATAATCTCGTGTCGGGCGATCTCATCAGTTATATTGAACATGGGCGTACGGTCCACACCGCCATTGTGGTCGGCACCGACCGCTTGGGCTATCTTGTGGTCGACACCCATACGGCTGACCGCTACCACGTTCCTTGGGATTTGGGATGGGACAGGCATACCGTCTATGACTTTTGGCATGTCCACTATCCGTCGCCTAATCCTCATGCCTCATCATAAACCATAAATGCGTCATCATCCCAGGCCCCAACGGATAATAATCCCCGGCCACATACGCGCCCATAAGATTGTCATAGTGCGAAGACAGGGGGTGCCCGGACTGCCCCGTGAGATGCACAGCTAACGATTCCACCGGTGTCTTAACATCCATGATTTGGCGGTAACTGGGCATAAAAGAGACCCAGCGCGGCCACGGCAAGCGCGGGTCAAGCGGGAAAGCAGCCTGCAGCGGCGAATACAAGTCGCCCGGCATGCGCATGGATTGCCGACCAAATAATGGAGCCAATATTTTGACTTCCGCTAACGGATGATAAAGACGCGCCTGATGAACATTGCCCCACGCCCAATGGTCAACGTCACCCAGCGTTTGCGACAACGCCTTTTGTGTTCTTTCTACTGCCAAGGCAAGGTCGATTTGGCTCCAATGCGCCAATAGCGCTGGAATTAACCGTTCCCCTAACAGTTCCCACAGCGTTTCGGGAAAAGGATGACTGCCTGGAACCCGGGGTTTTTGGTTCGGAAAAAAGGGTTGGTTTAAACGCTCCCGGATCAAGGGAGGCACAGCACTTAACGCAAAGAAATACAGAAGCGTGGGCGCAGGGCTAGAGGCTCTGGCGTGACCGTCGAAATCCTCCAGAATTGTCCTCCACTCCTGTGGCACATCTTCTCTCAACAATTTCTGGGCCAATGCTAAAAGTGGACCGGAGTAAATATCTTGTTGAATCGCCTTGAAGCTTTCCGCGTTATGGCGCGGTTGGCGCTGAATCAACTCCTGAATACGATTAGCCCTGGCACCGAGCGAATAGCGGCCAAATAGCACCGTCGCCGCATCTTGGCCTGTGACCGGATTGTTGGCGGTCACAATAAAGCCTTGAGGCGGATCAAACAAACGCGGCATCTCCGTCCATTCCACCCAGCCCGTCCAGCGAAACCGTCCATCATGCCCATCCACAATGCCTCGCCACGGTCCACCAGAGCGCGTAGGAATTCGGCCTGCAGCGATATAGCCAATATGTCCCGCACGATCGGCATACACAAAATTTTGAGCGGGCACCCACCACTCCGCAAGCGCCGTATTAAAGGTTTCCCAATCGTGGGCGCGGTCTAAGCGCAAGACGGCTTGCACCATCGGCAAGGGTTGAAATGCTGTCCAGGCTAAGGCAATGGCTTGATCCGACTCCTTATAGATGACAGGCCCCCAAACGCTGTCATAACACGACAGTGTTTCATCAGCCCCTCCTCGCACATGCAAAGTCTCCACGCGCTCGGTCAACGACAATGTTTCCCCATCGACCACGTAGCGGGTGGTTCCCGGTTCCAGATGCAGCCGATATAAATCCTGAACGTCCGGGTCTACATTAGTGACACCCCACGCAATATCCTGGTTCTGACCAATGATAATGCCCGGCGCTCCAGGCAAAGACGCCCCAAAAACATGCAGAGCCCCACCTTCCACAAACATCTCATACCAGATAGACGGCAATTGAGGCATTAAATGGGGATCATTAGCTAATAAGGGCCCGCCGCTCTCCGTACGGGTACCGTCTACGACCCAGTTGTTTGATCCTGCCCCGGTTGCTGGAATCCACGGTTCATAAGAACCGGTTCCTGGCACAATCGTCGGAATCTCAACCCCCAAGGCCCCAAACAGCCATTCCTTGACATCATCGTCATCATCCAAAGCGTCATACACCCATTTGCTATGCCAAATCGAGTTCAAGGTCCACGCCAATTGATAGATAATCGCATTGGTATCATGCACCGTCCATGGTCTGAGCGGCACTTGCAAAAAACGGTATTCGGGCGGCAAAGGTTGGCTCTTAAAGGCATAGTTCACGCCATCCACATAGGCCGCAACATATTCACGCGTATTGTCTGACCACGTGGACGGAGCCTGCTCGGCCCAATGGCTGACATTCAGAGAACGCATAAAACGGTCATACGATAACGCTTGAGGTCCTAAAATTTCGGCAAGCTGCCCTAAGGGCAGGCGCCTGGATATGTCCATTTGGAAAGCCCGTTCACGACCATGAATAAAGCCCTGGACAAATAATGCGTCCTTCATGGTCGCGGCTTGGATGTGCGGCACGCCGACATCGTCACGGACAATCTCCACGGGGGCGTCTAATTGATCCGTAAAAAGTTCCTGGGGCAATTTGAAAACAGGTCGAATTTTTCCAAGAAGACGGAACAGCTGTCCGGCTCGCCGGAAACCTCGCAGCCGAAACGCCGCCTCTTTGTCAGTGTCACCAGTGCTGCGCATCATTCACCTCAATTATTGTCTCATTACCATATGCTGTTCGTGACCTCTTGTCCGTAGTGTACAATTCCTGCTTCCAAAATGCTATTGTGGGGACGGACCTGCACACTTCTCATTCTTCTTTCATACAAAGACGTTTTACTGAAGCAGAGCTACACAGATTTAATTACCACACAATGTTAAATAAACCGTTGTTCCAAGGAGGTTATTATGCATTTCATCACAGGTCTTTGGTCCGCATTTTTGACGACATGGATTCATATTGGCATTCATCTTTTCCCTCACACCATTCATCCCATGGTTGTGCATTTTCCCATTGCCTTGCTCTATTTAGCCTTGGCGCTTGATATCGCAGGACGCTTCATTCAAACGCCAGACCATTTTTTGGATCGCAGCAGCTTTTGGCTCACCATCTTAGGCTTTTTGGCCGGTGCCGTTGCCGCAGCCATGGGTGTGATTTCCGAGCAATTTGTCCACTGGACCCCTACAACCACGGTTCTTCTAGGAGCTCACCAACGTGATGCCGTGCTCACAGGAATTTTTGCCCTACTCGCCATAGCCGTTCGGTTTTACGCCCGTTATCCGCAATCATCTCCAGCAGGGCGCACGCAAGGATGGTCATTTTGGAACACCGGCCGCGGTCGATCGACCCCCTTGTCCACCCTCTTTTTGCTGCTAGCCGTGGTTATGATTACATGGACAGGGTCCTTAGGAGGCACCATGGTGTATCACTATGGGGTCGGCATTCGCCATGTGAGCTACGTCAATATTCTTAAACACTAAAGCTCCCCAGCTAAAAGCTTTCGGTAACGACTTTAATGAGCACATCCATGACAGAGCACATTGTCTCAATCTCCTATGAGACGCCAAGCGATATTGTCATAGGCTCCTACGGGCTATACCATCTAAGGCGAACGTACGCTTATGGGTTGCCTCCTAGCGGTCTCGCGCGGCTTCCCATAGGAGATCTGACGCCAAAGGAGACATTGTTGACTTGCATAAAACTGTGCTCTCGATAACCCTGGCCACAAGCCTTGTCACTCTAACAGGATGTGGTCTTAACAGCCCATCGATTGTGCCTCGTCATTTGCCGTCTAAAAGGCCCCCTTTATCCGCAAACTTAGCCAGAACCGTCCAGCATCTATCCAGTACAAACATAACCATAATGGCTCCTATGCACGTAGCGGTGCAAAGCATTGGTCCAATCTCCTCAGGAAATGGCCATTATGACGTCCATATTGTCACCCCTCAAAGCGTAAGCGTCTCATTTGGTGGCCAAAATGACGGAAGCAATGCCAACGCGCAGACCCTCTTACAACAGCTCCTCATCATTTCCCCAAGTCTTGGGTCGCCCTTACCCTTAGGTTTTGGCATCACCGCCCACGCCTATAGCCGTCAAGCCCTTATCACATGGACTGAAAAGAATTGGACTGTCCAAGTCTCAGGACCACCTCGCACACCCATCTCCCTATTGAAACCGGCTGCCGAAGCCATTGCCTCACAGCTTCATCGGGTACAACTTCCGCATACGACCATGGGGGTCTTGACCTGGGCTCACAAGCATCATGGCCAAAATGCATTGGATTTGTCATGGCAATCCGGAAGCACGGTGTACTGGGTCAATGAACCCTATGGCCATGCCATTGCGGTCCCGATTGACATGGCATCGTCAATGCACATTCTAAACGCCCCTTGACGCCCCCTCCGCTCCGCCATCTTGGCGATCTTGCCCTGTCAAGATATGTTTATGGGCTATGCATCATAGAAATATGATAAGCCTCAGGGCATACTGAAAGCAGGAGGATACTATGGCGGAACATGATCCATGGACTGTACTGGGAATTGCACCGACCAATGATCTCACGGTAGTCCGGCAAGCCTATCTTCGCCAAGCACGGAAGAATCATCCCGACTTGTTTCAAGAAAATCCCGACCGTTCGGCCCTGCAAGAAGAACGCATGAAGGCCATCAATTCGGCTTATAACCAAATTACCCAGCATCTGGCCAAAATCCCCCTCACGCCCGAGCCTCCTCCCCCGGAGCGGGAGCGGTCCAAAACGCCGCCGGTCCCAACTTGTCCACGCCACCGTACGACAGCACCTAAATCATGCCGGCTCTGTGCTGAGCCTCTTTGCCCGCAGTGCCCAGGATATCATGACGGCTTATGTACTAGGCACCAGCAAAAGCGCGCCGTAAAAAAAGCCCAAACGCGTGCCTTGCGAGAATGGGCTATCCTATTAGCGCTTATCGCACTCGGCAAATTTTTAGCCTATCCCACGGCGACCCTCTTATGGGCCATTTTAGGTTACCTTGCCCTTTTAGGGATCATGGAACTCCGTCGCCTGCGCTATTTCGGATGCATGGCATGGTTGTTCATGCCGTATAGTTTCGTCCTAGCAGGCCTTTACAGTCTCTATGAAGGGCTTAGTTTGTGGAACAAACACTCAACAAGGGGACGTGATTCATTCTAATATGATATCTTAAAAAAGAAGGGGTCCCATGACAAAATTGGAAGGAAGGGTTGCATGACACCCGTCGTTACGGTGATTATTCCGACGATCCATGACACGACAGTCTTTCGAGCCTTAGATTCGGTGGCAACGCAGTCCTACCCAGGCCCCTTAGACGTCATCGTCATCTACGATGGAAGTCGTGCGCCCTTTCCGCAAAGTGCGTTTGCGGCGTATCCGTTTGTGGTCCATTCTCTGAGCTTAAAGCCGCGGCAAGGCGCTGCCATTGCGCGCAACGTGGGAGTCCACATGGCCGAAGGGCAGTATATTGCATTTTTAGATGATGACGACGAATGGTGGCCCAACCATCTTGCCGCGACACTCTCGGCTTTAAATCACGAAGAAGGTGCGGTCTTTACCGATGCTGAACTCTACCATATGGAAGAAGGGTGGCATGACGCTTTTCGCTTTGCCTATCATCCTAGCATGTTGACCAAAACCAGCCCCGTCATTCCTTCCACACTGGTGGTCTCACGAACCATTTTCGAGACAGTCGGCTATTTTGACCCTGACATTCCCGCGTACAGCGACTGGGATTGGGTACTTCGCGCCACGCGCCAAGGCGTTCCGCTGAAAAGGCTGCCCCTCATCACCGCCAATTATTATTTCTCCGGGCTCTCTACCTCGTCGCGCCCCGAAACGATGGCGCCCGAGCTCTATCGCTTTCGCCAAAAGCATCATTTGCCTCCGCTACCTGTAGCGAGCTTCGCTCAAATGATGACAGATCCGTGGTTCGCGCGCTGGCGTTTGCCGCATTGAATGGTTTTTCCTTCATAAAAGAGGAATCTTATCATTTGTAGCGAAATTCTTCTCATGAAAGAAACAAAAGCACAACAATCGTGGTGGATCCGGCGATATGAGCGTGATCCGAGAAAATTTGGCGATGACGCCCGCTGGCTGTTTTTAGGCCTCGTCATCGCGATGACAGCCGTCTATTGGCCGCATCATGCCATGCGTGCCAATATGCTCTCTTCCGCGGTGTTATGGGCGGTGTATCTGCCTATCCGCACCTATATTCGCATCCATTACCGAACTCCCAGCAGTTTAGTGTGGACTGATGCCCTTAGCATGGTCGTAAACATGTACTGGTGGAAGTGGCTGCCAGTCAGCGCTCCTCTGTTAAGTGTGGCCGTTGTGTGGGAAGCTGCATGGTCCCTGCCGGTGGCCCAAGCGTTTTGGGTCAGCATATTGCTAGGCGTAGGCTATGCCGGAGCCGTTCTCTGGCCTCCGGCGTTGCCCCATGCTTGGGACTCCATTGTGTTTGTGGCGCCCTTCTACACCCTATTCGCTGTGCTGTTGTATCTCTTGCGGCGTCAACTCGGATACTTTGAGACGTTAGCCGGCACCGATTACCTCACCGGTCTCCCCAACCGTCGCCAACTGCTTGAGTCCTATCAAAAGTCGCCCCAAGCTGCCCTCCGGTCGTGGGTGGTCATCTTTGACATGGATAACTTTAAGCAAATTAACGACCGTTTCGGGCACATTGTGGGGGACATGGTCCTGCGTGACTTTGGGCGCATCCTTCGCCAACTGTTCCGCACCGGTGAATTAACCGCGCGCTACGGAGGGGAAGAGTTTTTAGTGGTCTTGCCGCTAAGCGTCAGCTCGGCCGCCCTGAAAGAACGTCTAGCCCGCATCAACTATCATTTGCAAGACCTCTCGTTACACTACCCCACACCCGTGACGGTATCCGCCGGCGTCGCCCAGTCATGGCACGATGGGGAACCATTGATGGCCCTCATCGCGCGAGCTGATGAAGCCCTTTATCAAGCCAAAGCGCGGGGTAAAAATCAAGCCGTGTGGTCCGCCTCCACCTCAACACCTTAAGAAGCTGGCGTCAGTCCCGAGGACGCCGTAGGCGAGGGCGACGTTGACGGCGAAGACGGTAATGACGGTGCGGGTGGAAACACCGTCGGCCCATGCGTCCACCAATACCACCCTACCGGAATATAGGCTTGTTGTCCCTTGTCCGAAACTTGGTAGGTTAAACCTAGCACCGACGCAGGCCCTTGTTGTATCAAGATTTTCGGGGCACCCGGATGCAGCACCTCCGCACTGTTAAAGTCCCGAGGCAATAGGGCTAGCGCTCCAGCTTGGCTCAAAGTCGCTGAATAGGGTTGTTGCATCGTGTATTGGGTTAACGCCCTAATTTCAGGCTCTGACAGTAAAACACTTTGCGCCTGCCCATCTTGAGCCACCCGCACATGATACCGTAGCGTCATCCCTGTTGTTGTCGCCGTGACGATACGCGGGACAAAGAGCGTGTGGCGCAAAACAAACGTGACAGATTGCCAACGCCCAGGATCCAGGCGACTTAAGACCGCCTCTGTTCCTTGCTGAGTCCAAACCACTTGGCTCGGCAACACGGCGGAATTCAATAGGATATTCGCCTCTGCTAAACATTGGGTCTCTGCACTCTGGGCTGACTCGGGATTCTTAGGCGTTATAGCATGGCTTCTCGGTTCCGGAACAATAACGGGCACAGGCCATGTAGTCTCCAGTCCGGCAATACTGGAAGTCGTCACGGCTTCAAGCGGCATACTGGGGAAGAACTGCAGCGCTCCGGTTAGGAGATTATAGCTCGCCCACTGTGTCACATCTTTTGTTTGGACCGACAAATAAGCACTGTCCTGACTGAAATTCGTCAGAGTAAGCGTGCCATCGACCAAAGCCGTCCCTTGCACTTGGCCGCCATAGGAGGACGCCATCAGCACGTGGCCAGGACCCTTGAAAATTTGTAACACAACGGGTTGACCATTGAGCATAGCGCTTAACTGAAACGAAAGCGTATAATGACGCGGCACATAAGACGCTAGAGGATTCAAGCGCAAGGGGTAATAGGGAGGCAAAATGCTCGGGGTATTCGGATTGGTGGCAATCTGCACCTGGGTACCCGCAAAAATCGGGACCGTCGTCGTTGTCACAGTATGCCACGTCAGCGTTGGCGCTGGGTCAAGGTGAAAAGGCCGTACGTGGACAGCCCTTCCCAAGTGAGGCCTCACGCGCTGAGACACGGTACTATGCACCACAACCGCATTGGGCATCGCCTCTAAATGGTGGTCACGGTGCCAAAGACCTATCGCGGCCAGTCCACCAACAACAAGCATACTTCCTCCGATAACACCCACCCAGTATTTCCTCATGGTGCTCCCCCATGGTTTAAAATCCTATTTACTACCCTGAACGCTGTGTTCGCTCTTTAGGTTACAGGTTACGCGGGTGTGTCCATAGAGTCCATGGCAAACGCTCCCACCATCGGTTTTGAACTCATGCATAATTCCTATCATCGGCAGCACACTAGACAAAAACATCCAGAAAAGAGATGACATCATGGCAGATGCCCCAACACCGGTAATGTTTGCCGTCGTCACGACGAATCGCAAGGCCGTTGGTGGAGGAATGGCCCCGATCTTCTATGCCGATAGTGTCCAAGAACGAGATGAAATTGCCAAGTGGTTGTCGAGAATTACCAACTGCATTGTTCATGATCTCCATGACGGCTCTTTAGCCCTCACGGTCAACCAACCTACGGGGCCATCGCATTCGAGTCAAGGATAAACGCTGAGCCTCATCGCTCAGCGCTTTACGACACTTCACAGTGCTCTCTTCTCCCTCCATAACGGTGATTGAGGGCACGGCCTAAGAGTCTTTTGACGGCTCGTTGGCCCTCTTGCATCCTGGTCTAGGACGGGGATTTCACAAGCGGTTTGTTCAATGAATTGAGATATAACGCCAAACTTTGCAGCTCCGTATGATTAAGCACTTGACCCCAAGCCGGCATCATGCCACGCCCATCCCGAATGGTTTGCATCCATGACGCCGCATTAGGTGTTAACCCCGTCAAGGCCGGAGCATTTTTCCCAGTAGGCAAGGACCAAAATCCTTCCCCATTCCCTTTGGGCCCATGGCAGGATTCGCACGCGCGCACATAAAGCCGTGCCCCCAATACAACGGACGGCGCTGGCGGTTTGGCAGGCACATGCGGCTTGGGAGTGGGCGAACGCCGAAAGAAGTGTTGGAATGGTTGCGCCAAAGCCACATGCGCGCGAGGACCCACAAAGGCCCAAGTGAGGGCGACCACGCCTAAAACCCACAAAACTTTTCTCATGAGCTCGCCTCCTCACTCCTCTCATCCGAGAGTAGCACGGTGTTTACGGCCATATCTCCTGACGCTCCCACATCAATGACCCGCAAGCCTAGTCCCATCAGAGGATCGGAGGCACTTTGCGGCCACTTCTCCAACTTTTCCAATCCGACAGGTTCCGGCAATGGCCATGCCGTTGACAGCCCCGCCGCTTGAATCACATGAGGCTGGCGCCGACTCATCAACTGGTGAATATGGCCAAAGAGAACCGTCACACTGCGAAAGTGCTGAAATAATGCTAAAACTTGCTGCGCATCATAGGTATACCAATTCCAAGGAACAAAGAGGTCGTATAACGGCGCATGCGCTAAAATGATGGTGGGCGCATTGGGATCCACCTTATGAATTTCTTGGGCCAACCACTGCCGCTGCTCGTCGCCAACAAAGAATCCCCGCGAGACATTGTCGAGCGCAAAAAACTGCACCCCGCCACGCTCAAAACGATAATGTAAAGGGCCTATCGCTTTTTGATAGAGCTCACCGCGATCCATCAAAGCATCGTGCTCCCCTGGAACACAATAAAACGGAATCCCGGTTCCCTCCATTTTGGACCGAAACGCAACAAACCTTGCCTTGCGTACCGTGGTGGTCTCGGCTGCCTGCGTTAAGTCACCCGTGACCACGATAAATTGGGGCGCCGGATTCAATGCCGCAATGGCCTTCAGCGCGCGGTCCAGTGTTCCAGCAACGTCCCGGTTGGCGTCGCCTTCGTAGCCTATGTGGGTATCTGATAGATGCACAAAGCGAAATGGCGTAATCCCTGACGATTTTTGGGCAAATACGCCTCGAGGAAGATCCCCTAGCACCGCCGCCACAGCCGACAACCCCGCAGCGCCGCGCAAAAATTTTCTCCGTGATAACATATCGAGCCTTGGCGTGCTCGCTCGGTCGTCCATAGTCTGGTTGCACCACCCTTTTTCATCATCTCTTCCTCACTTTTCCCCCGCCCCAGCAGCACTATGCACGCAAACCCACGGTCTTGTGGCCCCTTTTCGCGGAAAAAAGCCGGGAGACTGGTCAAATACCAGTCCCCCGGCTTGAAGAGCCCTCACACGAGGGCTGCGCTAGACGCGGTAAAGGGGCGGAGCGCCGCCTCGCGAACTGTCACGGTAAAACAGGGCCGATTCAGTGGCAATCAGGGCAATCACCAAAGCATACAGCACCAAAGCAAAAAATTCTCCAATAATCGGCACCAAGCTGAAGAGCCCAAAAAACAAGGTTGCCACTATGACCAACAACGCGTTCAAGAGCATGAGACGAATACTCTCTCCCAAGTGACGGGATACCCAAGACACCGCTTCGCGAAACCCGCGGAACACCGGTTGTTTGCCATAGAATACAGCCCCCAGCCAATACAAAACAATTGACATCCAATAGAAAATAATGACCAGGGTCAAAATGGTCACAATCACATTTCCAATCAACCCAATGACCCCCCCGTTATGGGCTAACAGGGAAAACAAGAGATTGAGCAGCAGCATCACAGCGACCGCAATGCCGGACCCGATGAAAATCCCCACCATCGTTCCTAGGCTCTCCCAAAAATTGCGAAGGCCATATCGGAAAAACGTAAAGAGGCCAGCAAGGGTTTGCTGCCCTTTGAGGCCGTCGGCCACACCGCCATACAATGCTCCAATCACAAAAGGAAAAATGATGAGGAACATCGTGAGGTAAACCAAAATCAATTTCGGCAACAACCCATGGGGCAATGGCGGGAACTGAGCCATTGTACTCATCTTGGCGGGATTAAAGGCTTTAAGCCACGTTTCAAATCCGCTTCCGAGTCCTTTGACGACTAAGAGCTGGAACAAGAAAATAATAAACAGATACCAAAAAGCCAGCACCAAGCTGCCAGGCTTCCGCCAAATTTGCTGCCATGCCTGTCGTAGAATGTTTGTGGCTGACAAGACGTTCCCTCTTCTCTGTTTGATAACGGCTCGACGCTCGCCGTTTTTTGGAGTCCCGTACGGAGTCCATTACTCTTTCGTCAGGTCTTGTATTCTACGCTCGCTCTGCGATAATAAATGCGCAGCACTAGACGGTTGAAGAAAGGTTAATGGAATGCCCACGATACTCATTATCGACGATGAAGCTGGAATACGCTATATTAGCCGGACGGTTTTCGCACAGCATCACTTCATGGTACTTGAAGCAGAATCGGGCCATCAAGGGTTGACCCTCTTAGCGTCTCATCAGCCTGACGTGGTTTTGCTCGACTATCGCCTTCCTGATATGTTGGGCACCGAGTGGATCTCTCGCGCCCAAGCGATTGCGATCTGCCCTGTGGTGCTCATGTCGG
This sequence comes from Sulfobacillus sp. hq2, assembly GCF_002903155.1. Classification (NCBI taxonomy): domain Bacteria; kingdom Bacillati; phylum Bacillota; class Clostridia; order Eubacteriales; family Clostridiales Family XVII. Incertae Sedis; genus Sulfobacillus; species Sulfobacillus sp. hq2. The sequence goes on along the minus strand of NZ_NWUL01000038.1, from coordinate 32,537 downwards.
CATCTTCCGAGCTCGCTGCCCTCTCTCGCGATCCGCTCGTCGCCGCCACCGTGGCCAAGCCCTTTCGTTTGGAAAAGCTCTGGCAAACGGTTCAAAGGGTCTTGGCCGAAATATCCAACGGCAACGTCACCGAAAATACAGAGCCCCCGCCAGGCCTCGGCACGTAAGCAACATTGCCCCCCATTTTGGCCACAAACATGCCGGTGAGATACAAACCCAGGCCCATGCCCCCTGACGCAGGCCGACGCGACGGGTCGGGAATACGCATAAAGATGTCCTGCTTAACCGCTTCGTCAACGCCAGGACCCCGGTCCATCACGCTTAAGGTCACCGTATCGTGCGCTACTGTAACATCCACCTCGATCGCTTCGCCAGCTGGGCTGAACCGACCGGCATTCCCCAACAACGCTTGAAGCACCGTCACCAACATCTCGTAATTTAACTGGGCCCGTAAGGTATCAGGGCCATGATAAATCCAGGTGCGCTCTGGCCACATCCGTTGAGCAATCTCCACTTCCGCACGAGCCATCGCAGCAAAATCCAAGGGTTCTTTGCCTTCCGCACTCACGTCGCGGTCCGCTTCGGCTGCTCCCCAAATTTCGCGAATCGTCCGGCCCAGACGCATCGATTCACGCCATATAATGCGTGCCGATTCAGCGACCTCCGGCGCCTCTGCGCCGGGCAATGCCTGCATCAGTTCCGAGACCCCTTGAATAATGGTGACGGGCGTGCGAAACTCATGAGCCGCCAACGAGAGAAACGATTCATGGTGGCGCTCCGCCATGACCTGGGCCGTCACATCCATAAACACCGCGACCCGTCCTTGATAAGCTCCCGCGCCATACACTGGGCGAGACAGCCACCGCAAATAATGGGCAGGCACGCCCTTCAATTCTAGAATCTCATCAACCCACATCTCCCGGTTATCGGTAATATGCCTCACCGTCTTTAAAAAATCGCCGGGCGATGAAAACCGCGGACGCATGGCCTGAATAACACGAGACAAATCGACCTCCCCCGCATCGGGAGTCAGGCCAAACAATTCGGCAAATTGGTGGTTATAGCACACCACTTTCCCTTGATAAAGGTGCACCGTCGCCACGCCTGTCATACGAATCACGGCGCGGCTCACCACCTCGCCTTGCGTAGTGCCCTGCCACAAGTCAGCCCATTGCCATCCAAGACTTAGTGTGCGCCCCACATTAGTCCACCGCGTAAAAAATGCTTGGTCTTGAACAGGAGCCTCCTCCCACATGACGGTAAGTACGCCCATCACATGATTTTGGATCCCAAACAAAGGAAAGCTGGCTATGCTGCGAACGCCTGACAACTGTGACCATGCCCGAAAAGGCAAAGAGGAATGCGATGACAAATCCGCCACAATCAAAGGTTGTCCAGTTTTACGCACCACCTCTAAGTGCTGTTGTGACCCTTGTGAGCCGAATAGACGTTGATGAGATTTAATGTCAATCCCGGTTGCGGCCGCAAGCGTCCACTCTCCTGGGCCATGGGTCAGCCACAAGGTCAAAGCACGGGCCTTATAAGACGACGCGACTTGTTCAAGAATCCACTGGGCCCCTTGTTCTTTGGTACGCACGACGTCGGCATGCGTCTTTAGATGCTGCTGCAAATCGGCGATAAACGCAAACGCCTTATCGGCCCAAGATGCCTCGTGTTGAAACCCATCCATAGTGTGCCCCCGCCACTTAGAGGCGGCCAAACCCCTGACAAGCACCTTCCCTGTATATTCGGGGATTCTCTCCTCACTTTGCCAACATATTTCTTCGTCAAGAAGAGTGCGGCGGAAAGGGCTTGATCTCACCGCTGCCGCGCACACAAATCGCCACGCGCCAGCTATGGGACGGTCAGGAGTATGCCACTTAGGGCGCGTCGTGGACGACTAGCGTAATCACAAACTCCGTGCCAGGACTTAGGTCCTTCACCTGAATTGAGCCGTGATGGCTCTCAACCACGCGCTTGCAAAACGCCAACCCCAACCCATGCCCCTCTATTTTAGAAGTATAATACGGCTGGAACAAAAATGGGCGGATGTCGTTATTAATTCCTTGCCCATCATCACGAACCGCAATGGTCAGCACATGGCCATCTTGTTGCACCGATACCGTGATTTGACCATGTTCGCCAATGGCATCCGCCCCATTATGAATCAGATTTCTAAGGACCTGCCGCAGTAGACGTTTGTCGCCGTAGTAACGCACCGGCACTCCGTGAAGCACCACAGCAATATCATGGTGTGCCAACATCGCCGCATAATCGTCGACCACTTGCTGCACCAAGCCCATCATGTCGAACGCTTCATGCGGATACCCCTCCACAAAACCCGCCATCACGTCTTCTAGTTGACCCGTAATACGCCACATCAGATCATCGATTTTCTGAAGCAACGGGTGAGGCTGTTCCCTCGCCAAGAGTTCAATATATCCTGCTAGCACGGTAAAGGGATTGCGAATTTCATGAATCGCCGTCGATACCATCACACTGGACGCATCATAATGTATCCGTTGAGCAAAATGCATGGCCAAAACGTCTACCCAAACAGGTAAAACGGGATCTGCAAATCCCATGGTTATAGGCCCCACACTACTGTTGACATGATAGACGGATAACGAGGGGGTCAACATCCCAAGAGTGTCATCTTGCCACGTCAAATATTCCAAGTCCACGTTAAGATGGCGCAAAGTATTCCAAAAGTCGAGAACTGTATCCTCCATAACATCACCTGGATTCTGCCTTGGCATGGATCGTCGACATCCTTGACGATCAGCGCAGGCGAGAGATAATGACGTCAAAGACAATCATTTTCCGTTACCCTTTAAAGTCTATAAAGGAGTATCAAGAGCCATGGCCTCTATTGATTTATTTGCCGTCCAGCCGTATATGACATTGAACGACTATCAAAACGCCTCTAAATTTTACCATAAATTGGATCAACTGTTCGCGGCGCTCCTTCCGATGACCTCTCACGAGGTCCCCGCTCTTGTCGTGTTGCCCGAAGATTTAGCCACATTTCTGGTCATCGCCGACCATTTGGAGACCGTTATGCAGGCCAAAACCATGAACGAGGCCTTTACAAAGCTCGGACAGCGTAAGGCTCTGGCTTTAGCGCTCACCATGGCACGCTACCGCACCCGGTCGTTACGCCAGGCATTTTTTCTCCTCCACGCGCCCAAAGTCTGGGAGATCTGGTATGGAGCCATCGTCCAACTGGCCCGTCGCTATCACGTCTATATCAGTGCAGGAAGTGCTCTTTTACCTGCCGACCGCAACCACTGGCGCACACCTTTGTTGAATCCGGCCTCACACCACATATACAACGTGAGTTTCACGGTTAATCCTTTAGGGGAGATCATTCATACGACTCAAAAAGTCAATCTCGTCCCGACGCAAGAAGATGTTCTCGATTTAAGCCCAGGCGGTATTGAACAAGCCTTGAAGACGTATGACATTGGCGGAATTCCCTGTGCGACCGCCATTTGCTACGACGCTTTTCGGATTCCGCACACCGAGAATGAGCCGGGATTTTCGCCCATTTTACCTCGCCTCGACGCCATGGGCGCGCAAATTGTAGCCCAACCCTCCGCTAACCCGTGGCCTTGGGACGAACCCTTCCCTTTTCAGCCAGGTCACCTTCGCCGCGACCAATGGCGGCAAGAAGGCGCTTACAGCATGTTGTCGACTTTTCATAATATCTCTGTCGTCGTCAATCCGCAGTTGTTGTTCTCAGCGCTTGATATACACTTTGATGGCCAAAGTACCATTTACGGCCGTACAATAAACGGCCCCACTATATTAGCCCAAAGCCCCCATTATCACGCGCAGCCATCGTCCGAAGACATCATCCATACACGCTGGATAACGGAGTAAGAGAATCGTCCAGACCCACGCGAACAGGCGATGGCAAAGAGCCGCCACCGCCTTGTTGTGTCTTACTTGGGATCTTTTTGCAGTCATCGCCGTTATGCGGTCTCAAATCGTTGATAAGAAAAATCGGGGGGCAATGGGGCGTTAGACACCATCCAATCGCGGACAATACGTGCGGTAATAGGAGCTAACAGAAATCCGTGCCGATAGTGGCCGCCCACCGCTAATACTCTTTCATAGCGAGGAACACGCGCTATTAATGGCAATTCTCCTGGAAGCACCGGCCGAAGTCCAGCCCACGGTTCGATGACACTGGCATGGCGTAGTTCCGGAAATAGCCCCACAGCTGCCGTTCCTAAGTCCATTAGGGCCTCAAGGGTAGGATTCTGATCATAGCCTGCCTCAGGCTCGGTTGTTGCTCCTAAAAAATACTGGCCACTCGCTTTGGGAACCACGTATATGTTGTCTCCAAAAATCGGGACTCTCGCCAGTAATTGCGGCAATGCGACCAAAAGACGTTGTCCTTTTACGGGCTTTAACGGCACATCCACTAAATGAGGAAGCCAGGCCCCGGTTGCGACAATCACCATCTGAGCACAAAGACGCCCCGCTGTCGTCATGACACAACCATCCTCGATTCCTGTGACCATCACGCCTGAACGGATTAACGCGTTATGGCTAACAGCCGCTTGGGCCATCATACGCGTTGCACGGTAAGCATCCACTTGCCCGCCTACAACCCAAATGCCTGACGTAATCGCGGGATGGATTTGGGGTGCCCATTCACGTATTGTGGATGCATCCAACCGCTTGACCACGTAACCCATCTGCGTGTGACGACGTATGAAAGGATCCGACGGTCCCCATGCATTTGGTGTGTTCGTCACCCGCACGATTCCTGATAAGTCCAAGTCCAGCCCGAATCCTATGCGCTGCCGGATAGCCTCGTCCCACTCTTGGTATAGGGTCAAAGAGCGCATGCCCCATTCTAAACCGGGTCCTCCTTGGGCAAATTCTATTTGTGGAGCCAACATGCCCCCAGCCCCATAAGAAACGCCCGCACCGACGCGCTCTTGCTCTAACACCGTCACATCAAGACCCGACGCGGCTAAGTCATAGGCTAATGCACAGCCAATCACACCCCCACCTACGATCAGGACGTCTGGTGCATCACCCATAAATTCCCTCCCCCTTAAGAATTCAGCGCCGTTACATCCCATGACCGCAGAAGGGACAATCGTCTCGCGCCGGGATCGTCATAACCCGTGTCGTGGTAGAAAACCCATCCCACTGCCATAGCCGACCCACCAGCGAGCGGCCTGCCTGTAAGACCCATTTCAGCGTTTCTTGGGCTTGCACAAGCCCCGCCATCGCGACCACGGGGCCCAATACCCCCGTTACGGCGCAATCATCGGCTACGTCCCGCACCGACCCAAACAAGCACGTTAAGCAAGGCTTTCCACCCCTCATTCCAAACACCAACGCTTCATAACCTGTCGCCCCGGCAAAGAACATGGGTTTCCCCGAATAGATGCCATAGCGATTCAATGCCTCGCGCGCCAAGCCGTTATCAACCCCATCCAAAACAATGTCCGCCTCGTTCAGCAACTGGTCAGCATTGTCTTCCGTCAGATTCACGCAATGTTTCTCAACCTCCACCGTTAAAGAGAGTTCTTGCAAGCGACTCGCCACAGCATCCACTTTAAATTGTCCGATACTTTGCGGAGTGAGGAGAGTTTGTCGCGAGAGATTGTGGCCCTCGACCCGATCTGGGTCAATTAATATGACCCGGCCGATGCCCTGAGCGACCAGATATTGAAGGGCCGCTTGGCCAATGCCCCCTACGCCCACCACAGCAATGACAGACTTCCTGAGCTGGGCTACCCGGTCTGGTTTAATGCCTGGTAAGGCAATCAGCCGCCTCACCCGCTCTTTGTCCGTGATAACAGAACTAGGATGGGACATGCGCGCGCACCTGTCCTTGCGCAGGAGACGAGGCGGAAGCACGCCACTGTTTAGTCATTCGCCCGGCAAGAAAACCTTGCCGCCCTGCCATCACTGCCCACTTCATCGCCTGCGCCATCGCGACGGGATCTTGGGCCAAAGCAATCGCCGTGTTGATTAAGACTGCATCCGCTCCCAATTCCATGGCCATCGCGGCATCAGCAGCCGCCCCAATGCCTGCGTCCACCACAATCGGCACCCGCGTCACCCGTTCTTTGATTCGCCCGATTACCTCCGTATTGACAATGCCTTGGCCTGAACCAATAGGAGAACCTAAGGGCATCACGGCCGCCGCCCCTTCGTCTTCCAAATGCTTGGCTAACACCGGATCGGGGCTGGTATAGACCATGACGGCAAATCCTTTTTGAACTAACCGCTTCGTCGCCTCAAGCGTCAGGATGGGATCTGGCCACAGCCATTCGTTGTCCCCTATCATTTCTAATTTGATTAAGTCCCCAATACCCGCCGCACGAGCGATGTCCGCTACAAGCAGCGCATCCTGGACGGTGTGACAGCCTGCGGTGTTAGGCAAAATCTTAACCGATGAGGGCAATGCCTCTAGCAGCGACGGTTTTTTGGGCTGGGACAAATCGACCCGGCGCAGTGCCACGGTGACTAATTCGGTTCCAGATGCCGTTATGGCCTCTTGCATAATGGCATCACTCATGTATTTGCCGGTTCCAACAAAGAGGCGGGAATGAAACGCATAAGGGCCGATTTTAACCGGCCCATCTGGACAAATCGACATTAATATCCTCCTCCAACGAAACGAATGATTTCGACCGATTGCCCGGGCTGCAATGTGACATGACCAAATTGCTCACGCGACACGATCGCGCCTTCCACCATGACAGCGACGGCTTGATGCGTGACGCCAAGGGAATTCAGCAGACCACTGACGGTCATGCCGTGTTCAATGGTGCTAGACTCCCCGTTAATCGTAATCACCACCGGATGATATCCCCCTTTCGTTGAGTCCACACCTGCTTAATCGCGGCCGCCGCGTGCTCTGGCTGGGACTGTTGCCAAATGCCGTCTCCAACCACCACACCCGCAACTCCCCAACTCACAACGTCGCACACGGTGTGGGCATTGATGCCTCCAATCGCGAGGACAGGTTTGGCAGTCCTCTTTAAAATTTCCTCAAGGCTAGCGCGTGATCGTGGCATTAACCCCGGTTTCGACCGACTGGCAAAGGCATGCCCCCACACATAACCGTCTGCTTCCTGACGCTCTTCGAACTCGGACAATGAATGGATCGATGCCACAACCGGACCACGCCACTTTGTGGTCCCGCGTTTGATCCATGCATAGCGCGCAGGCCACTGCAGCCCAGAGGCCTGCAGTGCCTGGGCCGCTCTGATATGGCCTCCAATCCACAAAGGCACCGAGGGAACAAGCTCGCGAATGGTGGTGCCCCATGTGAGCCATTCGTCATAGGTGAGCATGGGGCCTCTAAGCCACAGCGCATCTAAGGATTCCCCGACTGCAGGAAGATGGCGGAGATGGGCCGGATCAAACCGGCCGACGTCAATCAGCCCGCATAGCATCGGCTTACGACGGCTCGACCTGGAGTTTCGATCCGCGTTGTCGGAATTCCTCGGCCTTTTCTTGAAGTCCTCGAGCCACTGCGTCGTCTAACGACACTTCATGCTCCTGGGCCCAGTCGCGAAGATCCTGGGTAATTCGCATTGCACAAAACTTGGGCCCGCACATGGAACAAAAATGGGCCGTTTTAGCGGGTTCTGCGGGTAACGTTTCATCATGGAAGGCTAAGGCGGTAGGGGGGTCAATGCTTAAATGAAATTGGTCTGCCCACCGGAACTCAAAGCGCGCCTGAGACAACGCATCGTCCCATGCCTGAGCTGCCGGATGCCCTTTGGCAACGTCTGCGGCATGCGCCGCAATTTTATAGGCGATCACGCCGTCTTTGACGTCATTTCGGTTCGGGAGACCAAGATGCTCCTTCGGTGTCACATAGCACAGCATCGCCGTGCCGTACCATCCAATCATCGCGGCTCCTATGGCCGAGGTGATATGATCATAGCCCGGTGCAATATCTGTTGTCAGGGGGCCCAACGTGTAAAACGGGGCATCATGGCAAATCGCGCGCTCTCTCTCAACATTTTCTTGAATTTTGTGCAAAGGCACGTGTCCTGGCCCCTCGATCATGACCTGCACGTCGTGGCGCCATGCCATCTGAGTCAGATCGCCCAAGGTCTCAAGCTCTGCAAATTGCGCATCATCGTTCGCATCGGCAATAGATCCGGGACGCAGACCATCTCCCAAAGACACCGCAATATCATAGGACTGCAATATCTGGCAAATCTCTTCGAAATGGGTATAAAGAAAATTCTCTTGATGGTGGGCTAAACACCATACCGCCATGATCGATCCCCCACGGGATACAATTCCCGTCACACGGCGCGCAGTTAAAGGGATATACGCTAAGCGCACCCCGGCATGAATGGTGAAGTAGTCGACGCCCTGTTCCGCTTGTTCGATGAGGGTGTCCCGGTAGATTTCCCAAGTAAGTGCTTCGGGGCGTCCTCCCACTTTCTCTAGCGCCTGATAAATGGGGACGGTACCGACCGGCACAGGCGCATTGCGAAGAATCCATTGCCGGGTCGCATGAATGTTTTTCCCTGTGGACAAATCCATCACCGTGTCTGCGCCCCATAACGTAGCCCAGCGCATCTTCTCCACTTCCTCATCAATGGATGAGGCGACGGCCGAATTGCCGATATTGGCATTGATCTTGACGTGAAATCGCCGGCCGATAATCATCGGTTCCGATTCAGGATGATTGATATTGCTGGGAATAATCGCCCGGCCACTGGCTACCTCTTCCCGCACCACTTCCGGATCAAAGCCTTCGCGCAGGGCTACAAACTCCATTTCGGGGGTCACGATGCCTTGTCGTGCGTAGTGCATTTGCGTCACAATTTTTCCCGCTTGAGCCCGAAGCGGTTTTCTATCCAATGATGGCATGACAGGCGCCTGGCCCCGGCCATTATCCTCCGGCTTAACGGGGCGAGCCGGATATTCTTCAACATCTTCGCGTGCCATAATCCACGGGCGCCTTAAGGGAGGAAGTCCCTGCCGAATATCCACAGATACCCGCTCGTCCGTATAAGGACCACTCGTGTCATAGACACGGAGCGTATTGGGCCCCTCCCCCGCATTGAGAACAATCTCACGCATGGGCACCTGGATATCGGCGCGACTGCCGGCAATGTAGACTTTGTGACTTGCAGGAAATACCTCATAGGCATTGGATATAGGGGGTTTAGACGTCATCAAGCATCCTCCTCAGCACAGAATGAACAAGAGGACCGAATCCCTGATGAGGGGACAAAACCCCGGGGTGAAGTTGTCGAATACGTGGTAAAAACACATGTCCCTCCGCTGGCATTACCCAGATCAGGTCTTACGGTCGGTGGAGTACTCCACCCTCTCAGCCCGGTTCCGCGAGCTCCCGTTGTCACCACTATGCCTGGTGATACCCTTTTTGGCAAGAGGTATTTGCCGATTCATGCGTAATTTTCTAAAAAATTGCACCTCCTTCACACGGTGCCGAGGCAAAACAAAGCAAATCGTGAGGCTTGGCAAAGACACCACAAGATAGCCTGTGGTATAAATAAAGGCATGTCAACGACCACGTTATGGATACAAATTGATTTCCCCGCCACCCAGCAGAAGTCTTGGATCTTTCAAGATCCTGACGCTATTGTTGCAGCATATCAGGTGAGTGACGTCGCAGCATGTCTCAATCAGCTCCAAGCCGCGACCCAAAGTGGAAAATGGGTAGCAGGCTACATCGCGTATGACGCAGCACCGGGGATTGACCCACAGATGGTGGTCCAATCCTCCCCCTCTGACGTGCCCTTACTGCTCTTTGGCATCTTTTCTCAACCGCCCCTTGTGAAAGATCAGGACGTTCTCACCACAGTGCCCCCCGCAAAATGGACCCCTGACGAAGACGCCAAGACACATGCCCAAAAAATCTCACGCATTCATGACGCCATCCGGGAGGGCCTGACCTACCAAACCAATTACACCTTTCGGCTTCGCAGCACGCTATCCGAGTCACCTTTTTCCTATTATCAAACGCTACGTATGGCCCAGCAAGCATCGTATAGTATGTATATCGAAACCGAATCGCTTGCGGTCCTTTCCTTGTCGCCCGAACTCTTCTTTTCCTTTGATCACGGACATGTTGTGACGCGTCCGATGAAAGGCACCGCGCCCCGGGGCCGCTATCGCGACGAAGATCAAAAGATGGCAGATGACTTGCAGCATTCGGACAAAAACCGGGCCGAAAACGTCATGATTACCGACCTCCTGCGCAATGATTTAGGTCGCATTGCGATAACAGGCAGTGTCCAGACCACTGCCCTATGGGATATTGAAGCCTATCCCACGGTGTGGCAAATGACGTCAACGGTTGAAGCCGATATTCCCGAATATCGGGGATGGATACATGTCATGCAAAGCTTATTTCCCAGTGGTTCCATTACGGGCGCCCCTAAACTTAGCACGATGAAACTGATTGCAACGCTCGAGTCCTCTCCACGTGGGATATATTGCGGCACCCTCGGATATGCAACGCCTGAAGGTTCTGCCACCTTCAATGTGGCCATTCGCACCATTGTCGTCGATACAAGGACGCATCACGCCGAATTTGGAACCGGTGGCGGCATCACTTGGGATTCCAAGGCCTCTGATGAATATGAGGAATTGTTGACAAAAAGTCAGTTTCTCACGCACCAGCCTCCACGCTTTGATCTGTTGGAAACGATGCGCCTTGATGATGGTGTCTACTGGCTATTGTCCCATCATATGCAAAGGCTCTTGGCATCTGCGCAATTTTACGGATACACCATACCTCTTCCCGAGATTTACAAAGCTCTTCAAGCCATTGCTGACACACATCCTCAAGGTTCTTGGAAAGTGCGGCTCACGCTCGCTCTTAGCGGGTCTATCTCCACCACCATCAGCCCCTTGGTGCCGATTCTCTCCCCCCAAAAGGCCGCGTGGGCCGCTTCTCCTGTCGACGCCCGCAAACCATGGCTATTTCACAAAACAACGGAGCGGACGCTTTATGATCACCATCATCCCCATACGTCTAAGGTATTCGACCATTTGCTATGGAATGAACAGGGCGAAGTCACAGAGTTTACGCGGGGCAATCTTGTGATTTGGCGAGACGGCCAGCTCGTAACGCCCGCACGAGAGTCCGGCTTATTGGCGGGAACCTTTCGGGCCTTTTTACTCGAGCAAGGCGAGATCCAAGAAGGCCGGATCACGCGCGATGATCTGCGCCGCTGCCCGCGGGCGTGGTTCATTAATAGCCTGCACGGCTGGATTCCCATTGATCTGCCGATTTTAGATTAACATCCTAATTTTGCATAAGACTTATCCTGGCTCGAAGCTCGGTTGCCAAATTTTGTAATTTAAGGTAAACTTACCCTAACATCAAGGGAGGGATACCGGATGTCTATACCCCGCATTGCGGTTTGCCAGCTCGCATACCAGCGGGATCTTGATAAAGCGCTGGCGCGAGCGGTCGAGTCCGTCCGTCAGGCGGCCAGCCGCGGTGCGGATATTGCCGTCTTACCCGAATGGTTTTTAGGTTTAAATCCGGTAGAAGTTATCCCCAATCGTTTAACACAGGCGCTGAGCCGCGTGGCCAGTGAATTGGGTCTGATTGTCGTGACGGGCTCGGTTCGGGTCTTAGATGGCGTGACCATTAAAAAGCAACAACGCGGACTCGTTGTCGAGAAAGATGGCACCATTGTCGGTACCCAGTCGAAAGTCAATTTCCAACCCACGGAACGGCCATGGTTTGAACCCGGATCAGGCATCACCGCCATCCACACCCGCTGGGGGCGCATCGTCATTTTGTTAGGGCTCGATGCATGGGATCAAGATTTATGGCATCAAGCTCAAGCCCTTCAACCCGAACTGGTGGTGATGGCAGCCAGCCCTCGCACCGTGACCGAGCGGAACCACATGCAAGAACTCGCCGTCAGTCACAGCTTGGAAATCCAAGCGACCGTGGTTGTCGCACCCATTATCGGACGATTTTCTGGACAAAATTACCTAGGCGGCGCCCTCATTGCGCACCAAGGCCGCCTGTTAAGCATGGCTGGTGAAGAACCTGTCCTCTTAATGGCCGACGATCCCCAGGCACCGTTGATCCAACTCGGCGTGACTGATGTCTCCAGTTATATCCCGCAGTGCCCACCGCCTGTCGGCATGACGACCTTTGCTCGCAAAGCGATTGAACCGGAAGCCGAAAAAAAAGTCCTCTGTGACTGGGGGGCGCTTCTCGCAGATGATGTGCGAGACGCTGGAAGACAGCTCTTAGCCATGGCCCAAGAGAATCCACGGTGGCTGGCTTTGGCGCCGGCCCGAGCTCACCAGGCTGAGGCTTTAAACGACTTGCTCGAGAGCGGCGCTGCCGGCTGTTTCCTGTATCCAGCGCTCGACCGCTTGATGCCCTATGACGCTGGTATTATGGCGTTGACATCGGTCATGGCCCGGTTTCGGCGCCCGGTTGTCATTCACACCGGTCCCGGGCCTAATCCGCTGCGGTATGAATCACCTTTGCTCTGGGATGAGTTTCTATCAGCTATTCCGCAATGCCCCGTGATTTTCATCCATTCCGGGCAAATGCGCCCTTTCTGGGACGAAGTCCTGTTGCTAGCCCACCGCCATGCGCATTGTTATCTCGAAACCTCGTTAGTGCCCTTGGACCTGTTACAAGAAGCTTTGCGCCAACTTGGTGCGGCCCGATTAGTCTTTGGCAGTGGCGGTGCAGAAAGCCTTTTTATGGACGAATGGCAGAAGCTTGAAGCGCTGAAACCACTGTTGTCGCCTGCCGAATGGAATGACATTACGGGGCAGACCGCTCGCAACATCTTTTTTGAATCACAAGACGTTCGTAAAGCCGGCAAATTTAACGTTATTCGGCGACCCGGATAAGACAAGTTATCCACGATGTTATTCACACTCATCCACAGCGTTGTGGACAAACGATTGGGCGACTCGCCTCCCTTTTGTTATAATTAAGGAGAAGGAGGCCACACGATGAACGACCCGGCTGTGGAGAAGATTCCGGTTGTGGACTTAAAAGGGCGCGCTCTCACGCCATGTTCCCTAGCCAAAGCTGAACAGAATCTCCAAGATGGGTTGGCACGTCTTATCGACGGCGTGCTGCACCTCAACTATCTGCCAATGGCCTACCGTAAGGTTTACCGGATGGTTAGACGGCGAGACGGTTATACTTGTGCATGGTGCCATGGACCAGGATCCACATTAGAGCATGTATTACCTATTTCTTGGGGCGGCCGCACCACAATGGACAACTGTGTCATTGCGTGCCGAGCCTGTAATCATTCCCGTAACAATGCGCTGCCTTCGCAATTTATCGCTTGGACGGGATTTAAGCCTACTCATCCTGTGATTTTGCGCATTTTGCATAACGAAGAACAGGAGTTACGCAAAGCGAGACGATCCTTGCGCAACCGTCCCATTGAATCTTGCGCGAGTAAAGAAGAAGCCCAGATCTGGGTTGCCTTTCATCAAGGCGCGTTTGATACCTCAAGACCCGCCCCGCCGGATCAACCAAGCAGTCGCTTCCGTCCGGATTCGCGGCCTTTTTTGCAGTTTTTTGTCCCCTAAGATTACGAAGGTTGCCAACTCCCCAAAACCGTTTGTCCCAAAGTTTCTTGAGACTTAGGCACGCGAATCCGAATCGCTTTCGTGCCACCGTGATCCGTCCATACCGCGTAATACGTCACTTGCTTATGTCGTACGATTTTCCATTCGTGTATGTGCGGCGAGACCCGCGTAATGGGTTTTGCCATCCGTGGAAGCTTGTTCAAGGAAAATCGCGCTAAAAAGCGTAGCCCCTCGCCATGATGTCCAGACTCCACATAAGCCTGTCCGTGGTCTAATGCGTGCCATGAGGCAGGAATCGTCACGCTTTCATGATGTACGTGCACCACATGCCAGTGACCACTTTGCGAGCCGAGCCAAATACCACCTACTACGATTGCAGCTACCGCCGCTGCTCCTGAAATCCAAGCCACCGTTTTCATAACTCTATGATAACACCTTTGCTTTCGGCAGGGAGACAGAATCTTGTTCTCATCAATAATGACCACAGTCACTGACTAAAGCCATTGACTATGGTCATTATGCCTTCTTATAATCGGCTGCAGAAAGGAGCATCCCCTATGTCGACTCGCACTGTGCAAAAACACGCAACGCACCAGAAAATTTTCTCAACCGCCCTACACCTGTTCCGCACCCAAGGATTTGAGCAAACGTCTGTCGACCAGATTGTGCGCGCTGCCGGCGTCTCCAAAGGCTCATTTTTTGTGCATTTTCCTACTAAAAAAGCCATCTTCACCACATATGTGGACCACCTCACCGACACTTTTTTGCCATCTTTGCCAAAGTGGCTGGCATTGCCTCCTATCGACGGCTTACATCAGGCGACAAAAGCCTTAACACAGGTCGCCGAACAAGACTATGCCCTTCTGCCCTACATTATTGAAGCCGAGTTGCTCGCAGAGCCGTGGGATGATGGACGCCTTAGCAGCCTTCATCACATCTTCGACCCGTTAATAACACACGCGCAATCAGCTGGCGTGGTGCGCTCTGACCTGTCAGCAGCACAGTTGGCGGACCACTGGTTATCGACCTTCTTTATCTCTTTGATTTGGGCATTTCGCCATGGCGAACCTCTAACGTCAGGATGTGCCGTGCCTTTACAACTTGCCTGGGAAGGAATGAGAAACCCCTCATGAAGGATCTTCAACGTCTAACGACTAGTGTGATGTTGGCCACTTTCCTGGCGGCGTGGGACAGTACGGTCGTTGGCACAATTGGCCCATCCATCGCCAAGTCACTAGGAGGCTTAGCCTGGTATCCTTGGATGCTCACGGGCTTTATGGTGATGACGACCGTCTTCACGCCTATTACGGGCTACCTCTCCGATTACCAACCGCCAGAAATTCTTTACCAGTGGAGTATTGGCATCTTTCTAGTCGGATCGTTAACCAGCGGCACCGCTTTGTCCATGGGCTGGTTTATTGTCGGCCGCCTCATCCAGGGTGCCGGCGCTGGAGGCATTCTGACTCTGGGATTAATCCTCATGGGCCGCCATTTTCAAGGATCTGAGCGGATTCAGATGCAAGGGCGGCTGAGCACTATGTGGGGACTTGCCGGCCTATTAGGCCCCACACTCGGGGGGATAACGGCTCAGTGGCTATCATGGCGCGGACTGTTTGCCGTGAATATCATTCTTGGCGTGCTAGCTCTTATCGTCTTGGGTTCTCTTCGTTCTTCTCCACCACGCACAACGTCCGTGCCGTTCGATGCGCCAGGCGCCTTATGGCTTGCCGGCTGGTTGAGTGCCGCCGCTAGTGCCGTAACCGCATGGCAGCACGCCTCCTTCCACCTCTTAGGGTCAGGACTGCTGGTGGCAGCACTGGGGATGTTCGTGTTGTGGATACATGCGGAAAGACGCGCTGCCCATCCACTCATTCCCATGACTTGGCTCTTTGAGAAGCCCGTCTCGTGGCCCAGCCTTTTGGCTCTTGTGGCCAGCGGGTCGCTGTACGCCGCCGTACTCATTGTACCCCTGTGGTTGTCTATGACCTGGCGCTTTTCGCCGGAAGCAGTAGGTCTCGCTATCTTACCATTGCCCGTGGCTTGGGCGGTCGGCAGCCTTATGACGTCTCCCCTGATTCACCGTCTTCACATCGCCGCCACTTTGCGCCTAGGGTTTTTAGGGATGATGATAGGTCTGGTGCTCCCTGACTTGGCTACAAGCGCAGGTCAATGGCCGTGGATTGTTCTAGGCAATATCTTTTTAGGCTTAGGCGTCGGCGTGGTCATTATGACAACCTTAACGATGGTGCAATTGGCCATTGCGCCGGACTCTTTAGGGCGTGCCACAGGCTTTTATAATTTAGCCCGCAATATTGGCAACACCCTAGGGCCTGGGCTCTTGGGCGGTCTAGTCTTTTTGATGTGGCAACCCCTTAAACGCTCCTCTTTAGCTATCAAAGCTCTGCGCTTAACCACCGCTGTGCATGACGTGAATGCCGCTCTCATTTTGCTCATTGCAGCGTTGACACTGCTGTCTCTCAAAACCACAACGAACCCCCATCTTGCAAAGTAAAAGGCTCCCCCCAACAATCTTGGGGGGAGCCTTGAGCTTCCCAGCGGTCTTCATAGCCGTTTAGTCAGCTACGGCGACCTGGTCATTGGGCACATCATCCGTCGCCGGCTGCAACGGAGCTTGACGAAAATACGGCTGTCCCTGCGCCCAATAGATGCCTAGGGGAATAAGCCCCAGCACCATCGAGCCCATCCCGATCAGCACTGTGGTAGCCCCTAAGCTTTCCAGAGACTGGAAAAGAATCCAAAACATAAACAAGGCTCCGATCAAAGGCCAAAGCCCGATAAACAGCAAATTGCTAAAGGATTTGAAGAGCCATTCGCGGTACGCCACCACCACAGCTAGCCCCGCTAAGCCATAATAAATCGCAATTTGCAAGCCAATCGCATTAATGGCATCGGTCATAATCGTGCTCACAGAGCCAATAAAGTTCGAAGCCACAAATAAGACCAAAGAAAGAATTCCGACGACAATGCTGGCAATCCATGGCGTCCGCCACCGCGGATGGACCGCGGCAAAGACCCGCGGCAACGTGTGGTCCCGTCCCATCGCAAATAACGAGCGTGTCACCTGAATCAGCGTGGTTTCTAACGTCGCAATCGTCGAAAGCATCACCGCAAAGGACAATATAGTGCCGCCGACCCCTGGCCAAATCTTCTGGCCTAGCACGGCCAACACATCCGCACTGTTTGCATTAATCACAGAAGCCGATAGCGTCATATTGGTCGCCACCGTAAAAATCTCAAACAAGAGAAACACAATCACCACGCCGTACAGGCCCCCCTGTCCGGGTAATGTCTTGGCGTTTTTCGTCTCTTCGTTCAGGTTTGCGCTGACGTCCCAGCCCCAATAGTAAAACGCGGCGACTAACGCGCCCGCTGCAAATCCGCTCACCCCTTTGAATTTTGTCAACGCAAACCATGACCAGGAAAAATGCATGCGCGCATCTGTGCTGGCATGGATAATCGCCAACACCGCAAAAACAAGCAAAATAGCGACTTCCACCGCCGACATCATCCACTGCACCCGGGTCGTGATCCGTATCCCAATCATCACCATGATAGCCATGGCAATAAACCATAAACTCCCGACAATCGTCACCAATAGAACATTGTTGGCCCAATGCGGATTAAAGAGCGCTAACGTCACCGATCCCGCGGGCAACGATCCCGCCACCATAAACAAGGTTGCCGATACCAAGAGCGCCCATCCCGCGATATAGCCCAAAATAGGATGCAACGATCGTCCCACCCACGCGTAGCTCGCCCCCGCATTGGTCTGCATCTTCCCTAAATACATAAAAGCCCACGCAATACCAAACATCGGAATGCCGCAATAGAGCAATGCTGCAGGCCCTTGCATGGCCACAGCCCCAATTAACACGGCAGTCGACGCCGCGATGGAATACGCCGGAGCACTGCCCGCTATCGCCATGATAATGGCGTCAAACCGTCCTAACACATTGGCGTCAAGACCCACTCTCTGTGGTTGATTCACCCACTCGTCCTCCTTATCAATCCCCTTTGTCATGTCGTCCTGAAGACCACCACGGAGAATGCGCATTCCATCGTCTTGCCGTATCGTTCTCACCGCAGCAAAGCGCGCAGCGCCGACCTCTCCTTGGACCTTCCCTAAAACGCAAAACCGCCAGGGGCAACTGAGACCAAGGACCACAAGCTGAATTTTTCATCATTCACGTAGGAAGCCAGTCCGAACAAGATGCTGGGCAGCATCTTCGGCCATCAACTGACCGACACCTGCAATATTCGCGCTCTCACCCTAAATTCCCTTGTTCATCATGCCCACTTCACACAGAAAATTTTTCCCAACTGCCCAATGCGGTAAAGTATGTGAAACTTACTAGCTCGCCATAATTTCCTGGTGTGCGTCTCTATTGACACAACTCCCCCATTATAGCCAAGATCAGCAGGGGTAAGTCGCCCGGGATTTCATGACCGCCCGTCCTAAAGAGTGATGTCGTTATCACTACGCAGGGGGATAAAGCCTACATATTACGTCTGACAAAGCCATTTATTTTTCGCATACGAAAGGTGGATATTATGTCATCATCCATGGCATTGGCCTGGAGCGAGCAACTAAACGCTGTCATCCATGCCTATGAGAACCTAGTTGAAGCGTGGTGGGATCTGCAAGCAGCTAGTCATGAACTTGAAGGCATCGCGACAACCACAAAAGAAGTAACGGCAGCCGTAGAGACGGTAGCAGGTCATGCACAGCAGGTCCAAGATGGTTTAACCATCATCCGCAAGCACGTAGCTTTGGCAGATGATGTCCCCGCCCACCTTCAAGCCGCTGCAAGTCAAGTCTCTTCAGCAGTCTCTGGCGTAGTGCGTGAAGTTACCCTACTCACCTCGCAGGTGCATGAAGTGGGACAACTGGTCTCAGTGGTGACAGAAGTTGCCGACTCTACAAACCTTTTAGCGCTCAATGCGGCCATTGAAGCCGCGCGCGCTGGTGACGCTGGGCGTGGATTTGCGGTCGTCGCTGATGAGGTTCGGGCGCTTGCCCAACGCACGAAAAGCTCCACCAATAATGCACTAAAAGTGCTCGATACGGTACACAGGCAGCAGACCGTACCCAAGGCGTCTCGACTGCTGTCCAAAGTGATGCGGATGCTATGGGCCACACGGTAGAGCAAACCCAGACGGCTCTCGGTGGCATCGTCGAATCGCTTGAAACCATCTTGCCTTTGTTAACGACCACATTGCTTGCCGTGCAGGAACAAAAGTCTTCGTTAGAGGCGGTCGCGGGGCGTCTGGCGGCTCAGCAACAAGCTGTGCATGCAACCGTCGGAGCCTTTGGGCAATCCACTCGGTTTCTCGCCGACGCCGTACAGCAGGCCGAGCAGAACCGGCACAACGCAATTGAAGCCGCAGGCAGCTTAGCCGTAGCCGATCAATTGCGCTTGGCCATAACCGATCACTACCTGTGGCGGTACCGGTTGTATCAAGCGGCTCTGAAATCCGGCCCAGTACCAGACATCAAGCGCGCAGGCGACTTCCATGGTTGCCGTGTGGGCCAACTTCTCGACACGTTGCGCACAGAGGGCGAGCATCAACAAATCGCCCGGGATCATGAAGTGTTTCACCACCAAACCGTTTCCCTCATCCAAGCGTTACAGCGCTCAGGTTCATGGGACCGAACCCTCTGGCATCAATGGCTAGAACGTGGACAGCAATTGGCCCAATTGCTGGAAGCATGGGCTCAAGACATCCTCCAAAACCCTATGGCATATCAAAAATCTTGACGGACAATGAGAAGATTTCACGCCTTTATTAGAGCTCGGTGGTTTCTATTAGCTGCCTATGTTCCTGTGACATGTCTGACCCAAGCCACGCAAAGGCTTGGGCTTATTTTCTGATGTGTTGGGTTGTGGTGTGTTTAAAGGCACAAACCACGTTGCGAAGTTCGCTGATCCAGCCGCGACCGACTCGGTAAAATTGCTTTGAATGCCAGGACCATGGGCTGCAGGATTACCGGTGATTGCCCTAGGCTTACGCCATTGGTCTATGGCGGTCCCGCCGGGTTGTTCACGCAGCAGGTTGATCTCGCTTAGTTTCTCCCCTGAAGCCGCACGACGCCCTCTTGTATTGTGCGGCTTCCCATACCCATGGCTACGCTTTAGCGCCTTTCATCTTGAGAGAATTCCTTGCTACTATCGCTAACTTTTTTCAGCAACCCTAGCAGTTGCTGCTGATCATCAGGCGACAAAGCTTTTAAATGTTGCTGCCACATCGCGTGCCTCGCAGTCCGCACCGATTCCACCATCGACCGCCCTAACGCGGTGACGGTAAGAAAGTGGCGCCGACGGTCTTGGGAATCGGGTTCTTGTCCTACATACCCTAAATCCCTTAGGCGTCGCAAGACCGATGACGTGGCAGGGCGCCCGACTCCCATCTTGTCTGCTAAGGCGGAGGCGCTAATCGCATGATGCCGATAGAGTATCATCAGCGCTCGAATCTCTGCGCCATTTAGCGCAGGCGTATCGGTTTTAGCACGCCAGCGCCAGCCCAGGCGGACAAACCGCTCCACCTCCATGACAAGTTCCTCGAGTACATCTGAATCGGACACCCCATATCCCCCTTGATTGTGTACATATGCTGTTCATTATGCCATACGCGACAAACGACTAATGGTCACGGAGAGAAAGAAAATACGGCTGCTTTTCGCCGTGATTCATCACGCCAGCGAAAACCAGCCGTACCACACGCGCTTTTTCATCACATGTGTTCAGGAACACTAATGCCTAAAAGGCCCAATCCCAAACTCAGTACCGAAAGTGTCGCTTCGCAAAGGGCAACACGGGCCATCGTGACAGCTGGCGCCTCGTCTAATATGCGGTGTTGGCGATAGAAAGAATGAAAGGCTTGGGCCAACTCCGTCAGATACTTGGGCAGATATTGCGGAGCGCGGTCTAATGCTGCTCGCCTCACAATATCCGGATAGCGCGCCAAGACAAACAGCAATCGACGCTCCAAGGGCTGGGATAATAACGCCGGCTCCCAAATTAATTCGGCATGGACACTCTCTCGCCACTGGCGTAAGACACTATGAATCCGCGCCGCGGCATATTGAATGTAAAACACCGGATTATCGTTGCTCTTCAACTCAGCTAAACCCAAGTCAAAATCCATCGGTGTATTGGGAGCCCGCTCTAAGAAAAAGAACCGCGCGGCATCCACGCCTACTTCCTCAATCAGGTCGGCAAGCGCCACAAATTGCCCACCCCGTTTGGACATGCGCACGAGCTCGCCATCACGCACAAGCCTAACCAATTGAATGATCATCACATCAAAGTGATCGGGGGCATAGCCCAAAGCCGTAACCAAGGCGCGCATACGGCCAATATAGCCATGATGATCCGGGCCTAATAAATCAATCACCCAATCATAGCCACGCTCAAATTTCTGGGCATGATAGGCTGCATCGGGGACAAAATACGTGTACGTGCCATCAGATTTCACTAACACGCGGTCCTTGTCGTCCCCAAACCGCGTGGACATAAACCATTTCGCGCCCTCTGCTTCTTGCACCACACCCAAATCCTCGAGACGCTGCACAATGTGCTCCGGAGCCTGCTGGTCCCGCAGGTCCTTTTCAAACGTCCAGTGCTCAAATGTTACGCCAAACGTTTTCAACACCTGCTCTTGCTCAGAACGAAGGACTTCGGCCCCATATTGTCCAAGCATCCACAACGTATCAGGGGTTGGCTGCTCGGCCACAAATGCGGGATGCTGCTTAAGGTATTGCCGCGCAACCTCGATCACATACTCTCCTGGGTAAACCCCTTCCGGCCACTCCTCTATGATGTGGCCCTGGAGTTCTTGAATGCGCAAGAATATCGCATGGCCCAGCTTCCCAATCTGGTTGCCGGCATTGTTCACATAAAATTCGCGATCCGCATGGTATCCACTAACATTCATGATGCGCGCCATGGCATCACCCACGGCAGCCGCGCGTCCGCTCACAATGACTAAAGGTCCCGTCGGGTTGGCCGATACAAATTCAATCAGCACTCGTTGCCCTTGACCCGCATCATTGTGCCCATATTGGGGCCCTTGCACACGAATATCATTGACGACTTGGGCAAGCCAAGGTGTCTGCAAGGTGAAGTTAAGAAAGCCCGGGCCCGCCGCTTCAACCGACGCTAACATTGGTATGCTCTGACGCAAAAATTCGGCCAAAGGTTGGGCCAAGGCTTGCGGAGCCGTTCGCATCGGCTTAGCGGCGCGCAAGCAGACACTGGTGGTCAAATCCCCATGCCCCGTCTCCGTGGGAACGTCCACGTCCGCAAGGTCTGCCAATTCTGGGTGGCCTTGACGCGCAAACCACTGAGCAATCCCTTCTTGTATGGCGAAGCGCGCGTCATCTAATCGTGCCATGGAAATTCCTCCTGCCCTCTTACCCCATTGCTACGAGGGCTTCCCGGACCAATTTAGCTGCCAACACTGCTGAACGCTGCGACAAATCATGAGCGGGCATGGTTTCCACTAAATCCATGCTCACCACATTCAAGTCCTTCAACAGGCTCACAGCTTCGAGGGCCTCGCGGGACGAAATTCCCCCGGGCTCGGGTGTCCCCGTCCCCGGCATAAATGCCGGATCAATGACGTCAATATCCATGGTGACATACACGGGACGCCCTCGCAACTCACCCATCATTTGTTTTAATGGCTGAACCACTTCATGTGGGAAAAAGTGACCAAACTCCCGGGCATATCGCACCTCTTCCCGGGTCGCGGAACGAATCCCAAACTGGTAGAGGTGTCCGGGTTGAATCCATTCGCTGACCCGGCGCAAAACCGTGGCGTGCGAAAGTTTTTCGCCCATATAGTCTTCCCGCAAATCTGCGTGCGCGTCAAAATGGATGACCACCACATCAGGATAGCGCTTGACCACAGCCTGAATCAGGGGCAAAGTCACTAAGTGCTCGCCTCCGAGAGCAAAAAACTTCTTGTCCTGCGACAATACAGTCTCAGCGGCCAAGTTAATGCGAGCAAGACTTTCTTCGACGTTGCCAAATGGCAACTCGATTTCACCTGCATCATGAATCTGAAGATCTTCCAAATCCCGATCTTGCGCTAACGAATAGGTTTCAATAGCGTAAGACGCCTCGCGAACCCGGGCCGGACCAAACCGTGAGCCCGGCTGAAACGACACGGTAAAATCCATCGGAATCCCAAAATACACCCATTGGGCTTGCTCAAAATCGGCATTCATGCCTAAGAAGCGATCGGTGCGGCTAAAGACGTCCCTCATCGAATGAGATCCTCCACAAACCGAGGCAAGGCAAAGCAACTGCGCTGAATTTCCGGCGTCCAATACCGCGTCGGGAAGGAAACAGAACGGGGCGTCCCCAGTGTCTCTTTAGACCCTAGCGTAAAGCTCCATAACCCCGAGGGGTAGGTAGGAATAGCAGCCAGATACAAGCGGGTCACGGGAAAAGACTGCGAGACCCCCGTCATCACGCGTTGGATAATATGGGGCTGCAAAAAGGGGGACTCCGATTGCGCGACCATTATCCCATTCTCACTTAAGGCGTCATAGATGCTACGGTAAAACTCGGGGACAAACAAGCCTTCCGCCGGTCCTACCGGATCCGTGGAATCCACAATAATCAGGTCAAAATCGCGCGCTTCTTGCACCCAACGAATGCCATCGGTAAAGTGCACATGGGCCCTTTCATCGTCAAGGGCCTCCGAAATTTCCGGAAGAAACCGCTTGCTTGCCTCGACAACCTTTTCGTCAATCTCAATCAGGTGAGCCTCTTCCACACTTGGGTGTTTCAGGATTTCCCGAATGGCCCCCCCATCTCCGCCCCCAATGACGGCCACTTTGCGTGGTTGGGGATGTAAAGTCAAAGGCACATGGGTAATCATCTCGTGATAGACGAACTCATCTTGAATGGTCGTCTGAATGGCCCCGTCCAATACCAACATGCGCCCGAACGGCACCGTGTCCAACACCGCCAATTCTTGATATGGCGTCTGTTCGTGCCACAGCACCCGTGACACTTTCAACCCCAGACTCACTGCCTGCGTCTGTAATTCTGTAAACCAGGTATTCATCGCTGTTCATCCGCCTTTCTGCCGTGATTCCGGCTTAATACCACAACGCGACTGCAGCAAATGCGCAGCCGATGGACTCTACCTGGTGTTCCGCAGATTGCACCAACACGGTTTTCAGCGTCCGTTTGCGCTGGGCAAAGGCAGCACGAGCCATTTCGGCGACCGTCTCCTCCGCCTCTTCGCGTCCACAGCGTCCGGAGAACTCCATAATCACGCCATATTCGTCCTCTTCGCCAATGCCGACTGCGACCGCCGCAGCAATCTTCTCCCCGGCCAAGTCTGAGGTAATGGTTCCGTACGCCGTAGGCAGCAGTTGGCCTGGAATAATCTCCAAATGCGGCACCAAAATGGCTTTAGGGGGAAGAATCGAACTGACACGCAGAAGATTGACATTGCCAATCCCAGCCGCCAACAGCGCATTGTCAAATGCATTAAGCCGGCTCGGGCCTTCTGCTGAACCAGACACGAGCGTAAATTTCTTTGGGGTTTCGAGCAACGGTGTGCCTCCTTATTCGGACAAATTTCCTTGCAAATTATAGCAAACGTCCAGAGGAATACAATCTTTAATTGATGGACAGTCGTCATATTCCGACACAAAGGAATTGTGACCATTGCCGCCAGCTTTCATACTGCAAGCACCAAACCCGACAGATTTGAGCAATTGTGGAAGACAATGGTGCAATGATTGCCTTGACGATACGCCATACTAACCCAAACAAGGGACGAAAGGGGTTCTGTCATGGAAAGTCGCCGGCAGCGCAAAAACCGCAAACGCTCAAGTCTGACCGCATGGATTAGGCGGCTAACCGACCGCATTGGCAATACCGCCGCGACCATCAGTTTACCGGCTGTGGTCATTGGCGCGACCGTATTGCTCTTACCCACCGCGTGGTTGGCTCTGCCCGTACCACAATTGCCTGCTGATACGAGAATTTATGACCAACATGGCCATTTGGTCAGCGTGCTCACCGGGGCTGAAAACCGCATCCCCGTTAGTTATCAGGATGTCCCTGCGTCGATGCAAAATGCCCTAGTGGCTATTGAAGACGATACCTATTGGATTGAACCGGCGATTGATCCCCTAGGCATTACTCGCGCGGCTCTGGTCGACATTACAAGTCACCAGATTTTGCAAGGCGGAAGCACGATTACCCAACAATTGGCCAAAAATCTCTATTTAAGTGATAGGCGGACATTTTCTCGCAAATTCAAAGAACTATTCATTACCCTAAAACTCTCCACCATGTTCAATAAACGCCAAATCTTGTCCATGTACCTCAACGACGTCTATTTTGGGGAAGGAGCCTATGGAGTTGAGGCGGCTTCTGAAACCTATTTCGGTCATTCCGTCCGCTACTTAACCTTGCCGGAGGCCGCGCTACTCGCGGGCATCGTGAATGCCCCTTCTTATGACGACCCCTATATTCATCCGGAAATTGCCCGTCAACGCCGCAATGTCGTCCTTGCGCGCATGGAAAGCCTGCATTATATTACGAAAAGCCAAGAACTAGCCGCCCAAAGCGCGCCGCTAAATCTCGCGAACAATCCCCCACTGGGCGACCGTGCCCCCTATTTCACCAAATTTATCGCCAACGAATTGACGCGATTAGATCCGAAGATTGGAAAAAATCTCTATGATGGAGGTTATGCTGTCACCACGACCATGAATTGGACTATGCAGCAAGCCGCCCAAAATGCGGTGTCGTGGTATCTTCCTTCTACCACCGATGTGCATGGCGTGCCCGAGCCGGAAGTAGGTCTTTGTGCCATCAACCCGAGCAACGGCTACATCGAAGCGCTGGTAGGTGGGGACAATTATGCTAAAACGCAGCTCGACCGCGCAACCCAAGCTTTGCGGCAGCCCGGTTCGACCATGAAATATTTCTTATATACCACCGTTATTCACGACGGCTATCCGACGTCAAGTGTCAAAGATTCCGCGCCTGTACGGTTTCCTGCGGGACATGGCAAATGGTATGTGCCCCACAATTATGGTCATGTGTATAATGGCCCATTGACCATTCGCCGCGCCATTGCGGAATCTGACAATATTGTTGCCGTAAAGTGGATGGATACCGTAGGACCGCCGGCCATGATCCACATGGCGCATGAAATGGGTATTACGAGCCCGCTAGCAGATAATTTGACAACGGCTCTCGGATCGTCGGATGTGACCCCTTACGAAATGGCCCGGGGTGTTTCCACCCTCGCCAATGGCGGCTACCGCATTCGGCCCTTTGGCGTGCTGAAAGTCGTCGATCAAAATGGGCGAACCATCTTTCAAGATGCTCCCCATAAAACCCGCGTCTTAAGTCCGCAAGTGGCATACGTCACCACGAATCTGTTCACCGCGCCCTTATTAAGCTCCGTCGGGACTGCCCATGACCTCGAGCCCATCATCAACCGTCCCGCCGCAGCCAAAACCGGCACCTCGTCTAAACAGCGCGACGCTTGGCTTGTCGGATTTACGCCGCAGCTGGCTGCAGCCGTCTGGGTCGGCAACGACAATGATAGCCCATTGGGCTTGACCGGTGACCGGGGCGCTGGTCCCATTTGGGCCCATTTTATGAAAATGGCCCTAGCCGGCCAGCCGAAAAAGAATTTTCGCCAACCTCCTGGTTTAGTCTGGAAATCCGTCTGCTTTAAAACCGGTTTGTTATCGAATGGATGCTGCAATGCTTACCGAGAGGTGTTCATTAAAGGCCATGCCCCCACCAAAGTCAGTCCGGGCTGCGGCTCAACAGGAAGCGGAAGTGCAGGATCCGGCGGCAGCACATCCTCCGCCGGAACTTCAAACCAGAGTCTTCTCAAAGCGATCTTGAAGGCGTTAACGCCCTAGCGAAACAGCACCTCGAACTGAAGCCACCACGTGTCCGCCAATCTCTAAAGATCCTGGCCTTTGCGTATTGAGCCTCACATGGACTTCAGAAAAACGTTCATCGGTCGTGGTGACCACAAAACGACGGGCTTGGGTTTCGCCTGCGCAATATAAAAGGTAGCTGCCTAAGGCCATGGCTGCGGCCGCCGGGGCAACAAGGTAATGTTCACTAAAATAACGAGCCGTAAAGGCACCTGCGCCACTCAACGCTAATGCATAAAGCCCCTTGGCACCCCACTCTTGGTCCATTGTCAACAGATGTTCCCGACTGACATGGATCTTCGCCAAATCTTGAACACTATTCACAAACACTAAGATCTGCGGCAACTCGCTTGGCACCCAAGCCGGTGGCATCATCCCATTAATCGCGGTGTGCCCAAGGCCACACTGGTTAAGCCACTCGCCGACAGCTGTTGCAAGCCCTTTCACCATCAACGGTGCGGTGGCCATCCAAATCCATTGCTGGTCGTCCTCATGACACACTACACTCTCTTTGGCAGCCGCCAGATGAATCGAGCCTTCTTGTGTTTTCCCTTGCTGCTGCAGCACGTAATAGGCGCCAAGGGCCGCATGGCCCAAGGACGATAACTCGCGTTCGGGTGTAAACAGCCGCGCAAGGCACACCCTGCTGCCATCACTACACTCCGTGACAAAAAGCGTTTCGGGCCCATGCATTTCACGGGCTAACGCTTGCAGCGCCTCTTTCTCCATCTGTGCGGGCACATCATAAAATACGGTCACCGGATTCCCTTGCCATACCTCATGGGCAAAGACATCGACTTGTACAAAGGGCCATTGTTCAGTATTCACACGGTTCCCCTCATTTAGGATTTGACATAGCTGTTGAACATTCGCAGATGTTTTCTTAAGACATCTATTGACATCCTAAAACAAAAAGGACGAAACCAGCAAATTTTTCCAAGAAATTTTTGGTGGGCATAAAAAACAGGCGGTTTCCCGCCCGTCTGAACTACAACGGTCGACACTGTGCCATCCAAACTCTTCGCAGACCCGGGCTCATGCCTTGGATTGTCGGCAGCCATAGCATCTGCCACAGCACATAAAACGCCCAGGCCGCTTCAGGGTCAAACCATACGCCTCCGGCTTCTTCCTCTTCATCCAGCAAGTCGGCTAATGCCTGTCGATATAGGGCGTCTGGCGTCATGCGAGCAAGTCCGCCAACCCATGGCCGGCAAAAATTCCGACGGCGATAGCGATGGCCGTCACCAACAAAAATTGCGCCCCGCCTTTTAGCCACGACGTTTTCCCCACGACCGCTTTGAGGACCCCCAAACCAAATGCCGTGGTGACCGCCAACGCCATCGCCCAAATAAGGGCCGTGTGCGGATTGGCAATGATGACATAAGGCAATACGGGCGGTAGCGATCCTAAGATGACGGCACCGGCCATAATCAACGCCGACCGCCACGGGTGATCCATACTTTCCAACATAATCCCCAATTCTTCTTTCATCATAAAGTCTACCCAACGATCCTTATCCGATGTAATGTGTTTCGTCAACATCTCCACTTGTTCCTGAGTAAAGCCTTGCGCTTTATAAATCCCTTCCACTTCGGCAATTTCTTCATGCGGGACCTCATGCACCTCGCGCATTTCACGTGACCGTTCCGCCAAGAAATACTCATTTTGGGCGACTGTGGCCAAATATTGACCTAGAGCCATGGCGACTGTGGCGGCTACGACCGCTGCGATGGCGGCGATAAGAATTTGGTGCGATGACATGTTGGACGCCGTGACCCCTACAACCAGTCCCGTTATCGAGACTAAGCCATCATTCACGCCGAAAACGACTTCTCGGATTGACCGCGCAGCTGGCGAATGTCTGACGACCTCCGTACGCGCGTGCGGCACTGCATTCTCCGTCATGTTGCCACCCCTTTCAGCGCCATTATACGTAGCCTTCAACTGAGAATCGCCTTAAAGCGAATGAGAATCATTGCTTCTGAAAATGCGTTATGATGAGAACAAGTGCATGACGGATAAAGAAAGAAGGGCAAACCTATGATTCCGATTGTCAACACCTCACATGACCCGCACTTCAATTTGGCTCTAGAAGAGTACGCCGTGCGCTATCTCGATCCCGCGCACAACTACCTGATTTTGTGGCAAAATTCACCCGCCGTCATCATTGGGCGCTATCAAAACACCGCAGAAGAAGTGCATCAGCTGTACTTAGCCGAACATCAGATTGCGGTGGTCAGACGGCTATCGGGCGGTGGCGCCGTCTATCACGACATGGGCAACCTCAATTTCAGTTTGATTGTCTCCACCCAGGGGCAGTCCTTTAATGACTTCCGCTCTTTTACGCTGCCGGTAATTGAAACGCTGGCCCATTACGGCGTAAAAGCTGAACTCTCAAGTCGCAATGATATCACAATAGAAGGTCAAAAGTTTTCAGGTAATGCCCAGTACCGCACAGCTCACCATTTATTGCACCATGGCACGATTCTCTTTGACTCAGATCTCGATGTGGTCGCAAAAGTTCTTAACGTCCGTCAAGATAAAATCGCAAGCAAAGGCATCAAATCGGTACGGAGCCGGGTCACCAATATCAAGCCCTATTTGCCCAAAGACGTAACACTCGAGGCATTTAGCGCCACGTTGGCCACCATCATCGGCAGTCACAACCAAGGCCTGGAACCCGCCTATGCGTGGAGTCCTCAAGATCAAGCCGCCGTCATGGACCTTGTCGCACGCCGGTACGGCACATGGGACTGGAACTGGGGCAAGTCCCCGGCATTCAATCTCACCGCCCACGAAAAATTTGCCCAAGGCAGTATTGACGTGCGGTTGTTTGTAGAAGATGGCATCATTCACGCCTGCCGCATTTACGGAGACTTTTTAGGACAACGCGACATCCACGAGTTCGAAGCGGCCCTTATCCAACAGCGTTATCAATTAGACACGGTTGCACCGATATTAGAAGCGCTGCCTATTGAAGAATACTTTGGCGCCATATCCCGCCAAGAAGTGCTGCAAGTCCTCTTTGACACAAGCCCAGCGCAATAAGAGGCCATCTCTCAAGAGACAGCCTTCTTTAGTAGGAGGCATAGAAAGGCCCCTCCGGATCATCCTTGGAGGGGGTCTTTTCTTAGGCGATCATGGGCGATACAAAGGTTCCGCTGGGCCGGCTTTCTAGGCGGCGATCGCACCCCCAAGGCAGTCTAGTTCCAAGCGCTTAAGCGCTGCGCCAGACGGTCGTGCAATATCATCACATTGCCGTTCCCACCTGCTTGAATAGCTAGACGTTCTATTGCTGCTAACAGGTTTGAGAGCAGTCTCCTCGGATTCAAATCGCTCTGCAAACTGTGTTCGAAATGCCACAGCGCAAAAATCTTTATTACAGATTACAGATCGGTTGATGAGCATAGGCTTTTTACGAGGTCAACGATTTGAATAATCACAGAGACTTTCGAATGGTGTAAGTAAGAACCGTTCCTGTTGTGAGCAGGAGCGGCGATGTGAGGGTTTAGCGACGTTTCTTGCGTCGTGTAATGCAGCACAGAACATACAGTGCTATGGCTCGCAAAGGCAGAGACACTGTGATCGTGACATGCATCGTGCCTCACCATCATTTATAGACCGTCTCTTTATAAGGCAAGCTCTTGTTCGTCTCCATGCAGGTCTGCTGTCCCCATGAGCCCGTCTCGCGACGGTTCTCCCTCCTGCTTCTCTTAGACGCGGCCTGCTGGGATAAGATTACAAAAAAACCGCCGCTTCCGGCGGTTTTTATTACGCGGATTGGAAAAAGCGAGAACCACATGGGAGATGTTGAGTATCTCCCACAATCACTAAAAAAGGCCCCCTCCAAGAATGACCGGAGGGGGCCTGTATGTTTCCTTTGCCCCCTGCACAAAAAGGCCGCCTCTTTTTTGGAACAGCCCCCTCGGTCCTTGTGACTGTTACTTCTTGGCAAAGACTTCATCAAAGAAGGCCAGCGTTTTCGCCCACGTGTCACGCGCCGCATCGGGTGCATAAGAGGCTCTTGTGTCATTGAAGAATGCGTGGCCAGCCCCTGGATAAATTGTGTAGTCATACTCTTTACCCAAAGCTGCCATGGTTTTGGCCACCTCGGGAACCTGATCGGTGATCCGGTGATCTTCGCCTCCGTAAAATCCTTTTACAGGGCACTGAATGTGAGCCATCGCTTGCGGATCTGGTGCAACCCCATAATTGCAAACCGCTCCTTTGAGATCGGGCACCAAGGTGGCCAGTTGAAAAGCGAGAGCGCCACCCATGCAATATCCGACACTGGCGACGTCATGCCCTTGCGATTTGAGGTAGTCAACCCAAAGGGCTAGATCCTTGGCCATTTGGTCAGGATCGCGACGACTAAACAACATCGTATAGGTTTCTTTAAGATCCCTGGCCTCATCATCGGGATAGGCATTCAAATACTGTTGGCGCAGATTTTCATCCATCCATGCCTGCTGCGGCAAAGTATCAAAAAACCGCTTGACAGCCTCGATACGGTCAAACGCGAGCGCAGCGGGACGCCCTCCTTTAGAATACAAATCTGGAGCTAGTGCCAAATATCCCGCCTCAGCATAACGATTGGCCATATCCTGAATGTGTTCATCCGGCCCCCAAATTTCTTGGATTACCAAGATAGCTGGTGCGCCCTCCGATTGACGCTCCCCTTTTGCCTGATAGGCAGACATCGGAAGCCCTTGGTCTTCTATCGTGATCCACTGAGTCTGTAGTTTCATGCCACCACTCCTAATATTGTTACGCGACTTTTATCTTGCTCTTAAACCTTTGTGGATTTGAATCCCATTTAATTTTAACGTAAATCTTGCACCAGAAAAGCAACGCTCGACAATAACCTCAAGGCGTATGTGTCAGGCCGTCACCAAGGGGCTGACATTAGGCTACTTGACCTAAATTAAACGTCTTTCTGAATTCGCACAGGGTGGACTAAGAACGCGCGCATTGTTACCATGGGTTTTATACCAACACACCAATTAGCCCGGAGAACACCTATGCAACCGATAAATCGAGCCCTATGGGTTATAAACCTTGCGCATGGTCTAAGAACTATGGGAACTAGTTTTATGGCTATTATATTTCCGCTATTTGCAGCAAGACTAGGACTACATGCTCTAGGTCTAGGACTCTTTATTGGTGTGGCGGTCTTGTTTGGGTCGATTTATACAGCCTTGTTTACTCGATTAGCCCCAAAACACGGGATCGGACCATTACTCTTCATTTCTTCAATAATGATGGTGATCTCCGGGCTTATATACGTCAATTCCCATTCCCTCCTAGAGCTATTCCCGGTAACTCTCTTGGGTTATGTCCCCCCTAACTCTGGATTGTTTGCCAACTCTCTCGAAGAAGGCTTGTTAGCCCATACCCCCGCAACACAAAGAACTCGCATTTATTCGATCTATGGGATGGTAGGGACCGGAGCTGGAGCCTTGGGTGCACTCTCGGCAGCAGCTCCACATAGTCTTGGGTTTTCAACCTATCAAGGCGAACGGATACTTTTTTGGACATACCTAACTCTAGGGCTGATCGTAAGTATCCTATCTTCACTTCTAATTGTCCGTTACCGTCCCTATTTAACAGCGCTCGGCCCCACACCTCCCTCAACAATTAAAGAGGTACGCTCAGATAAATCTCGAAAATTAATATATCGACTGGCTGGACTTTTTGTTGCAGATAGTATGGGTAGTGGAATGGTTACCACGCCCTTAATAGTTTATTGGCTCCATGTACGGTTTCATATGTCAATGACACATCTGGCAATACTATTTTTCGGAATCGACCTAATGGCGGCCGTATCATTTCCCCTAGCGGCGCGAATTGCACGCTATATTGGGTTATTAAATACAGCCGTATTTACCCACATCCCCTCCTCCATTTTATGGGTATCCGGATTCTGTGATTGATTTTCGGGATTCGACCGCACATGACAATTCGAAGCAAAATCAGATTCTATGATTGATCTGGGTGGCGT
>NZ_NWUL01000040.1:0-47894 GCF_002903155.1 Sulfobacillus sp. hq2 | reverse complement strand
TGTTCTTTGCGGATGCGACACATAGCTCGCGGGTGTGGTTTGCCGATCAACCCAAAACCCCGTCGCCCGTCCGCCGTGAGCCGGGGCGGCCCTATAGACGGGGTTCTTCGATAAAGTTGTGATTAGTAGAGCAATAAATTGCGATGAGGTGTTTTCGCTTAAAAGCTAAGCTTGGTCGGTGCTCGATTCATGGCAAGGCAAGCACCCACCAAGCCTAGTTTTAAAGAGGGCCAGGCATGGGCTATAACATCGACATTGCTGCTGCATACGACGTGGGGATTCAAGCGCGAAGAATACTTTGTGGACGGTTCATCATCATGATGCGGGTATTGTCTTTCTGTCTGCGAAGCCCGTTTAGATAGGCTTCGCTTCAAGACGGGTCCATACGGCCGAACGCGAAAAAAGAGCGCCACTGTCGTCTAAAGATCATCAAACGTGGCGTCCTTTGTTTGAGCAATAAATGGGAAAAAAGTTGCCCCCTTGTAGGAAAAATCCGCAATGGGTCTCATCTAACCCATAAGCGGTTTCCTCTCTACTGGAGCTAGACCGGGGTAAGAGAAACCGCCATCGCGCTTTTTAATAGCGGATGGCGGTTAGTGTGTTCATCATGAGATACCGCGGGTGTGATCCCCTTGGTTTTTCCGCGTGCGATGTGTTCGGTAGTAGTCTTTCCACACCAATTTGTAGAGTCCGAGATAACGGGGCACTTGATTCCATCCTGGGATCCACGGGGTAAAGGCGAGCGCTAGCCAGAACAAGAAGCCGATGCTTAATGCAATGGCATCAGACGCCGACGAATTTGCCACAAACGGCCATTGGTAGATCCATGTGGGAATTGTCATCCACCACGCAGCGGGATAGCCTGGGATGGCTGAATGGATGATACCCCATTGAGTGCCGCCGAGTTGCAATGGCGCAGCAGCCGTTTGCAGGGGCTGCCCCTGTAGGAAAAGGAGATAGTTTTGGTTGTCAAAGCGGTTCACAACATTGGGATTGCGAATTAAAGCGCCAGACATTAATCCGCTCTTCCCCAAACGAAGCGTGGCATTCATGAGGGATGCGACGGGGCCGTAAACGCCTTTGGGCACGACAACTTGCCCATTGACGACTCGGGCGTGGTCTAAAGCTTTTGTATAATTTTGTTCCCAAAGGGTTTGAAGAGCCGGAGATGCGCTTTCAAATTGGGTGAGCGCTGGTTTAATGGAGGGATTAAGCGTTGCGGCCATCGTCAGTGGTTTGAGGATGAAGTCTTGTGCGGCGTTGACCGGATGGATTATCCCTGTCCATTTTTGCAAGATAGACTCCACGTTGCCCGTACCATTGTTATAGGGAGGGCCGTAATTGGCGATGGCGCCTTGACCATCGAGGGCCCGCAGAGAAACTTGCTCGAAGGTCACAGGATTTTGTGTGGCGTATTTCTGAATGGTTAACGGAGGCTTTTCTGGGACCCCAAAGAGCGCGGATAAAACGAGTACCAGAATCGTTACAATCCCTAAGGTGCCCATCAGGTGCTTCATGAAGTCTTCCGGGACATAACGGTAATCCGTTACAACGTCTTGCGTTGGTCTAGCGGCCATATCTGTCAGCTCCTTTCAGCCGTGTGAGGAGGTTGTTTGAGAGGATAGGGGGGGACGACACCCTTAATGCGTACCCGAACAATATGGCCAAATATAATGGCGCTTAACGTAAGCGGGAGTACGACCAGATGCATACCCATCATTTGGCCTGCATTGGGGAGGTTAATCCATGCGAGGCCTAGGGCGTTGAGCCCATCTTTGGCTTGTACGGCGTTCCACTGTGAATAGAAATCGCCATTGATTAAGAATCCGGTAAACGCCGTGGGAATGGCAATAAGTAGAGCGAGGGCACCCAACACCCAAGTTTCACGCCGTCCTCCACGCCACGCTCCCGTAAAGAACACGCGCCACAAATGCAACATCATGAAGAAGAAAAAGGCTTGCACCGACCAAAAATGTACAGCTGCGGCGAAGCGGTCGGCCCCATTATATGACCAGCTAGCAGGGCCGTTGGCGGCGAGAATAACCCCTGAGATAATCAGTGCCACAAAGCTTGACGCCGTTAAGGAGCCAAGCATGTACATGAAGCCTTGGGCATATTCGGGCATTGTTTCGGGGAGCCACGTATCAATCGACATGACCTCGGTTAACGCCTGACGAGACAGCTTGGTCCAATTGGCCATGGTAGATCCCTCCTAATTAAGTAGTGAATGAACAGATGTTAATGGTGTCGACTGGGCCACAACAGCCCAGCTAAAAACGTCAACAGAAAAATGCCCTCAACAATCCAATTTCCTGTTTGTGTCGTCATGGGAACCATCTCCTCTTCAATGAGTTCTAGGAAAGTCTTGACGAGGGTCTCTAACCTTAAGGGAATTTAAACGAAAACAAGTAAGTCAATAATAAAAGATCTGATAAGTACAACAAGAAAAAGATATTGGCAGCGCCCTCGTGGCGAATGGGCTGAATGAGAGCGCTGATTCATTCCTGCCGCGCGAGTGAGGACATTATGATGCGCGGTGACTCCCACCGGGAAAGTGCTGCGGGTGGTGCTGGTGGTGTGCGAATGAAATGGGAGGTGCAGCGGGCCGCCGTGTTGTCAAGGTGTGGGGATGCCTAGCCCAATAGCCCCATGTGATGAGAAGGGTCAATGTCCAAACAAGATATCCTAATACCAGAGTCAAAAGAACCGCTATCAAAGGGCTATGCGAAACGTGACTGTTAAAACGAAAGACTAAGCCCGTCAAACCCAAACCGACTAGCAGCGAACCGATGCTTTTTTGTAACAGTTTCATCCCAACCGCCTCCTTAAGGATATTGTCGCCTTTTTTCAGAAACATGAAATCGTTCAAATGGCCTAGTTCAGGGGGTTCTAATGGACCCGATTGTTGGCCGTGAAGTGGTTTTTATGCGACATCAATGAGGATGTTTTAGTCTCCAAACGGGACATTGCTATAAGGTGTCCTCTTAGTACGTGGGCCAAAGGCTCACGCAGAGCGGGTGAGGTGGTTATTGTGAGCTAAACGAAAGGGACCTGTCTGACCTGACAAAAATTTATGAAGCTGAGTGAGGTGGGGTGGGGCGAAGAAATTATCGGGGTGTGCAGCTGCCAGGGCAAGCTACACGGGTCTTACTCAGGAGTTTTAAGAGACTTTAACCTTGAGCCTAGGCTCAAGGTGCTATGGGATTCAGAACAGATGGGAGTTGTGAGAAGCGCTTTTCGCAAGAAAGCATGGAGTGGTGGACTTAGGCGATAACGGGCGTGTTAGTGCGGCAAAATGTGTGTGGTATTTAGGCTGGCGCTGGTTGTAAGAAAACCGCCAGACCTTGCAATATTGTAGTGGGTTGCTTGCTCGGCAAAGGCGGGGGACGTCGTGGCTGCGCAATCGCTAAGCAAAATCGTATCGTAGCCTAGGGCAGACGCATCAAGCAATGTGGCAAAGACGCATTGGTCGACATTCACCCCGGCAAAAAAGAGCGTGGTGATCTGGTGGCTACGAAGAATTTGATCTAATACTGTCCCTTGAAAGCCGCTCAATCGATATTTGTCAATGCGCCAGTCCAAAGCGTCAGGGATCAATCCTGGAACCAACTGCACTGACCAACTATCCTTCACGAGGGCAGGGCCGAGATCTTGTGGGAGCGATCCGCCAATGCCGCCCCATTCGCTATTGCGCTGAAACGCATACAAAACACTAGGAGGAAGGTTGGCAAGATCGAGGCGGTTTCCCCAGTTGACCCACCCAATATGCATACCGATAGAGCGCGCAGCGGCTACACCTTGTTGAATGGCTGGGATAAGGCCAGATGTTGGTGCTCTCTTAAGCTCGGTTGCGCAGAAGTAGTTTTGCATGTCAATAATTAACAAGGCCGAATGAGATGGTGAAAAGATGAGAGAGCCCTCGCTATGAAGTATTTGATGACGGGGAGGGGCCGCCCGGCTGATATCAATCGTGTCACCCGAGACCTCCCACCAGTTATTGGGATGGCCAATGCGCATAAGGCACCGCCCTTCTTAAGAGATGTGGGATTATGGTACCACAAAGCCATGGGGCAAGGGGCTACAGATTTGGGCACAACGCCCAAATTCTTAAGAGGGTTTGATGTGGCCAAGTCTAGGGTACCGTGTCGGCTTGCTAGGAGCAGATCCTAGACAACATGGCTGTTCTTCGAGTGCGGTTTACCGATCTTGGATCATTGGTATACGGAATACCGTTTGAGAAAATTTAATTAACTTTGCAGGAATTTTGCTGTGAATGGCGAATATCTGATGCATCAGGGAGGAGAAAAGCCTTGAGTGAAGGAGATGACAGCTCGTCAGCGTTGCGTCCCATTGTGGCACAAGGACTAGCTGAGGAAGTGTTAGAACGTCTTAAACAAGCTATTTTGGATGGGGATTTGCGGCCAGGCCAACGGCTAATTGAGCATACTTTGGCCAACGAATTGGGCGTTTCGCGCACACCAGTGCGGGAGGCGTTAAAGCATTTAGCAGCTGAAGGCCTTGTGACGGTCGATGGTCGAAGAGGCTTGGTGGTATCTCGTCTTTCTCTAGAAGTGATTGAAGAAGCGTATATGGTTAGAGAAGTCCTGGAAGGTCTCGCGGCACGTTTGGCTAGCGAGCATCCATACGACCCTGCTGATCTCCAGAAACTCCAGCGGGCTTTGGATGCCATGGAGCAAGGAGGGCTATCACCGAAAGCCTTTGATGCCGTGCATGGGGAGTTTCACGATACGGTGCGGAATATGGCGCATAACGCATATTTAGACCGCTATTTAGGCGAACTCGCGGCGTTTCGGACACGCATGGTGTCCCTAGACTGGATTCCGAAGACACGCGTGACGCGATCGTTGGAAGAGCATCGATCGATTTATGAGGCCATTCGCGATGGACGATCTGACGATGCTGAGCGTTTAGCTCGGCAGCATGTTGCGAGTACACGAAAAGCCCTATTGCAACGGTTGCAAGACCACGCGGATGCGTAAGTTTCATCATTCTGAGCAAACAGTGGGAGGGAAGCGCATGAACAAGAAACAAGGATTAGGTATGGCAGCAGTATTGCTAACAGGCAGCATGCTGGCTGGTTGCGGAACATCTTCCGCGCAAAGTACGGTATCTAGCCACTCTGGAGCCCCTGTTGAGGCTTCACCCGTGCGGGGCGGAACGTTAAATGTGGGGATTGATTCCGATTTCGTGACGTTGAATCCTGCTATGTCATCGGCTTTGATTGACCGTCAAGCCTTCATCAATATTTTTGATCCCTTGCTAAAATTGTCCCCCACCATGCAAGTGGAACCCAATCTGGTAACACACTGGACCGTGACCAATGGGGGCACGACATACACCTTGTTCTTGCGCCACGGTGTCAAGTTTCAAGATGGCACCCCCTTTAATGCGCAGGCTGTCATTTACAACTGGGATTGGGAAATGAATCCAGCTAACGCATCGCCGCGACTGAGCGACTTGTCACTCGTGACACATTTGGCGGCGCCCAATCCTTATGAAATCGTCGTGACGCTTAAGGCCCCCTATTCGGCGTTTCTCTCTGTGCTGACAGGACGAACAGGAATGATTTCATCGCCAACGGCCATGAAAAAATGGGGGAGTGCGTATGGGCTTCATCCCGTCGGCACCGGGCCATTTAAGTTTGTGCAATGGATTAAGAACGATCACATGATTTTGGAACGCAATCCGCTGTATTGGAAAAAGAACCAACCCTATCTAAACAAAATTGTCTACACACCTATCACCAATCCCGTTCAGGAATATAATGCATTGGTGACGGGGCAGGTCAACGTGATTGATAGTGTGCCGTATCAAGATGTGAACAGCCTCGCGTCGAACACGTCGTTGCGGTATGCGGAAAATCCAGGGTTGGGATATGCCGATATGGAACTTAATACGCAGGCATCGCCACTAAACAATGTTCACAACCGAGAAGCCATTGACTATGCCATTAATCGTCAAGCGCTAAACCAATTACTGTACTTTGGGCACGCGGTACCTGCCTATACCCAGTTTTCTCCTGCATCGTGGGCATATGATCCCCACATTAAGGTGCCATATTCAGATGCTTTAGCGCGGCAACAATTGGCGAAAGCTGGCAATCCCAAAGGATTTTCCTTTACCTTGCTGGGAGAAAATGATCCCGCCACTGTGCAAGAGATGGAAGCGATTCAAAGCGAGTTGGCAAAAGTTGGTATTACGATGCACATAGAGCCCGTTGACTTCACGACACTGCTGACAGATGCCATCAATGGCAATTATCAAGCTGATTTGCTCGGGTGGAGCGGAAGGCCCGATCCGGACCAAAATAGCTATGCATTTGACACGACCGGCGGTAGCTTTAACGATCCGCGTTACTCCAACTCGCAAGTGGATAGCTTACTTTTGAAGGCGCGGGAAGCTGCCTCGGAAAGTGTGCGCAAGCAGTACTACGACGAGGCGGCGACTATTGTGTTACATCAAGCTCCCTATATCTTCCTTGAATACACTCCAGTGATTCAGGCGTGGTCCCCAAGCGTTCACGGATTTCAGGTTTACCCCGATGGATTGATGCGTTTTTCGAAGACATGGATTAAGTAGGCGAAGCGAATGGTAACCTTTATTGTGCGTCGTATTCTTTCGCTGGTCCCCGTCGCGTTTATTGTGCTGGTGGTGACATTTAGTTTGATTCACCTGACGCCGGGCAATCCCGCATACACAATATTGGGAGACCAGGCCAGTCCTCAGGCAGTGCATTTGTTGGACGTGAAGATGGGGCTGACGCGCCCATTGCCGCAACAGTTTGCGGCGTATATCGGGCAGGTCGCACGTGGCAATTTAGGCGTGTCGCTTCTCGATGGACAATCCGTATTATCTCTGATTATTACCCGTCTTCCCGTGACCTTGGAGCTTGCCGTCCTTGCCGTTATTGTGTCGCTCTTGATTGCTATTCCTACGGGAATCTTCGCCGCCTATCGGCCCAATACCTGGGTGGATAACCTATCGCGACTTTTGGCGTTGGTCGGGGCGGCGATCCCCAATTTTTGGTTGGCGTTGTTGCTAGTGTATATCTTTGCCGTAGGACTGCATTGGCTTCCCTCTTTAGGGTGGGTACCGCTAACTCAAAGCGTGCCGGGCAATTTGGTGCATTTGGTATTGCCGGTAGTTGTCCTAGCCTTACCCTTGGCAGCGGTGACATCGCGGGTATTACGCGGCGAATTAATCGAAGTGATGCATTTGCTTTATATTCAGGTGGCTCGCGCGAAAGGCATTAGCGAATGGGCCGTTGTCATGCGTCATGGGGTACGCAATGCGCTGGTGCCCGTGGTAACGGTCGTGGGGTTGCAAGTGGGGGCCTTGCTAGGAGGCGTTGTCATTACCGAGACGATTTTCTCCTTGCCCGGGATGGGACAATTGGTCGTCAATGCGATTTTTGACCGGGATTACCCGGTCCTAGATGGATCGGTCTTGTTCATGGCGTTTGTGGTATTGTTGGCTAATTTATGTGTTGATCTTGTTTATGCATGGCTGGACCCGCGTATTCGTTACAACTGATCACAAGCCACTGCGAAGGGGGGATACATGTGATCGAACAACCGATGTCATCAGAGGTCGTCGTAGTCGCAGATGCTCAAGGTTACAGTCGTGCGTTGCGCCGATTTTGGAAAAATAAACTGGGTATCATGGGACTGATTATTGTGGTGGGATTTGTGTTGATGGCGCTGTTTGCGCCAGCCCTTGCCCCCTTTCCTCCATTGGCGACCCATTTTAGCCAGGCCTTCCAGCCGCCATCTGCTCGCCATTGGCTAGGAACAGATGAACTGGGGCGAGACGTTCTGTCACGGATCATTTATGGAGCCCGCAGTTCCTTGGTTTCTGGTATTTTAATTGTGGCCATTGGCGTAGGCATTGGGGTACCGGTTGGGCTGGTCTCAGGCTATTACGGCGGGTGGATAGACGATGTGATTATGCGCATCGTGGACGCGGCTCTGGCGTTTCCTGCATTGGTTCTCGCGTTGGCTATTGCTTGGATTTTAGGACCGTCTCTTATTCATGCGGTATGGGCCATAGCGGCTGTTACCATTCCTCAGTTTGCTCGAATTACCCGGGGGCAGGTGCTGAGTGCGCGGACACGAGAGTATGTTGAAGCGGCGCGTTGTTTAGGGGCATCGCCATGGCGCATCATGCTGTACCATGTTCTGCGCAATGCGGCGACCCCCATTCTTGTGGTGGCCACGTTGAACATTGGCAGTGCAATTCTGGCAGTGGCCAGCCTCTCGTTTCTAGGATTGGGGCCTCCGCCACCCGCCCCTAATTGGGGCGCGATGCTCCAAGATGGATCGCAGTATTTAAATATGGCTCCATGGATTTCGTTGTTTCCAGGGCTTGCGATTTTCTTAGCGGTTTTGGGCTTTTCCACGTTAGGGGATGGATTACGGGATGTGCTAGACCCCAAGTAGGACGGCGTGTTTCCGCACCATGTCTCGGCTATCCCGGCGACAGCAACAAGGAAGGATTGATGGGATGAAATGGGATGCGAATGTCTATCCGAGTGCATCGCGGCGGACGGTGGTTTACGCCACACAGGGAATGGTTGCTACGGCTCAACCGCTGGCGGCACAAGCGGGATTACAAATGTTACAAGCGGGTGGTAACGCCATCGATGCCGCGATTGCGACAGCGGCATGTCTCACCGTTGTGGAACCGACGTCTAATGGTTTAGGGGGCGACGCGTTTGCTATGGTGTGGGCAGGAGGCCAGTTGACAGGGCTTAATGCAAGCGGCCCTGCGCCTTCAGGCCTGACGAAAGACTGGATAAGAGAGCGTGGATTTCATGAAATGCCTGCAACAGGATGGGGTGCGGTGACGATACCCGGAATTCCGGCGGCATGGGCGGTGTTGTCCGAGCGATTTGGGTCGATGCCTTTGGAAGTTGTGTTGAAGCCGGCCATACGACTTGCACGCGAGGGATTCCCGGTGTCACCAACGGTTGCGCATTTTTGGCAACGAGCGGCTGAACGGTACCGGGAAGTGCTGACCGGCCCAGAATTTTCGGCATGGTTTGAGACCTTTACAAAGCATGGTCGTGCACCAGTGCCAGGAGAGCGATGGGTCTTGCCTGACCATGCCAAGACATTACAAGAGATTGCCAATACGCATGCCGAGTCTTTTTACCGCGGCCGACTCGCCCAAGAAATGGTAAGCTTCTCGCACGCCACGGGCGGCATTTTGTCATTAAAGGATTTCGGAGCATATGCTCCCGAGTGGGTTGACCCGTTGTCTGTCGCATTTCGCGACTATGAGGTATGGGAGCTGCCGCCCAATGGCCAAGGGCTTGTGGCGTTAATGGCGCTAAAAATTCTCGAAGGGCTGGATGCTCATTCAGAGGAAGAGCGGATCCACCAACAAATTGAAGCGCTAAAATTGGCTTTTGCCGATGCGCAGCGCTACTTGGCTGACCCGCAGTATATGGCGAGTCCCCCCGCCGCATTTTTGGACGCGGCCTATCTGCAAGAACGACGGGGCTTGATTGGCCCCAAGGCCGCTTTGCCGCACGCAGGATTGCCGAGACCCGGAGGTACCGTATATTTGGCCACAGCGGATAATCAAGGCAATATGGTGTCCTATATTCAAAGCAATTTTGCTGGCTTTGGATCCGGACTGGTTGTGCCAGGAACGGGAATTGCGCTTCAGAATCGCGGGCAATTGTTTTCTCTAGAAGAGGGTCATCCCAATATATTGGAACCCGGTAAAAGGCCATATCATACCATTATTCCCGGATTTTTAACACAGAAGGGAAAGCCGATTGGCCCATTTGGCGTAATGGGTGGGTTTATGCAGCCGCAAGGACACGTTCAAGTCTTAAGTCGTGTTCTGGAGGGGGGAATGAACCCGCAAGCCGCTTTAGATGCCCCACGATTTTATTGGGAACAAGGCATGCATGTGGTCGTGGAGCACACCATGGCTCCGGAAATTGTGGCGGCTTTGCGCGAGCGCGGCCATGATGTGCAAGTTACGACGGAAGTGGCGCCGTTCGGACGGGGTCAAATCGTGTGGCAAGACGGGAGTGGCGTGCTCATTGGAGCCACGGAACCGCGTGCGGATGGCATGGTAGCCGCCTGGTAACGGTGCAGACCCACTTTGACAGTAAGAACGCACATGAACACGTCAATCTAAACGCCCCCCACAGAGGTTTTGTGAGGGGCGATTGACTGTGCGTGGGGTCTTTTAAGCAGGTAATTCTTGCCCCTTACGTTCGGGAACCCATCGCCAAACGAAGAGCGCAGCAACCGGATAGACGATAAATAGCAAGGTTAGAGCTGATGTGATGCTCATTTGGGTTGCGAGCAGACCGATGAGGAGCGGGCCTAATCCGCCGCCGACACCACGTCCCGTTCCGAAAATGAAGTTTTCCGCCGTAGAACGCGACTCGGTCGGGTAGTGTTCGGACAGCAATGCACCGTATCCCCCCATCCCGCCATTGACGAAAGCGCCTAAGATAAATCCGCCCCAGAGCACAATAACCGGACTCGTAATCGAAAAGTACAAGGGAATCATGAGTGCGGTGCCAAGGAACAAGATAATGTAAGAGGGTTTGCGGCCAATTGTATCGCACAGCCACCCAAAAAAGATAATGCCAACAATCATTCCCGTGGTGGTGATTAAAGTCCACTCGGTGGTATGGCCTAACGTGTAGTGATGCACTTTTTCGAGCGTTGAGGGCATCCAGAGCATAATGGCGTAGTATCCAAAATTCTGCACGGTGGTCATAAATAGCAGAGCCAGGGTGACTTTTGTTATTTTTCCCGAGGCAAACAAATCGGTCAGCGGAAAAGCGCGGCGGTGAGTACGCGCCGTTTGAAAATCAGCAGGTTCTTTTAGACGAAATCGTGCCCAAGCAGCTAAGATGGCGGGCAAAACACCCACCACCATGACGCCGCGCCAACCCCAATGGGGGAGGATGAGGAGTGTCACAAATGATGCTAATAATACGCCGAGACTGAATCCAATGGCGACATAGGAACCAGCCTGCGCCCGGATTTTGGCAGGCCATGACTCGGTGACCAGGGTCATGCCAATACCAAACTCCCCGCCAATACCCAAGCCCACAAGAAAACGCCAGAACAGCAACATGTGGTAATTGGGCGATAACGCGGATAAGCCTGTCGATGCCGCATACAGCAAAATGGTCCAGCTCAGAGTGCGTACGCGGCCTACATAGTCAGCAAGCAATCCAAACGCGTATGAACCAACCCATGTCCCCACCATGGTGGCAGTGGCAATGGCACCAGCTTGAACGGAATTAAGGGCAAAACTGGCGATCACGGCCGTGAGGGTAAAAGAAATAATCATTTGATCGAGTCCATCGGTCAAATAGCCCAAACTTGCAGCGCCAAGATTTTGCCACTGCGTGCGCTTGGTCGAGGGATAGCTTAAGGATTGGGACGTTTGCTCTGCCATTGTCAACCTCCTTAAAAATGCTGAGTTACAGGATTGCGGGATGTGTTCACAGAAGAGTTTGTCAATCTATGCAATACGATGGCATAATGAAAGAGAATTCGTCAAGATATCTCAAAACTTTTTGTTTTAATTATACAAAAAAGTATTTAGACTATTGACTAGACTAA
Source organism: Sulfobacillus sp. hq2 (assembly GCF_002903155.1). Classification (NCBI taxonomy): domain Bacteria; kingdom Bacillati; phylum Bacillota; class Clostridia; order Eubacteriales; family Clostridiales Family XVII. Incertae Sedis; genus Sulfobacillus; species Sulfobacillus sp. hq2. The sequence goes on along the minus strand of NZ_NWUL01000040.1, from coordinate 36,267 downwards.
AAGTGAGACAGTAGTATCAAAAATGAGACAAGGAGATGATGGTGTGGATCGGCTGGACCGGATTGTCCGTGTTATGGAACTCGTATCCCAACAAGGCCGTGAAGGAGCGAGTTTGACGCAGATTGGGTATGTATTGGAATTGCCGAAGGCCAGCTTATATCGTCTTGTCGCTGACATGGAACAGGCGGGACTGTTAACCCACAATGCGCGTGTTAACCGGTATTTCCTTAGTTGGAGAGTTTTTGAATGGGCTACGGCTTATTATGCGCAGACCTCATATGTTGAAGTACTGCAAGAAGCCGTGACGACGTTAACGCAAGACGTGCAGTTGTTCAGTTATGCGGCCGTTTTGCAAGGCGGTCGCTTATTCAGTGTAGCGGTGGCCACTCCGCGAAGCTTCTATCCGGTATATGTCAAATTGGGAGCGCGGGTGCCGCTGCGTGGGTCGGCCCCCGGGAAGGTATTATTAGCGCAATTTCCGCCAGAGCGGGTGACGGCCTGGTTTGAACAAGAGGAGCGGGAGCTCGGTTTTTGGACACCGACTCCCTACACGCAGTCCGTGACCACGTTGCAGCAAGAAATGCCGCAGATTCACCAGCAAGGCTGGGCACTCTGTCGTGATGAGCTGGAGTTAGGCAATAGCGCGATTGCGATACCGGTGGGCACTCCGCCGTGGTGGGTCAGTTTAACTATTGTCGCCCCGACTTTGGTTGTTGCCGAGCGGACGCAAGAGTTATTAGCGGCGCTGCGCGCCGTCGGACAGCGCATCTCCAGCCCTTTGGATATGGCGCGTGTGGTGGACAATGAGGGGATAGAGCCGTGAGTTGGGTGCGTGAAATGGCTACGGTATCTTCGTGCGTTCATTTGGATGATACAGTGGCCCGCTTGGAAATAGACAGTCCCGAGGTCGCGCGTGCGATGAAGCCAGGGCAATTCGTGATGGTACGTCCCGAACAGTCATCTTTGTTGCCGCGTGCGATGGCGCCTAGTGAGTGGGATCCCGAAAAGGGCCGCGTCATCTTGTATATCCGTATTGTAGGGCCGGGAACTCAGGCGTTGTCTGCGTTACAGCCAGGAGATCGGTTAATGGTGATTGGACCGTTGGGCACACCGGTATGGCCCGAAGAAGGAGCTTGGGCTTTATTGGGGCGCGGTGTGGGAATTACCCCGCTGTTGCCCATGGCTAAAGAACTGGGCCGACGAGGACACGATGTGAGGATTTACTTATCAGCCCGGGCACAACACTTGCTGTTGGAAGCCGATGCATTTGCCGCCATAGGGCCTGTTACCTGCCATGTGGATGGTCAAGGCGCATCGTCTGTATCGTTGGCATTTATCAAGGATTTACAGGAAGGATACCGTCCTCGGCGTGTGTTGGTGTGCGGATCGCGCCGCCTGACGGCGCAAGTGGCGGCATGGCAAGGAGTTTATGGCTATGAAGCGCAGGTCTTTTTGGAAGAGAAGATGGCGTGTGGAATTGGGTGGTGCAAGGGGTGTGCAACCGGGCCGGAATGGCACTTGTTATGCGTGGATGGTCCCACCCGACCGATTGAGGAGGGATTGCTGTGAGCCAGACGTCTGTGTCATTACGCACACAGATTGGCCAGGTTCAGCTAAAAAACCCTGTGATGCCGGCATCGGGGACGTTTGACTGCCACAATGCGCCAGCATTGCCCTTTGATGCAGCAACTCTTGGGGCGATTGTGGTGAAAAGTGTCACCCTTCACCCCCAAAAAGGTAATCCTCCGGCGCGATTGGCCGAAACTCCTTCCGGTTTGATTAACTCTATTGGTATTCCGAGTCCTGGCATTGACGTGTTTATTCAGCAGATCTTACCGACTTATACCGCTTTAGGGTCACCGGTGATTGTGAGTGTAGCGGGGTACTCTGCCAACGAATATGCGCAACTCGTCGCCGCCCTCGACGGCCAGCCAAGCGTCGCGGCGATAGAACTGAATTTATCGTGTCCTAATATTCGGTATCACCGGATGCCCGCACAGGATAAGGACTTGCTGCAAGAGTGTGTTGCGATGGCTCGAGGTGCGACGGCCAAACCGCTATGGGCGAAATTGTCTCCTGATGTTCCTTCCGTGGGTGAAATGGCCCAGGCCGCGGAAGTGGCAGGGGCCGATGCTTGTACCGTAATTAATACGACGTCTGCGATGATGGTCAATATCCATACCCTGAGGCCGATGATTGGGGCAACGCGGGGAGGATTGTCAGGGCCCGCTTTGTTACCGATAGCGCTGGCCGCCGTGTGGGATGCGACACACCATGCCAACATTCCGGTGATTGGGGTGGGGGGCATCAGCACGGTTGAAGACGTCATCGCCGTATTTGCAGCGGGCGCGAGTGCGGTTCAAATTGGGACGGCATCATTTTATGACCCCATGGCGATGCCACGACTCATTGGAGAACTTGACCACTATTTAAAAGATAAGGGAATAGCCAGTATTGAAGAACTCAAGGCCAAGGTTCGTCAAATGCGAACCCACAGCGCAGAGGAGGTATAACCCGTGCAACCGTCACAGTTTTGGACGTGGGCAAAGACGCTGAGCGGATTTGGACAAAACGCCGATGGGTCTTTATCCCGTCTCGCTTTTACAGCCAGTGATGTCGCGTCTAGACGTTGGCTGCAGGAATTGTGGGTGTCTATGCACGCGGACGTGCACATCGACGGAATTGGTAACGTCATTGGTACGGTGGGCGATCCTCCCTATATTCTTTTGTCTTCGCACACCGACAGTGTGCCGCACGGCGGACATTATGACGGCGTGTTGGGAGTTTTAGCCGCCACCTTTGTCCTGTCACAATGGGATGTCCATTGGGGTGGCCTCATGGTCGTGGATTGGTCTAGTGAAGAATCCAGTCGCTTCGGTATGAGCACACTGGGGAGTCGGTCGGCCTGTGGGGAAGCGGATACTCTAGACTGGCACCAAACCGACAAAGATGGGATATCTTTGCAAGACGCCGCCCAAAAGGCCTTTGGTTATGGCAGTGTGCCTATTTGGGCTTTGCCAGTTTCGGCGATTCGCGCCGCGCTAGAACTGCATATTGAGCAAGGCACGGCATTGGCCAATGCTCATCAACCCTTAGCTGTGGTGACCGCGATTGCGGCGCCTCAAAGGTGGGTGATTGCTTTGCGCGGTCAAGCGAATCATAGCGGGAGCACTTTGATGGCCGATCGTCATGACGCATTGGCCGCTGCGGCATGGCTCATTACCCGGATTGAGGCGGCTTCTGCCAGGTGGGAGTCAGCCGGACTGCATGCGACGGTCACGGCGGTTGAGGTAGATCCAGGGGCCAGTAATGTGATCGCGGGGGCAGTACGTCTCCTTCTGGATATCCGGGCGCAGTCTGCCGATGTGCTCAGCACCTTCAGCCAAGCGTTTGATAAAGAGTGTCAAGAAGTCCAAACGCTTCGTGGGGTACATATTGATCGGCGTATTCTTAGCCAGGAGCAGCCAGGGCATCTTTCCCCGGAAATTATCCAAGTGCTTGCCGGTCAGCTTCGTGCCCGCGGTATGTCCCCTTATATGACGACGAGTTGGCCCAGTCATGATAGTTTAACCCTCTGCCGTCATGTGCCGACGGGAATGCTTTTTGTTCGCAATATATCCGGCGTATCCCACCAAGCTGGTGAGGCCATTGATCCCCAGGACATCGAGTTGGGCTTGGGACTGTACTATCAAAGCGTGAAAGCTTTGGCTTTGGGACACAATCAGTCCGGACGGGTGCTTTCGTCCTGAAAGCGTAGAGGACGACAAGGCTCACGAAATTTCGTGGGCTTTTTTTGTTGTAAGATTTCAGTAGAGTTAGAGACGTGATTTCCATTGGGGGATGAACGTCAGCTAAAGGTGACCGGAGCCATGCGATGCCCGAAGGTGCCATCGCAAGCTTACAGGACCCGATTTAGACGAATTCTTAGTACTCTGAAGTTTTTTGTAGAAGGTTACTGTCATAATACCAAGAGGTGTCACGATGTCTTATGAAGGCGATGAGATGAGGCAGCAGGGAAATCGGCCTTGGCACATTGAAGTCAACGGCATTAATCAGGTCAGCCGTGCGGAGCAAACGGGCCACGTGAGCGACTTGTTTTGGATATGGTTAGCGGCGAATCTTGGGATTTTAGCCGTGATTTATGGAGGTGTCATTCTCTCTTTTGGAATGAATTTCTGGCAGGCGCTCATCGTTGTCGTCCTCGGCGCTGCCTCGTTTGTGTTGGTTGGCGTCTTATCCGTGGCGGGCCGTGACGGAGGGGCTCCCATGATGACCTTGTCACGGGCCATATTCGGGATTCATGGCAATGTGGTGCCAAATTTTGTGAGCTGGTTGTCGTTTATCGGATGGGAAACGATTAGCGTGATAACAGGGACATTGGCGTTGATGGCCTTGTTAGGCATGTTTTTGCCGATTCCCCACGTGATCTTAGCAGTGCTTGCCATGGTCATCATGGTCGGCTTGACGATTATCTTAGGTTTGTTAGGGCACGCCACGTTGGTTGTGGTGCAGCGGTGGGCCAGCTATTTTTTTGGGTTGCTGACTTTATTAGTCATCGGGTTGTTGATTCCTAAGACGCATTGGCACTTGCTATGGTCACGGCCTCCGGGCCCGTGGCTTTCGGGGTTTGTTCCCGCGCTGTCTATCATCGTGGCAGGAACTGGCTTGAGTTGGGTGAATGCCGCAGCGGATTATAGCCGATATCTTCCGCGGTCTGTCAAGTCATCCGCGATCATTTGGTCGACGGTGAGTGGAGCGGCTTTGCCGCTCATTGTGCTGATGATAACCGGCTTATTGCTGACAACTCAGGAACCGACGCTGGCGTCGGCCGCAAATCCCATTCAATTGATTCAACAGGCTTTGCCGCCATGGGCTGCGGTTCCGTATTTGCTGACCGCAGCGGGAGGGTTAATATGTGAAGCCGATTTAAGCTTATATTCGTCCGGGCTCAATCTGTTAAATATGTTTGTTCCTTTACCACGCTATAAAACGGTCCTAATTGATGCGGTGGTCATGGCAGGGGGGACGGTCTATGTCGTTTTGATTGCGAAAAACTTTCTTGAACCCTTTGAATCGTTTATTTTGCTGTTGGGCACCGGTTTGGCGGCATGGGCGGGAATTTTTATTGCGGACCAGCTGGGACGGAGAAAGGGCGTGTACGACAAAGACCTGTTATATGGCGCAGCGCCCCCGTACCAAGTGCGCGTAGACGCGCTTATTATGTGGGCGGTGGGTACTGGCGCAGGGTTGTTATGTACCTCCTCACCGTTTTTTGTGGGTCCTTTAGCGCGAGGGATTTTCTATGGATCGAGTCTCGAATTAATGGTGGCGTTTACGGTGACCCTGGTGGGCTACCTACTCCTTGGTCTTAGAACTGGGAACCTCCACACGGTGATAGAAGGTGCAAAGGGAGAATGCGAATGAGATGGGAACAGCCCTAACGACTTGTGGTCGTCAGTAGCATTATCATGGACATTATGATGTATGTCGATGGGTGGCCTCCCCGCGGCGGTGATGTCATTGCGCGTGCAGGCCGTATTACGCCAGGGGGAGCATTCAACGTCATTGAGGCGGCCGTGCGTTTAGGATTGCCCGTAACCTATGGAGGTCTTTTGGGGGTGGGGGTTTTTGGGCAGTGGATTCGCCAGACCCTGCGGGAAAAGGGTGTGGCTATTGCGCATGAGGACGTAGACCCGCAAGACCAGGATACAGGGTTTGACGTCGCCCTCGTGGAGACAGGTGGAGAGCGGACGTTTGTTACCGCGTTAGGAGCTGAAAGTGAGTGGTCTTTGGAACATTTAGAGCACATTAATCTGGAACCGGGGGATGCCATTTACTTGTCGGGGTATGAATTCCTTTCAACCACTAAGGCCCCGGATCTGGCAAAATGGGCGCAACATGTGGCAACAAGTCATTTAGTGCTTTGGGACCCCGGACCGCTCGTTATGCAAATAGCGCCGGAGATACGTCAGGACCTATTGAATCGTAGCAATATCTGCAGTGCCAATCGACGGGAAGCGGAATTGCTGACAGGCGCGTCTGATGCGTTTGACTCCGTCAGACGACTAAAACGGCTGATGAGTGAAGGGTCTTGGGCCATTGTCCGAGATGGACCCCAGGGCGCCTATTTATGTGGAGCAGATGATAAGGTGGTGCATATCCCGACCCGCCAAACCAAGGCGATCGATACTACCGGCGCGGGAGATGTCCATCAAGCTGCCCTCATCGCGGCATTGGCGCAGGGGCAAAGTTTGCCAGACGCCATATGGCAAGCCAACGTCGCGGCATCCTTATCAGTCGAACGGGAGGGGCCCGGCCAAGGACCCGACTACGTTCAACTCCGCCGGACGCTCAAGGAGTTCTAGCGTCATTTCTGGCTGCGCATGATTGCGGTCGTTAAGGCTTTCCACGTCGAGCCGGGAGAGCTGTTGTAATACTGAACGTGGTTGTGGGCACTGAGGAGAAAATAAATATCAGGATATGCGGCACTGTCAAAGGCTGCCGTCAAGCGCCTTCCTGCTGTGCCCCAAATCCAAAGCGGGCGAGGTGCAATGCCCGCCATAAAAGGTGTCATGGCAGGGCCCTTCTGACCCATGTCGTGGTAGGCTTCGAGCTCGATGACTTGGATATGATGTTGAGCAAGCCATGTCCAGTGTTGGTTGATAAACTGTGTGCCGTAGTGGCAGCTGGCACACCATGTGGTCACAAACCATAGCAACGTGGGTTTGCCGGCCTCAGCGGTGGTCAGTAGTTCTTGTTTTCCCGTTTGTGCGTTAACAAAATTGCCATTGAGCGGTGGTAACGATGACGCTGCACTGGAAGCAGAAGATGGCGATGCCGGAGGCAATGCCGGGACGGCTCTGCGGTGCAATGCCACAAAGAGTATGCCTATTAGGAGGATCCCCACCACGGGCCACAAGAGCGCACGGTATTTCAACATGTTGAACACCCGTCTTGCAAAGCGCAGGCCCCGTGAAGCATACGGCGGGTGGCCCAATAGGCCATCAGCACGGCAAATAATAGGCTAGCCCCTTCAATGGCGGTCGCATGTATCGCAAAAAACCCTTGAATGGGGCCGCTGATACGCCAAAGGCTGGTCAAAGGAATGCCAGCAAATGCTAACAAGGAGGGGAGGATGGGAGTGCAGCACAGCAGATTGGGTAAGGCACTGACTACGACGGCTAGCATGCTGCTGGCCTGCGAATGAAAGGCGATGGTCTGCTTCATGGCCCACCATTGCACGACAACCACCCAGCTGATGACCATTCCAAAGCCTACACTGTACAGGCCCATCATGGGCGTTAAATAATGCCAATTTTGCCAACGGAGCTGTTGCGTCGAGGCTTCCGGCAAAAATAGTGAATAAAAGCCCGTAATGATGATAAATGTGATAAATCCTAAACGGCGGCTATCGCCAGCGCGCCATAAAGCCAAAACAAGAGCCTTGACAGACGACCCAGAGGCCGGCAATGAGACTGTAAAAGTTCTAGCCAAAGCAAAGCTCCTTTCCCAAAATTCTAAAGTGAATCTTCACCGGGCGGTAGAAAAAAGCCACGGTTGGGTTCATGGGCGGGGCCTACGACGACGCAAGCGGCGACGCCTTCGGCATGGTCTTGCATCATGGCCAGGCCGAGATCCAGGAGGTCATTGACCCGGGAATCGGCGATTTGGTAGTACATGAAACGACCTCGGGGCGTCGCCACGACAAAGCCACAGCTTTTCAAGCAGCTGAGATGATTAGAGAGGTGGCCTTGTCCGATACCTAAGGCAGTGACCATGTCTCCAACATTTAAAGACCCATGCTCTCGCAAAAGCGCGAGAATCCGCAGTCGAATGGGATGGCTCAGGCCCTGCCAAAAGGCGGCCATTAATTCATGTTGGCGATCATTCTGCTTGAGCAATCCTGACCTTCCTTCCTTCTCTCTACATCGGTCGATACGGCTAAGCGCAGGTTATCTTTATTTCGATCGTATCATGCTTATGGACCAGTGCCAAGCATTGACCTTTAACATATTGTAATATTGAATTTATGTGATATGTTAGAGGGGAACCAGACATTTCTTGGGAACATTATTCGCATGAACTATTCGGACGTCGTGCATCGTAAAGACGACAGAGCATAAAGGAGAGATGCAAGGGTGGATGAGAATAACACGAACCGCTTCGAGATGGCGATTGAAGGCATGACGTGCACGGATTGTGAGCGCCACGTGGCGCATGCTTTGGAGGCTGTCGGTGCCACCAATGTGGAAGTCAGCTTCCGCCGGGGTCGTGCGCTATTTTGGGCCTCTGTCGAATTTTCTCCAGACAAAGCGCAAGAGGCCGTAACGCAAGCGGGATACGTGCCGCACACACCGCACCTCGTTGAGCCCCAGAGCATAGAACGCACGATCAAGGACACTTATGATTATGATTGGGTCGTCATTGGCTCTGGCAGCGCGGCATTTGCGTCGGCCATTGAAGCCCGCTCCGCGGGGGCTAAGGTGGCGATGATTGAAAGAGGGACCTTGGGGGGAACGTGTGTCAATGTGGGCTGCGTACCGTCTAAAACGCTTCTACGTGCGAGTGAACTCCATCATCAAGCCGCGTCCAATCCATTTGGTGGGCTCAATACCAGTGCAGGGCCTGTCGATCTGTCCCAGTTGGTGGCGGAAAAGGATCAACTGGTTCAAAGCATGAGGCAGAAGAAATATGCTGATTTACTGCCACTCTACGAGATTGATTTTATTGAAGGGGAAGCCCAATTTATCGATGCTCATCGCATTGCGGTAGGAGACCGGATTATTACCGGGGCGCATTATTTGATTGCGACGGGGGCTAGGCCTCGAATTCCAGAAATCTCAGGATTGGAATCGGTCGACTACCTGACCAGCACTACGGCCTTGAATATCACGCAGCGTCCGGAACACCTTATCGTCATTGGATCCGGATACATTGCCCTTGAACTAGGACAGATGTTTCGCCGCTGGGGATCAAAAGTGACGCTGGTTCAACGCCGAACAGAGCTAATGCCGGATTATGATACAGAAGTGCGCACGGTCATCGCGGACGTTCTTAAGGCGTCGGGGATTGATGTGATTACCGGCGCCACCTATCACGATGTCGTGCAACGCGGTGCCGAAAAGGTCCTCACCGTGACGGTGAATCATGAAACTCGACACATTCGGGGCGATGCGGTGCTTGTTGCGGCGGGACGTGTGCCCAATACAGAGGCGTTAAATCTTGGCGCGGCAGGTGTGAGGTTAGGCAGGTTGGGGGAGCCTGTTATTGACGACACGCTTAAGACAGACAATCCACGAATCTATGCGGCTGGTGATGTGACGATGGGGCCGCAGTTTGTTTATGTCGCTGCGTATGAGGGTAAACTAGCAGCCCAAAACGCCATGGGTATTCAGGTGTCTAAACATATAGACCTTGGTGCCGTTCCTGCGGTAACCTTTACGCAACCAGCTATTGCTTCGGTGGGCATTACGGAAGAGATGGCAAATAAGCAGGGGTTAGCGGTCAAGACTTCGGTATTGCCGCTCGACGCCGTGCCAAGGGCGTTGGCTAACCGGGAAACGCTTGGAATTTTCAAAGTGGTGGCGGAATCACAAAGTGGGAAGATTCGTGGTGTGCAGGTCGTGGCCGACAATGCGGGTGATGTCATTTATGCGGCGACCCTGGCCGTGAAATATGGTTTGACGATTGATGATGTGACCGAATCTCTAGCACCTTATTTGACGATGGCGGAAGGATTAAAACTGGCGGCCCTCACCTTCGGGAAAGACGTCGACACCTTATCATGCTGTGCTGGATAGACTGACATAACATTTTGTGTTGCCATTCGCTATGCCGCGTGCAGATTCTGCAGGCGGCATAGGTGCTTTTGGCGAGGGGATTTTATTGCGCGGGAAACTTGATAAAACTATATAATGTAGCTAACAATGCGACAGGGTAGACCGTGTCGATAGAAAGAATGCCTCGCATTGATGCACGGTTAGGAAGAAGGGGAGTTTGGTGCAAGACCTGGAGGATATTGTTTGTCCCATTCAACGAGCCGCGACGTTGGTGGCCGATGTGACGGTGATTATTATTTTACGGGAATTGCAGGCAGGCCCGAGACGTTTTGGGGAACTACAGGCGGTGGGAGTCAATCCGCGTTCGTTGTCGGAAAGACTGCGGCGATTGACAGCCCAAGGCATTATTGTGCGCACCCGCTACGCCGAAGCACCGCCCAGGGTTGAGTATGAACTTACCGAAAAAGGGCGTGCATTGTGGCCCGTCTTAACAGCTTTGCAGCATTTTGGGGAAACGTGGCTTCCAGCTACGCCCCGTGAAACGGGAAAAGCCAGTCAATCCAAGTAAATGCAGCTCACCGGAGGATCTTGGTGAGCTGCGGATCCAAATTTAGAGGAAATTCTGTGTCAGCCAAGCCAAAGGATAGCTCCAAATGCCCAGTCCTACAATCAGCAGCGCGAAAAGTTGGCTGGTGTTGATCCCCGGGCTTACTGTGGAGTCGTCGGTTTTAGGACTTTGGGCGAAAAACGGGTAAATCCAGCGGAAGTAATATAAAAACGTAAATCCAGTAACCAGCAAGGCCGTCAGCCATAAAACAGGAGAATCATGCATCACCGCTTCGATACTATATAATTTTGCCGCCATGCCCAGGGTAAAGGGAAATCCTGCAAATCCTGCCAGCGCGACAATAAGCGTGGCGGCGAACCATCGTCCGCCGGTGTCTAAGACACCTACCAGATCTAAGCGTGTGGGGTTGGCTGATCCGCTAAGGGCGCTTGCGGCACCAAATACGGCGATACTAGTCAGCGCATACGATAAGAGATAGACGCTAGCGGCGCCCATATGGCGCGATGACAAGGGCAGAAGGATATATCCAACTTGTGCGATTGCGGCATAGGCTAACATGCGTTTGAGGCGGCGTTGGCGCCAAGCACCTAAAGATCCGACGATCATAGTGCCCACTGCGATAGTTTCCAAGCCTTGTGTCAAGTGAGGAAGGGCATTGAAAACACCGCTGGTAGTGAGGCGGATGAGCACGCTGCCGGCAACAATTTTGGGCAACGTGGCAATCACGGTCGTTGCGGGCCATGCGGTTCCTTCATATGTGTCTGGTGCCCACAAATGAAAAGGAAAACTACCCATTTTGAACAACAGGGCCGAGAACATCAGGGTCAGTCCCGCAATGAGCACCGAATGTCCCGTCGTGGAAGGTCCAATAGTAAGGTTTCCTTGGATGCCTCCAATCAGACCTATTCCCGCAACTTCTGCCGCAGTAAAGAGGCTGCCAAGAATAAAGTATTTGATGAGCGCCTCATCGCCGATTCGTGTCCAGCTCCAATGGCCAGCCAGACCATAGAGGCCGACGTTGACGGTTTCGATGCCCAGAAATAGCATAAGCCAATTATTGGTCGAAACAGCAGCGACGCCGCCAGCGGTTGCCATCATGAGAAGTGTGGACGCCAAGCGATCTTGGTGGGGAGCGAGGACTCCTGTTAGACCCAAGGCAGTTCCTAACACCAATTCTTGATAAATGACAATCGCTTGGTGTGGGGCCAGCAAATGTTCATACATAGGCAGCACAGCGTGTGGTTGTGAGAAGAGAACCATGAGAATCGCAAGGCCTGCAGCCAGTGTTCCCAAGCTCAAGGCTTTGGGAACTTCCAACAATTCGAAAACCATTAGGACGATGGGCACCATGCCTAGGACAATCCATGCGGTCATTTTAGTCCTCCCCAGTTCCAAATATGTGTCCACCATATGGGTGCGATGCCGATCAGAATAAGGGGAATTCCCAACCACGCGGCGGACCATACGCTGCCTGTCCTTGAAGAGACATTTGAGGTAGACCGCGTAAGATGGCCAAAATGCACACGAGCTAAGACTCGTAGCCAAGTGGCGGCCATGAAAAGCATGGCTGGGATAATAAGATAGAGAATTACGGGGTCGCGTTGTAGGGCGACCATGACCACGCCGAATTCACCAGGAAACAATGCTAATCCGGGAATGCCCATATAGGCGAAAGCTCCCACGGTAAGCCAGCTAACTAACGCCGGAGATTTTTGATAAAGTCCCGTCATGTCTTGGATTTGGCGGCTGCCGATGAGGTCATAAATGCGGCTGGTCACTAAAAACAGGAGGGGAGAGGCGAGACCATGTCCTATCATAATTAATATAGCAGCTTGATTGCCCAAAGAAGTGCCAAACGAGAGGGCTATTAAAACGTATCCCATAGAGGCTATCGAACTTTGGGCGACTGTTTGTTTGAGGTCGGTCTGGCCTAAGGCGAGTAAACTGCCAAGGAGTACGGTGAGCGCCCCCCACAGGGCTAAGAGGCTTGATGCGTGATGGATTGCTGGTGCAAGCATACTCGAAAACGACAACAATCCAAAGGGAGCTACTTTGAGCGCCACACCTGACAAATACATGGATACCGGCGTCGAGGCTTCGCCATGCGTTCGAGGCAACCAAAGGTGAAAGGGCCATAATGGTGTTTTGATTGCCCACATGACGAGCAAGAGGCCATAGACGCTGAATTGGAGGGCGCGGGGCACTACGTGACTATCAAACGTTGTGATATGATGCACCACGAGCGTTAAGGTGGCTGCGAGTAAAAACATGCCGGCAATTGCCGAAAAAGCTAAAAAGTATAAGGCTGCAGCCCGTCTATCGGTGCCGCCTTCTTTGCGTACGAGCAAATAAAAGGGTAATACCGCTATCTCGAATCCGAGAAAATAGAGGAGCAGATTGCGGCTTAAAAACGCCAGCGACACGCCGGAATACGCCAGCGATAGCCAAAATACCGAGTCCCGTGAAGGACTTTGATTGATACAGGCTATACTTAATAAGACGATGCCATTTAGCCACAGCAACGGTTGGCTAAACGGAGTAACGGCGAGCGCGATATTCAAACCCAAAGACGGCCACCAAGAACCGTGAAACGACTGTCCGAGGGAAAGGCCGAATATGGCCTGCAAGGTATCGCTCAAGGCCATGGCTATAAAAAGAGGTCTAGTCTTGGCTTGTGGCAGCCACGGCACCAAGATGAGAAACATCCATGGGATCAGGAAATAAAGCAGCATAAGAGTCCTCCGTTCGCTTTGGGATTAGACATGAATATTCCAAATAACGATGGCTAACAAGGCAATGCCCGACAGCAGAGCATACCGTTGGGCGCGCCCTGATCCCCCCCACCGCACCAATCGATTAGCCCATAAAATAACGGTAACAATGGTCAACGTTCCTTGAACAAGGGTGTGGTCCACCCAGACCGTCCATTGAGCAAGTTGGTTGATGCGACGCCACAGGGCGGGATAAAGCACGCCAGTCAATAAGGGAAAAGGGATGGTCCAAAAAGCACCGACTGTGGCACCTAGGCCGATGGATAACAGACTAGGCCACGTCTGCTCTATGAAAATGGGCCTGACGGACACCCATGGATGCCAAAAAAAGTTGATGAGGACCAATCCACTGATGATGTAGGAGGGAATCAACATTCCGTACGATGTGCGGTGAACTGGCGGAGCTTTTACAGGGATTAACGCCTTAACAAGTTTAGCCGTATAGGCACCGCCCAGAAAGGACAACAGAAGATCAAGCATTAGCGTATCTAATCCGTGTGAGGCGGTTTGATACAGAGCTTCTTTGGCGAGAAACCCCCCTGTTGGAGGCAACCCACTCACCCCCAAAGCTCCCATCATAAAAAGAGCGCTAAATTCAAATCGGTGAAGGCTGCCGGCCATGCGAGACAACAAGCCGGATTGGGCACGGTAGCTGGCAATGCCGCTAACAAAGAAGAGGAGTGCTTTGTAGAAGGCATGCGCGACAAGGAGGTTCCAAGCGGTGCGAGGTGATCCCATACCAATGGCGAGAATCATCATGCCCAATTGGCTGACGGTAGAGAATGCGAGCAGTTTTTTTATTTCTTGACTGCCCACGGCTCCCATGGCGGCTAGTACGGCGGTACTGCCACCAAGAATCATGAGGGTTACCAGTCCTCCGGGTGTATGGTGCAGGAGCAATGTATAGCGAATCAGCAAATAAGGACCAGCAGCAACCATCGTGGCAGCATGAATGAGAGCGCTAGCAGGTGTTGGGCCCGCCATAGCATCAACCAGCCATGAGGCATATGGTCCTTGAGCGGATTTGGCGGCAACGGCGCCAATGAGGGCCCATGCGATGAAGGCTGTGCCATGAAGATTGATGGCGGTTATGGTATTGTCATGATGAATAACGGCAAGAGCCACCGCGATTAGAAAACACACATCGCCAATGCGCGTCACCAGCATGGCTTTAGAGGCGGCATACCGGGCGGATGTTTCACATCGAAAATAACCAATTAATAGATAGGAGCCAACGCCCATCAATTCCCATCCGACGAACTGGGTGAACAGATTATCGCCGAACACGGTACACAGCATTGCACCCGTAAAAGCGAGCAGTACAGATTGAAAGTACCCTCGGCGTGCATCGTGTGAAAAATATCCCGCCGAATACACCTGCGCTAGCAAATTGATAAGCGTGGTCAGACATGCCATCCAATTGGCGATAGGGACACTTTGCCAGTGAAGTGAGATAGGGTATCCACCCAAGGTGAGAAAATTCCACCGGGAGTCTTGGTGGCTAGGGTATATCACGCTCTGTAAGCAGAACGCGAAGAGGGCCGCCGATATTGAGAATATGACACCGGACATTTTCTTAAAGCGAACCCATATGCCTAAAGTGCCCACGATGAGAGGAGTAAGGATCAGAAATCCGAGCAACGGTTATTCCTCCTTGTCATTTAATGCCTCAAAGGCTCTGACGTCCGTGGTGCGGTGACGATGGGCAAAACGCAATACCAAAGAGAGGCCCATGGTCGCCTCCGCTGCGGCTAGGGCAATGCTAAACACCACGACGATGGCCGTATGGGGGCCTGAAGGGTTTGTGGTCATGGCTAACAAAGCCATCCAATTGGCGGCTGTAATCAAAAGTTCCACTCCCATAAACAACAAAACAGCTTGGCGGTGACGCAGAATGATAAGAAAGCCCACCACAGCTAAGACCATTGCAGGTGCGTAGGTCATGGCAAATTGTCCTCCTGACGCCTCATGGCAATTGTTAGGGAACCGGCTAAAGCCGCCAAGAGTAAAATAGCGAGCAATTCTAATGACAAGCCTTGGTGTAAGAGGAGCTGACGCCCCAATTGGCGGCCTAAAATAGCACGGGATGTGCTGGGGTAAGAAATGGCTGCCAGAATGCCGGAGACGGGACTTAATAACCATGTGACAGCCCATAGCCGAGACTTGGGTTGAGCGCGGTTCCCATAGGGGGTTACCATGATCACGAACATCATCATAATGAGTACCCCGCCGCCGTATACTAAAATTTGGATGCCAGCCAGCATTGGACTGTGTAATTCACCGAAGATTGCGCCCGATCCGACCATCGCGCCGGTTAAGAAATACCCGGAAAGGAGCGGACGATCGGACAGTAAGACACCTAGTCCGCACGCAATGGTGAGTGCGCTGGTGGCGCCATAAAAGATCGCGAGCCAGTTCATACCATCTCCTCCTTAGGTTGAGATAGAAGACTGCGTCGAAGAGAATGGCGGTTTTCAGCGGCTATTTCAAATTCGGGGCCCATCACCAAACAGTGAGGGGGGCAGGCTTCTACACAGAGGTCACAAAACATGCATAAGCTATAGTCGATGTCAAACTGCTCGAGAATAAAGCGCCGATTATCTCCTCGTACGCCGCTGATAGTGAGGCAATTGACTGGACATACTCTCTCGCAGGCACGGCATACGACACAGTCTTCTACAATGAGGCGATGAATGCCACGAAATCTGGGGGGAGTGTAGGCTCGTTGTTCTGGATAGGGGTGTGTTACGGGTCGACGGAACAGATGGATGCCCGTAACCTGTAGTCCTTTGAGGAATCCGCGACTGATCTGCTTGATGCGCATGCGGGTATGCCTCCTGTCTAGTAGGTGTTTGCGGGGGTTACAAGTTCCACGCTACAAGCCAAAGAATATTTAATGAGGTCAATGGAATGAGAACCTTCCATCCCAATGCCATCAGTTGATCGGCTCGGATACGAGGAAGTGTGGCGCGCAACCAAATTACTACCGATACGGTCCCTAAAATCTTGAGACAAAGACTCCAAATGGGGCCGCCGCCGAGATAGACGACAGCCATGAGCCAAGCGAGGAATAATAGTTGAGCGTATTCGGAAACAACAAACAGGGCAAAGCGCACTCCGCTATATTCCACATGGTATCCGGCGACTAATTCGGACTCTGCTTCGGTCAAATCAAAAGGTGGACGATGGGCTTCGGCCATACCCGCAATAAAAAGGCTCAAGGCACCAAGCGGCTGCGTCAAAATATAAGGAAGAGGGTGCTGGTGCGATACAATCGTGGCGAGATTTAAAGAGCCTGCCGCCATCGCGGGCCCCAATAGCGCCAGCGTGAGTGGTACTTCGTAGCTCACCATTTGAGCGGTAGCCCTCAGTCCGCCTAATAATGCATACTTGCTGTGCGATCCAATGCCTGCAGCTAGAATTGCTAGCACTTCTAAGCTGAGAATGGCGCTGAGATAGAGAATGCCGATGTTCATATGGGGATCGAGTTCCGGCAAGGAGGCGAACGCCATGAAAACGGGCAGGAAGGCCATTACAGGCGCTAGTCTAAAGAGCCAGGGATGAGCGGTATGGGGCATGGTGTCCGCTTTTGACAACAATTTGATAATGTCCGCTAAAGATTGCCACAACCCCTGCGGCCCTACACGATTGGGGCCATGGCGCACTTGCAGGCGAGCTAATAGACGCCGTTCGTACCATAATAAGAAGGCCGCGACGGCTGGAATGGCCATGCCGACAACAAGGGCTACCAGCAAGGCTTTCATCGGTCAACCTCCCCTAAAACAATATCGATGCTGCCCAAAATCGCGACTGCATCAGAAACCATATGGCCGATTAGCAACTGGGAAAGAACCTGCAAGTTAAAGAGACTGGGCGGACGGATCTTCATGCGTTGGGCGTAAGCCGTACCGTTGCCCACGAGGTACACGCCTAGTTCCCCTCGCGGACCCTCTACCGCAAAATAGGTTTCTTGCTTCGGAAACTTTACCACTTTGGGGACGGATGCCATGATAGGTCCAGATTCCACCAAATCTAAAAAGATTTCCAAAAGGTCGAGGCTTACGGCCATTTCTTCGACCCGCACCTTATAGCGTGCGTACGTATCTCCGGCCAGATCAGTAATGATGCGTGGGGGTATTTCTGCATAAATGCCGTATGGTCGCTTCCACCGCAGGTCCCACGGAACGCCGCTGGCACGAAGCATGGGCCCGCTCAATCCATAATGCAGAGCATGGGTCCCATCGATGATGCCAATGTGTTCGACCCTGCGCCGGAAAATTTCATTATCATCAATCAGCGTTCGATACTCGGACAAGCGTTGTCGGAAATAGGGGATACCTGCTCTTACTTTTTTGAGCCACACATCTTCGGCATCATGATGAACGCCGCCAAATCGCATGTAGGCATAGGTGAGTCGGGCACCTGTAAGCTCCATCAGCAAATCAAGAACCATCTCGCGTTCCCGAAAGGTGTATAAAAAGGGGGACAGTGCGCCGACATCAAGAAGAAACGTTCCGAGCCATAAAAGATGGCTGGCGAAGCGATTTAACTCCATGACGATCCCGCGAAGAACTTGTGCCCGTCTGGGAGCTTCAATGCCTAAAAGAGCTTCGCCAGCCCCGATGTAAGCCATTTCATCAAACATGGCGGCTAGGTAATCCCAACGGTCGGGGTAGGGCTGGTACTGAATAGCGGTACGCCGTTCGGCGAGTTTTTCAAATCCACGATGTAAATATCCCATATACGGAGTAACGCCCACAATGGTTTCGCCTTGTAAATCGAGTACCATTCGGAACACCCCGTGGGTACTCGGGTGCTGAGGGCCGAGGTTTAACATTAGTTCTTCTTGTACAATCTCTTCTCGGTTGGGGGTCATGACGTCACCTCTCCTTCGGCGAGGGTATAGTGTTTGCGCAAAGGATGCCCGCGAAACTTATCTGGCAACAAAAGGCGGGTCAAGTGTGGGTGATGGTCATAACTGACACCAAACAGATCGTAGACCTCGCGTTCTTGAAAAATGAGGCCGGGAATCCAAGGGGTGAGTGATGGTACCGATGGCGCATTTGCATCGAGAATGACGGACAAGATGCGGTCGTCACCTTGTTCTAGATTGCGGAGAATGTAGATGAGCTCAAGATGCGTTTCATAATCGACGGCTGTATGCAGCACCGGATAGACGAAGCCTTCTTTAAGGCAATGGCGAGCTGTTTCTATGAGTTTGTCGACGGAAACAGACTGTTTAATCATACAGATCCCTCCGGCCAAAATGGATAGGAGCGTAGAGGCGCGGGGGTGCGATGTGAAGGGATAGCAGTTTTGCCGGTGATCTTCTCCTGCAGTTGGAAAATGCCCCACATTAAGGCCTCGGGACGCGGAGGGCACCCGGGAACGTAGATGTCAACGGGAACAATCTGATCAACGCCTTTAACGACGCTGTACACGTCGAAAAAGGGTCCGCCTGAGGTGGCGCATGCACCCATACTGATCACATAGCGCGGCATCGGCATCTGTTCGTAAAGACGTTTTAGAACGGGGGCCATCTTCTGGGTCACCGTACCTGAAACAATCATGACATCGGATTGTCTGGGGCTGGCGCGAAACACCATGCCGAAGCGATCGATATCGTAGTCGGAAGAACCCGTCGTCATCATTTCGATAGCACAACAGGCGAGCCCAAAAGTCATGGGCCACAATGAAGATTTTCTGGCCCATGATATCAATTCCTGAAGGACAGCAAATTGGACACCGTGTGCATTTGTTGAGCCTATATTGTCATGGTCTACTCCCACTTTAACGCCCCCTTTTTCCACGCGTATACCAAGCCAAACAGTAAGAGAGCAACAAAAATCATGGCTTGAAGGCCAAGGAGAGGAGGAATTTGGTGAAATGCGTCCGCCCATGGAAAAAGAATGGCGGTTTCGGCATCAAAGAGAACAAACACCATAGCAAACAGGTAGTAGCGCAAATATTGTGGCTGCCACGTGTCGCCTTCTGCGGCAATACCGGATTCATAGGGTGTATCCAGCGCACTGTCTGGATCGGTCTTTGGCCGTAATATTCGACCGAGCCGTTCCATTGAAAACGGGATGGTGAGACCCAAAATCAAATAGATCGCAACAATGCGCTCCATGATGCGCAACCTCCTGACCAGTAAACTCAAGCATTCTCCTGTAGCGACGGCGGTGACGGGTTCTGAAGAATGGTTATTAAGTACTACTATTGGCTGATATAATTTTCAGGTAAGTCAAACACATAGTATATTGTTAGCACACAAAACGCAATATGACAAACATTCTTGAAAGATTAAATAAAATCTACACTTGACTTTTTCCGAAAATGTTTTAAAACTAATCATAACCAATTGACTAGTTCCAAGTAATGCACTTGAGTTTCGTGTGGGTCAATTGGCTCTGCCAAAAGTATTAGAAAGTTCAGGAACTTCTCCGGCTTGAGGGTTAATCGTCATTGCTTTGAGCTCCTATGGAGGCTCATACGTCACCGTCATATATCCCGAGGGAAACCCCTGAGATCTGAGGAACGCGAGTATCGGGAGCCTATAGGCAAAAGGGCTAACTTAAGTTGGAGGTGGAATGCGTGGAGCGTTCGTCTGAGAGAAATCCCAATAAGAAATTTGACCAAGGCTTCTTAGGAGTCGGTTTGGTATTAGCGGGTCTATTGGTTTTGGGGGTCGATACTCGAACTCCAGACCTCATTACTGTTGATGTGATGACAATAGCATTATGGCTAAGTGTTGGGGCTGCGATGGTGATTAGCCGTTTCAATCAAGGGAGATGGGAATAATGGCCACGCCACAAAGAAAAGTGCCGACGACTTCGCCATATGCCCGTCCTCTTTACAAGTGGCTGGATCGGCTGGCGCCCATTGGATTGGCGCTATTTATGCTAACGGTGTTCGTGGACTATTCATGGTGGATGGTTCAATCCCCCGCCCGCATGATGAGTTGGCGAGGCCTAATCTTTTTCGCGATTTGGATACCCACGACGTTGTTTTACGTGATTATGGCCGTCAAAGACATCGTACAAAACTGGAATAGCCGATGGGAATTTGCAGGCCCCAAGGCGCGGAACCCATTAGCCGACACTATCGGCGTCCAAAAAGCGGATAGCCAACGCGAGTTTTTCCGCTCGGTGACCGGCAAGCGCTATGATTTAACTCAGCGACCGTTTTTTCGGTGGCTCTTCCACCGGCGGTGGTACCAATTTGCGGCTCAGCTCCCCAATGTGATTATCTTCAATATCGTGATTATTGCTGGTTTGATTGGAGTGGTGAACCCTAACCGGAACTTTGCTACCGTCATCACATGGTACGTGTGGTTTGGCGTATTGTTTGTTTTGATGATTGGGGTAGGGCGAGCATGGTGTTTGATTTGTCCGTTTAGTGCACAAGCCGAGTGGGTGCAGCGATTAGGGTTGTTTGGCAAGGGCAAGAAATTGTTGACATTGGGTTTGAAATGGCCGCAAAAATATTCGACGTTGCTCATTTCGGTCTTCTTCTTTTTGGGCTTGACATGGGCGGAAGAGTTTTACAATATTGCGGGACCTGGCAAGCCGGCGTTTACCTCCATGTTGGTGGCCGGCATTATTATTTGGGACCTCTTTTACGCGCTGACCTTTGAACGCCGCTCATTTTGCCATTATGGCTGTCCTCTTAATGGGGTTATTGGCGTAGTGTCGGCGGTGGCGCCGTTCGAAGGCTTTCGTGCCAAGGACCGCAGCTTGTGCAAGACTTGCACGACGAAAGAATGCATGAAAGGCAGCGAGCGCAGTTATGGCTGTGGTTGGTACGAATATCCAGGTAGTATGTCGTCCAATTTTTATTGCGGGCTCACAGGTGAATGTTTTAAAGGATGCCCATACGAAAATATTGGGCTTGCGGTTCATGCTCCCTTAAAAGAGGCTTATCAACCGCGTAAGAAACGTTTTGATGTCGCCATCGCTGTCACGCTGATGATGGGGGCGCTCTTCTTTGAGGTGATCAATGCGACCCCGCAATATGCCGCATTTGATACGTGGTTGAGTCAAACCACACGCTGGGACGTGGTCGCCAAATTGCTTGATGGCCAAGTATCAGCCTATCCCAATCCGCTTGATTATATGGGGATTATTCTTCTTTGGCCATTATTTGGCTGGGGAGTAGCGCGCTTAGGGAGCTTGCTAAGCCGCGGTCATATAGCTGCGCGTGAACTCCTTACGCGGTACGCGTATGGATGGATTCCCCTATTTGGATTAGGAATCTTAGCACGCCAATTGCCTAAGGTGTTGACCAACGGGCCGACGATTGCGCAGGTGATTTCCGATCCCTTTGGATTTGGTTGGAATATGCTCGGCACGGCCCATTTACACCTTTATGCTAGAAATTTCGCCCCCGACTGGATCCTCTATGTGCAATTGGGGTTGGTTGTCGTAGGAGGGGCCGCTTCCATGTTTGTCACGCAAAAGATTACTCAGCTGGACTTTCACGGACGACCTGGAGCTAGGGCTATCAATTGGTTGATGCAAGGTGTCATTGTTCTGCAAATGGGGCTTCTTCTGGCTCTGTATTTCTACATTGCACTTGTGGACCCGGGTCATCCGCTGTCTCCGCCCTTCTAAAATTTCAAGCGAGGTGAACAAGATGGGAACCATTGCCGTTGTCAATCATGAACGCTGCGTAGGGTGTGAATTGTGTACTCGTGCCTGCGGTGTGACGCATGCCATTGCGCTTAATCTGGAACGCAATTGGGTTGAAGTGTCGGAAGAGTTGTGTTGGGCTTGTGGTGCATGTGAAAGAATGTGCCCATTTAGCGCCATTATGCTTCCCCCGTGGGCTTTGCCCAATAAAGCTTTGCGAGATGCAATCTACGCACAGACAAGGCGACCCAAGAAGCATGGGGTGGCGGCTATGCAGGACCTTGAAGACGAGGATGAAGAATTGGCGGGCAGTCGCCTACATTGACGATCTATATCCGTTATGAGGGGGGATAAGTGTGGCGCATGTCATTACCGACCGATGCCGTGAGGCAAAGGATCAAAGCTGTGTAGAGGTATGTCCAGTGGACTGTATTCATCCTACCGCCTTTTTAGATGGGGATGAATCGTTTCAGACGACCACCCAACTATATATTAATCCAGATACTTGCATTGATTGTGGAGCCTGTGTTCCGGTTTGCCCTGTAGAGGCGATATTCATGGCCGATGACTTACCGGTCGATCAACAAAAATTTATCGAACTAAATGCGGCGTATTACCAATAACAATAAGGAGGGCAAAGACATGGGTGTACAATTGGAGGTCACTGCGCGTGCTGAGGAAGTGTTAGGTGAAATGGGGAAAAAACCTTTGGCGGCGTATATTCGCATCAGTGCAGGAACTTCTTGTGGATGTGGCAAGACCGGGTTCAAAATGCAGTGGGATGATCATAAACGATTTGGCGATACTATCATTAAAACGGCGGGGGCTCCCTTACTAGTCGATCGTCAGACGAAAGGGTATCTTCAAGGGGGAACCATAGACTATTCTCATGACATGGTGTCAAAAGGCTTTCGGATTACTACGGCGGCTTCGACAGGAACCTCTTGCGGATGTGGGCATTCGCATTCGTAAATATCGAGATGGAGATTATTTAGAGTCTTACGAGACCCGTTAAATAAGGAAGAATAAGTACACAAAGCGACGACGATCGTTACGAAAAACTATCGATATGCTTGCGATACGGTGAGTGGCTGACGTAGGCGCCAATACCATTGCAGGCATATCGATAAATGGGCGTTGCGCAAGATGACAAGATCTTGATGGCTTTGGTGATATGGTGCGCAAGACGACGACTGATTTAGTGGAGTCGCTTTTTATAGGTCAAAATGGCTTCTTGCAATTTTGTGAGAGGCATGATATTCTATACATCGTCACTACGGGGCTTGCGAATCTCACTCCCACGATTTTTGTGATCATCGATAAGCGCGGTAGTGGATATGGTGGATGTAGCTCAGTTGGTTAGAGCACCAGGTTGTGGCCCTGGGGGTCGGGGGTTCAAGTCCCCTCATTCACCCCAATAAATATTTTTATTCCCCGGTATGCCGGGATTTTTTGCGCCCGTAGCTCAGCTGGATAGAGTGTCGGACTTCGAATCCGCAGGTCGTAGGTTCAAATCCTACCGGGCGCACCAGGCGAGGGTGATGGAATGGCAGACATGCGAGACTTAGGATCTCGTGCCGCAAGGCGTAAGGGTTCAAGTCCCTTCCCTCGCACCATTGCATGCGGAAGTAGCTCAGCGGTAGAGCATCGCCTTGCCAAGGCGAGGGTCGCGGGTTCAAATCCCGTCTTCCGCTCCATTTGTCGAGGCGTTTAACGCCTCGTTTTTTTTGATGACTTGGACACTATCCCGTCACATGTTATAATCAACATATTTGTATCGGGCATTTGAGGAGGAATTAAGAAACAATGCAAGTGGCACTACAGCGGTTGCCGAAGTCGGTGGCGAAAGTTTCGGTTACGATTGACCCCAGTGATTTAAATAGTGCGATGGACAAGGCATTTCGTTCAGTTGTGGGCAAATATAATATTCCCGGGTTTCGTCGAGGGAAAGTTCCGCGTCCAATTTTTGAACGATTTGTGGGGCGGGAAGTGATTTTGCAAGAAGCGGCGCAGCAATTGGTCGAGAATCGCTATTCGCAAGCGTTGTCTGAGGCGGCTGTTGAGCCTGTTGCCGAACCGCGGATTAACATTACGAAGTTGGGTGATGGGGAACCTTTCGAATTCGATATTGAAGTGGAAAGCAAACCCGTTATAGAACTTCCTGACTACACCGATTTGCTGCATGAACCGTTAACGATTGCCGAAGTGACCGAAGAGTTGATTGCTGAGGAATTAGCGCAAGTTGCTAAAGGTCAAGCGCAAATGGTGCCGGCTGATGACCAGCCTGTCGCGAAAGGCGACCGTATTACCGTCACTCTCAAAGGCTTTTTAGAAGAAGAGGGGGAGAACGCGGAACCTTTCGTGGACGATGATTCCTACGTCATTGAAGTCGGCGCAGGGACCGTGGTGGAGGGCTTGGAGGATCAATTGATAGGGGTAATGGTCAATGAACCCAAAATCATCTCGTTGACCTATCCGGCCGAGCATCCTGAGGTGTCTTTAGCGGGGAAAGCGGTGCGTTTCGAGGTGACCGTGCTGGAAAACAAACGTCCAGAAGTACCACCGGTCGATGACGATTTGGCTAAGGCGGTTGGTCTGGAATCCATGCAGGAATTACGTGAACAAGTCGCGAATAACTTAAAGACCCGATTGGAGCAGGAAGCTAAGAATCAACGTCTCCAAACAATCATGGGTAAACTAAAAGAGCGTGTCGCGGTGGAAGTGCCTGACACCATGGTTGACCGGGCCATTCATAACCAGCTACACGAATTAGAGAATACGCTGGCGCGGATTGGGGCAACAACCGAAGAATACCTGGAAAGTCGGCAAATGACACCCGAAGCGTTGCACGAGGAATTCAGGCCTACAGCAACCGAGCGTGTCAAAGAAGAGGTTTTGCTCGAAGCGGTAGCGCGGTCTCAAAATCTCGTTGTGACGGATGAAGAAGTCATACAATCCATCAAGCCGATTGCGGATATGTATCGTCAATCGCTTGATGATATGGTGCGATGGTTCCGTAGCACCGGAGAATTTGAGGCAGTCCGTTCCAACTTGCTGTTATCGAAGGCAGGAGATTACCTTGCATCTACTGTCCTCGGTGCGCCTGAAAAAGGAGAGTGAACGATGAGTTTCGACTACCTGATTCCTATGGTGGTGGAGCAAACCAACCGTGGTGAGCGATCCTATGACATTTACTCACGGCTGCTGAAAGAGCGGATTATTTTTCTCGGCAATGCCATTGATGACGACGTGGCGAATTTAGTGGTCGCGCAACTGCTCTTTTTGGAAAGTGATGACCCGGACCGTGATATTCACCTTTACGTGAATTCACCGGGGGGCTCCGTCAGCGCAGGGCTTGGTATTTATGATACCATGCAATATATTAAGCCGGATGTGTCTACGATTTGCGTGGGGATGGCGGCTAGCATGGGTGCACTGTTGCTGGCAGGTGGAGCGCCGGGCAAAAGGTTTGCACTACCTAATTCTCGCGTGATGATTCATGAACCTTGGATTAACAATCTTGGTGGGAAGACTACCGATGTGGAGATTCAAATGAAAGAATTGCTCCGCAGCCGTGAAGCCTTGGCCAAAATTTTAGCCAAACACACGGATCATTCGGTGGAACAGATTCTGGAGGAGACGCAGCGCGATTACTGGATGACAGCAACCGAAGCTCGCGACTACCGATTAATCGACGAAGTGGTGGAACCACGTGGTAAAATGGTCCCTGAAACGCCGGCCGAGGAATAACTTATGGTCAGCTTGGTGATTGTAGGGGTGTCAAAGAGGGGGGCTTCTAATGTTCAAGTTCACCGATGAAAAAGGTCAGTTAAAATGCTCGTTTTGCGGCAAATACCAGGATCAAGTCAAACGTCTTATCGCTGGACCTGGTGGAGTCTATATCTGTGACGAGTGCGTTGAGCTTTGTTCGGAGATCATCGAAGAGGAACTCAGCGACGATGTCGAATTTGAATTAAAGGACATCCCCAAGCCGCAGGAAATTCGAGCTATTCTTGACCAGTACGTGGTGGGTCAGGACCGCGCTAAGAAGACCCTGTCGGTGGCGGTATACAACCACTATAAGCGCATAAACCTTGGCAGCAAAGTCGATGACGTTGAACTCCAAAAGTCCAACATTTTGATGTTAGGCCCCACGGGATCCGGGAAAACGTTACTTGCACAGACCTTGGCCAAAATTCTCAATGTGCCGTTTGCTATTGCCGATGCGACATCATTGACTGAAGCGGGGTATGTTGGGGAGGACGTTGAAAACATTCTTCTCAAACTGATTCAAGCGGCAGACTATGACGTCGAGAAAGCGGAAAAAGGGATTGTTTATATTGATGAGGTTGACAAGATTGCGCGGAAGTCTGAGAATCCATCGATCACGCGGGATGTCTCTGGCGAAGGGGTCCAGCAGGCGTTATTGAAGATTCTCGAGGGCACCGTGGCTTCTGTCCCGCCTCAAGGTGGCCGCAAGCATCCGCACCAAGAGTTTATTCAGATTGATACGACGAACATCCTCTTTATCGTGGGAGGAGCCTTTGATGGGGTCGACAAACTGATCAAACGTCGTATTGGACGCAAGGGTCTTGGATTTAATGCGGAAATTCAGATGCCGGAGCAGAACATTGGCGATGTTTTGGCGAAGATTATGCCAGAGGACTTGCTCAAGTTCGGGTTGATTCCGGAGTTTGTCGGTCGTCTGCCGATTCTGGTAACCTTGGACGCGCTCGATGAAGCGGCGCTCGTTCAAATTTTGACCGAACCCCGCAATGCGTTAGTCAAGCAATATCAGAAAATGCTCAGCCTCGATAACGTCGAGCTGGAATTTAAGGAGGAAGCGGTGCGTGCGGTGGCGCGTGAAGCCATGCGCCGTAATACCGGAGCTCGTGCATTGCGCGCGATCATTGAGGATATTATGCTCAATGTGATGTATGATATTCCGAGTCGCACCGATATTGCCAAGTGCATCATCACCCAAGATGTCGTCGAAAAGCGCGATGAACCACTTTTGGTGACGCAGGATCGGGCGAAGCGCGCGAAAAAGCAGAAAGAAGAAACGGCATAACGAGTGTCGTCAGATAGCACAAAGTCTCCCACTTCGGTGTGGAGACTTTGTGTTTTTGCGGCTAAAACCTCTCCTCCTTGGGCATAATTACCATAGACAACGCGACCAGAGACCCCAGCAATTGGCGTTCTGATAAACCCACATTCGGGTCACACTAAGCGAGCGGATACAAAAATTCATCGCGGCGACGCGGGGAGGAGGGGTACGGTGAACCTCGCTAATATCGTGACGTTCATTCAGTTCTTCTTTGCGATTGTGATCGGATTATATTTCTGGAACTTGTTGAAATCGCAACAAGGTAACAAGGTGGCCGTAGAGAAAGAGTCCAAAAAGGAGATTGAGAAACTGCGGCGATTACGCTCCATTCATCTAAGTGAACCGCTATCAGAGCGCACGAGGCCCTCGCGGTTTGATGAGATTATCGGGCAAGAGGAAGGCATTAGGGCATTGAAGGCGGCCCTTTGTGGACCGAATCCTCAGCATATTCTGGTCTACGGCCCGCCAGGGGTGGGAAAAACGGCGGCAGCGCGGTTGGTCCTCGATGAAGCGAAAAAAACCTCGTGGACGCCCTTCCAACCCGATGCTAAATTCATTGAGCTTGATGCGACCACGGCGCGTTTTGACGAGCGCGGCATTGCCGACCCACTCATCGGCTCGGTGCATGATCCGATTTACCAAGGGGCGGGGCCTTTAGGAATGGCGGGGATCCCGCAACCTAAGGCGGGTGCGGTCACCAAGGCGCATGGTGGAATTTTATTCATCGACGAGATTGGTGAGTTGCATCCTATCCAGATGAATAAATTGCTTAAAGTGTTAGAGGACCGACGGGTCATGTTGGAATCGGCCTATTATAATTCCGAAGACAGCAACGTGCCGTCACATATACAAGACATCTTTGAGAACGGCCTGCCGGCAGATTTTCGTCTCATCGGCGCCACGACCCGGCAGCCCCATGAAATTCCGCCGGCGATTCGGTCACGGTGTGTGGAGGTCTACTTCCGTTCCCTATTGCCGGATGAAATTCAGACCATCGCCACCAACGCGATTAACAAACTGGGAATGGAACATGAGCGCGGGGCGATTGAGGTTGTCAAACACTACGCGACCAACGGCCGTGAAGCGGTGAATCTGGTTCAAATCGCAGCGGGTTTGGCTATGACAGAGGGACGCCGCGCCCTCACCCAAGCTGACGTGGAATGGGTGGTAACGTCAGGGCAATACAATCCACGCCCCGACAAAAAAGTGGGAAGCGAGCCCCAAATTGGGGTGGTCAATGGATTGGCTGTATATGGACCCAATTTGGGCACCGTGTTAGATATTGAGGCCGTGGCGCAACCGGTCGAACCCGGCCAGGGACGGCTATATGTGACCGGGATTGTGGATGAAGAAGAAGTAGGCACCGCGGGACGAACTATTCGGCGGAAATCGATGGCCAAGAGTTCGGTAGAAAATGTGCTCACCGTGCTCCATAACCAACTGCAACTCGAATCGCGGGACTTTGATCTTCATGTCAATTTTCCCGGGGGAGTCCCCTTAGACGGGCCCTCGGCCGGAATCGCCATTGCTACGGCGTTGTACTCCGCTATGACAGGCAAACCGTGCGACAGCCGTTTGGCCATGACCGGCGAATTGTCTATTCGAGGCTTGGTCAAGCCGATTGGAGGCGTTGTGGCCAAAGTCGAAGCGGCCCGGTTAGCAGGATGCAAGAGAGTGCTCATTCCGCGTGACAACTGGCAAGAAGTCTTTCAAAATGCTGGCATTGAGGTGATTCCAATTGATTCCCTCAAGCAAGCCTTAGACTTGGCAACAGTGGCAGAGGAAACGGAAAAACACGCCGCTGCCGTCCCGCAGACGGATCTCTTAACAGCCAGTCCGTCTCCTTCTGTCGGTTCGTAACGAATGTTAAGACCTTGGAGGCGGTCCGCTTATAAGGACCGCCTTTTTTGACGACAGTGAGAAGGATTGTGCATAATGACGAAGACAGGACGTCTGTTGAACCTGGGAAAACCGCGGTATAAATACGACATAAAGGGTGTGTAATGGCCAGGTTTTGCGTATCATGTTTAGAAGGATAGGGAGGTGTAGACGATGGAGACACAATTACCGCTTTTGCCATTACGTGGCGTGTTAGTCTTCCCGTATATGGTGGTTCCGTTAGAAGTGGGGCGGGAACGTAGTCTAAATGCACTGGAGCAAGCCATGCTGGGGTCTCAGGAATTAGTCTTTGCTGCACAGAAGGATACGCGCTTGGACGAACCGACGAAGGACGACTTATACGAGGTTGGCATCATTGGAGAAGTCAAACAACTTTTGAAAATGCCGACCGGTGGGGCTAAAGTCGTGATTGAAGGACGATCGCGCGCCATCATACATAAGATTGAGGATGAGGGAACATATTTTCGTGCGGACGTCGAAGAAGTGGCGGAAGACACGGAAATAACGGATGAAACCGAAGCGTTGATGCACGCGGTTGTCGATTTATTTGAGCTCTACGTCAAGAATTCCAAAAAGATGCCAGGAGAAGCCTCGCTCAGTATCAATGTGGATGATCCGGGTCGTTTAGCCGATACCATTGTCAGCTCCTTAGATATTCGGACCGCCGAGAAGCAAGAAGTTCTGGAAATTTTTTCGGCGCATGAACGTCTTAACAAAGTTTCGGATATCTTATCCCGGCAAATTGAACTGTTAGAGATTGAAAAACGCATTAATGTGCGTGTGCGCAAGCAAATGGAGCGAACGCAGAAAGAATACTACCTCCGGGAACAGCTCAAAGCCATTCAAAAAGAACTGGGAGAGAATGACGACCATGTGGGGGAGGTCGAGGAATTACAACAACGTTTGGCTGCTATGGAGGGGCTGAGCGATGAAGTCCATGACAAAATTGCGCGGGAGATCGACCGCTTGACAAAGATGCCGTCGATGTCAGCGGAAGCGGTTGTCGTGCGCAATTATGTCGATTGGCTGTTGAGTTTGCCTTGGACGGTGCAAACGGATGAACGGGTGGACGTCGCTGAAGCCGAACGTATTTTAAACGAAGACCATTATGGGTTGAAAAAGGTCAAAGACCGGATTTTGGAATACTTAGCGGTGCGTCAGCTATCGCGAAGCCTGAAAGGGCCGATTCTGTGCCTCGTAGGGCCGCCTGGTGTCGGAAAAACATCACTCGCTCGCTCGATTGCTCGCGCTACGGGTCGCAATTTTGTGCGCATTTCTTTGGGGGGAGTTCGTGATGAAGCAGAAATCAGAGGACATCGCCGGACCTATGTTGGCGCCATGCCCGGCCGTATCATTCAAGGGATGAAGCAAGCAGGATCCAATAATCCTCTCTTTTTGCTCGATGAAGTCGACAAGATGGCGATGGATTTTCGTGGGGATCCTTCCGCGGCTTTGTTGGAAGTTTTAGACCCCGAACAAAACAACCGATTTTCTGATCATTATATTGAGTTGCCGTTCGACTTGTCGCATGTCATGTTTATCACGACCGCGAATGTCTTGCACACGATTCCGCGACCCTTGCTTGATCGGATGGAAACGATTGTTATTCAAGGATATACGGAAGAAGAAAAGCTACACATTGCGGCGCAGTATTTGTGGCCCAAGCAGATGGAAAATCACGGACTCACGCCAGAGATGGTCGAAATGAGCCGGCAAGCGACGGCAGCAGTCATACGGCATTATACGCGGGAAGCAGGAGTCCGACAACTTGAGCGGCAACTAGGAACAATTTCGCGCAAAGTGGCACGCGAAATCGTTCAAGGGCACCGAGGAACGGTTCATATTACCGTGAGCAATCTTGCGAAGTACCTAGGCCCGCATACGGTGCATCACCGGGAGGCGGAACAGGCGGACGAAGTGGGGATTGTTACAGGTCTGGCTGTAACCGAGGCGGGAGGCGATGTGATGCCGATCGAAGTGACTACGATGCCGGGCAAAGGACGGTTGAACTTAACCGGACAGCTTGGGGACGTGATGCAAGAAAGCGCGCAAGCGGCGTATAGTTATATTCGATCCAAAGCGAGCGATTTAGGGATCGACCCGCATTTTCATGAAACGCTTGACGTGCATGTGCATGTTCCTGAAGGGGCGATTCCCAAAGATGGACCATCGGCAGGGATTGCCATGGCGACCGCGATGATCTCGGCCCTGAGTCATGTGCCTGTGAAGGCGCACATTGCGATGACCGGAGAGATTACGTTGCGAGGTCATGTACTGCCCGTTGGGGGTATTAAGGAAAAGACCTTGGCTGCCCACCGTGTAGGAATTCGAGAAATTATTCTACCCAAGGATAATGCGCCGGATCTCGAGGATTTGCCAGCGAATATTCGCCGTGGTATGCAAATTCATTTGGTCGAGCATCTCGACACGGTATTGGAACTAGCGTTATCGGAAAAGATTGTGAGGGAAAAGGTTGGCACCGAAAAGTAATCGGTTAGTCGCCTCGGCGCTGCGGGTGGACGAAATGCCGCGGGATGGCAAGATCGAATTAGCGTTTCTTGGACGCTCCAATGCGGGGAAGTCCTCATTACTCAATCGGTTGGCTGGGGTGCAAGTTGCCCACGTAAGTGGCAAGCCCGGCAAGACACAACGCATTCATTTTTATTCCATGCCCAACTGGTATTTAGTAGACTTACCGGGGTATGGCTATGCGCAAGTCTCTAAGAGTCTGCGCGAAGAATTTGGACAAGCGGTTGAAGCATATTTGACCACCCGTCAACCCTTAATTGGGGGCATTTTAATCCAAGATATTCGGCGGGGCCCCCAAGAGGAAGAGTTTTCTTTACGAGACTGGGCCGCGGCGCGCAATTTATTCTTTATTGTTGTGGCGAGTAAACTGGACCGGATAAACAAAGCCGAGCAAAGAGAGCGAATTCGTGTTTTAGAGGACGCGTATGGCCAAAAAGTCTATCCGATTTCGAGTCGGACGGGCGAAGGTGTTGATGCAATCAAAGCCGCCATTATTGGCTTAGGACTGACTATTTAATCCACTCATATAAGGTGGGTTGTCCAAAGCGAATGGACGGCAACATCGGCCCTTTGATTTGATGTTGTTGATGCAGCAAGGTAATCAACAAGGAAATAAACCCTGCATGGGACACGAGCGCCATATGGGGATAATCATGCTGGTAGCGACGGAGGTGAACAATGGCTTCCGTCGCCCGTTGGCGCGATCGATCTTTTCCCTCGGGCCCTTGGTTGCGGAACCAATTGACGCGCAAGTAACTCCACCATACTTCGGCGGGCCACAAGCTTTTCAAGAAAAGGCTTGATGGTTCTGGCAGTTGAATGGGGATCTCTCGGAAAATCGGGTCCACAATAATAGGCGCTGTACGGCCGAAGATTTTAGCAGTCGCATGAGCCCGTGGGAGATCAGAGCACACCACTGCGTCCGGGATGGGGTACCGTTCATATAACTGTGCTAAACGAGCACTCTCTTCTGCACTGAGTGCTGCTAGGTCGTAAGATTCGAGGAACCGGTTAAACAAGTCTCGGTTCATAAAAAACGGGTTGCGGGGCAAGTCTGGTCGACCGTGCCGCATAACCCAAAACGTCTTCGCTGCGAGGGTGTCCATACTTAGAAGCTACCGAATTGGTCACCGGTCGTCAAGGGTTTGCGGCATAATCGGGCCAATTGAAGGATCCAAGCCGGTAGGGAATCGTCACATTCCGGAGGCGGGTCCGTATGATAGGAATAGAGGGTTACGGACGGAATTTCCATCCCTGCCAGAAGAAACTTGTCGTGAAATACGCCACGGGCACAGGAGACGAGCTCCCGTCTGTCGAATAGAGTATGGAGATCGAGACGAGGTGAGCAGATTTTATGGTCCTGACGCCAGGCGAAGAATATCAGTTTATACGACAGTTAACACCAAGCGATTTAGAACAACTCCAACAATGGGATCACGATCCTGAAATTACGGCGTTAAATGGAAAGAAATTTCAAAAAGACCATGATAGTGAACAATTGTGGTGGGAGGATTTGCTGACAAGCCGTGTCCGTATAGGATTTGCAATTATTGCGGATTGGCGTCTGATTGGGGACGTTGAACTAGAACACATTAGTTGGCGTTCACACCATGCGGAATTAAGAATTTCGATTGGCGACAAATCCTATTGGAATAGAGGCATTGGGACTTTAGCGGTGGGGGAAGTCTTAGATATTGCCTACTACCAACTCGGGCTGCGTCGTATTTATTTGCGTGTGAACACCGACAATCACCGTGCCATCAGAGCTTATGAAAAAGCCGGTTTCAAAAAAGTCGCGAAACTTGTCGCCAATGGGCGTCTGAAAGGCAACACAGATTTGTTACTAATGGAGTGTTTGTTTGATCAATATGTGGCTTTAAAGGCTTGATCGCTGGCCGCAGTGTCGACGCCAGAATAATAGGGTGGCCATGGTATGGACCCTTCTAACCCATAGAGGGCTCGCCCACGGTTATATTCTTGAGCAGAAATGCGTGTGGTTGCCGGCCACAGATGGTGCTGCACGCCTTGCTTAATCAGCGTGTTCCATAACGCCGGGCTCGATGGGCGGAGGACTTTCACGAGCGTTGGCGCTGGTGTCGTGTGAATATACCATAATGCAATGTTTAGAGCTGCTAAGAACTGGCTAAGATGAGCGCTTCGACCCGAAATGGTGACATCTGGGATGGGACCTGTTGAAGCCCCTAACCAGTTTAACGTTACGGTATGGGGATTGATCTTTGTCAGCGTTTGGAGCTGGGCAAGCGTGACCAAAACCCATGGCAAATGTCGTTGTGCCCATAAGTGTTCGATTTCCGGCCAAGGTAAGGGATGGAGGTCGGGACGGGTTTGGTTCAAGGTCATGACGGCATTAATGAGGGCCAGGTTTGTCGTCAGGGTGTTGGCATAATCGACAGGTAAGTGGCTCAGTTGACGCAAACGAAAATGCGGATCAGCCTGTGGCGCTGCTAAAAAAATATCCGGGGCGCTGGCAATACTGCCGGCCATGGGCCATCGTCCTGGGACCCAATCGACGTGGATCATGGCAGACGATGAATGAGTCCAGCGAACTTGGATATGCTGATCGCGGTAGAGATTCAAATTTTGTGCGATGGTCAGCGGCAAGCGCAGTGTGCGGGAAGGCACATTAAGGCTCACTGTGACGGTGGGCCACGCGGGCTGGGGCGGCACGGAGGTTTCCCCGCAGCCAGCCAAAGTCAAGAGGCCAAGCCCCAGGGCGGCCGAAAAGAGGCGCCGTGCGAGTTGAATCATTGGGATCCTCCCTGTTGTCCATGTTACCACCAGCGTATGCAGGACAACCTACAGTTAGACTACCGTGACCGAGAAAGGCCGTGGGGCGTTCATTGACACCCATGCTCGGTTAGATATAATGTTAGATGCCACACTTTTTGTGGAACATCAGATACAATACCGCATCAACCAAGGGGGATATTTCCAATGCAGGTCAAGCCGTTAGGAGACCGTGTTCTGGTAAAATTGGTCGAGGAACAGGAACGGACTCAGAGTGGTATATACATACCCGATACTGCCAAAGACAAGCCCCAAACCGGTTTGATCGTGGCCGTCGGCGACGGTGAGGACATTAAAGTCAAAGAAGGCCAGCGGGTCTTGTTTGCCAAATTTGCAGGAACTGAGATTAAGATTGGAAATGAGGATCACCTTATTTTGGCGACCGATGATATTCTGGCTGTGGTGGAAAACTAACAATTTCATCAGATGCTAGCTGCTGATGACGGGAAGAAGCAGGCCATTGGCGTTACAGAGAGCGAAAGGGTTTGGTGCAACGTTCGCACGTGCAGGCTTGTTAGTCGCCCCGGAGGTATCCTAGGAAGTTGCGCGCTGCAGCATTCCGGGACGGTTGTTGCCCGTTAACGCAAACGGAGGCTCTGTCATAGGCAGGGTGAATTAAGGTGGTACCGCGAAAGAGACTCTTTTCGCCCTTAGCGAAAAGGGTCTCTTTCTGTTGACACGACTTATGATGACATAATCTTCCACAACAAGGAGAGCGGCATGATGGAACTTAGTTCTCAATATTCAGCACGTGACGTCGAGCACAAATGGTATACATTTTGGCGGGAACGAGGGTATTTTAAGCCGTCCATGGATCCCAACGCCCCGACCTTCAGTATTGTCATGCCGCCCCCCAATGTTACGGGTGTTTTGCATGTGGGGCATGCTTTGAACAATACCTGGCAAGATATTTTGATTCGATTTCACCGAATGTTAGGAGACAATACGTTGTGGTTGCCAGGCACAGATCATGCAGGGATTCACACGCAAATGAAAGTCGACGAGCTTTTGCGCTCCCAAGGCATCGATCGCCGGGAAATCGGACGAGAAGCCTTTATCGACGAGGTGTGGCGGTGGAAAGAAAAGTACGGGGGGGAAATTCTTCGTCAGGTTGAGAAACTGGGCGCTTCCGTAGATTGGAGCCGGCTTCGTTTTACCATGGATCAAGGGCTATCCAAAGCGGTTACGGAAGTGTTTGTACGGCTATACGAGGAAGGCTTGATTTACCGGGGTTATTATATTACGAACTGGTGTGTTTCGTGCCGGACCGCCTTGTCTGATATTGAGGTCGAGCATGAAGATGAGCCAGGAACGCTGACCTATCTACGCTATCCTTTGGATCAAGAGGAAGGCTTTGTTGTGGTAGCGACCACGCGGCCGGAAACCATGCTCGGTGACACGGCCGTGGCGGTGCATCCGGATGACCCACGCTGGAAACATCTCATTGGACATCACGTACGCGTGCCATTAATAGACCGTGTGATCCCCATTATTGCCGATGCCTATGTGGATCCAGAGTATGGAACGGGCGCGGTCAAAGTGACGCCGGCCCATGACCCGAACGATTTTCAAATGGGGCAGCGGCACCATTTGCCGCAAATTCAAGTCATTGGCGAAGATGGCCGCATGACCGAGGAAGCTGGTGCCTATCAAGGTCTTGATCGCCAGCAGGCACGAGCCCAAATTCTGCAAGATCTGGAGGCCTTAGGCGTCATCGAAAAGGCCGAAGCCTTGGTACATTCCGTGGGTCATTGTGAAAAATGCGGGACGGTCATTGAACCGCTGGTTTCGTTGCAATGGTTTGTGCGAACGGCGCCTTTGGCGGAGCCTGCATTGGCGGCAGTGCGTTCTGGGGATATTCAGTTTGTGCCGCAGCGTTTTGAAAAGATTTACACGAACTGGATGGAAAATATTCGTGACTGGTGTATTTCCCGACAAATTTGGTGGGGTCACCGTATTCCAGCGTACTACTGCGATCACTGCCACGAAGTCACCGTAGCGCGAACGGCTCCAGATAGTTGTCCGGTGTGTCATGGACCCGTTCACCAAGATGAAGATGTCTTGGATACATGGTTTTCGTCAGCGTTGTGGCCGTTTTCCACCATGGGATGGCCTGAGGAAACGACCGATTTGGCCATGTTTTATCCCACGTCGGTATTATCAACGGCATACGATA
>NZ_NWUL01000039.1:0-37412 GCF_002903155.1 Sulfobacillus sp. hq2 | reverse complement strand
GAATCTTTGCCGCCTTGCCAATGGATAAGTATTCTTCCATGTCCATAGTTTACCACCCAAAGGCATAGAAAGGCAAGGGTTGTTGCAGGTCCGCACGAAACTGCTTCACCGTGCCTTCGCAGTGGCATTCCTTGCACATGACCGTTGTATTATCGTCCCACATCGCATTGCGGGCGTTGACGGGGATGTCAACTGTGCATTCTCCCGTCTCAAATCGCAAAACGTGCACATCGACGTGCGTCGTGGCGCCCTTGATAACAAAGTAGTGGGGCGCATGACTCTGCGGACACCGCAACTGCGGGCAACGCGACAGTATCGCACCGTCTTTCTGTTGTGGTTCTTCGGGCGCCTAGCGCCCATCCCTTGTGCCTCACGCATGATTCCCATCGCGCCGGGGCGTCAGGTCATCACACGCCAGCCCCGCCGCCGCCAGATCGATCCACATCATGGGCCGCACCTGCCCGCGAGCGCGCAGAAGAACGTTACACGAAAACGCATGCCCCTTGTCCGTCCGCAACCAGCCGGCCGCTCGCATGGCCCGCTTACTGGCACGAGCATCAGGTGATTGCAACACCGTGACCACCCATGTCGGCTCGCATACCAAATACTGCCGCCCATCCATCGTTTTGAGCATGCCGATATGCTGTCCGTTGATCCATGGCCCTGGGCTGCGCCACCCGATAATGCGGTCGGCCACCGTCTGAAGCGCGGCTTGCAAAGTAGCACGTAGGCTATCCAAGTCCGTGGCCACCGTGGTGGATGCTCGGGGGGCGGCAGGGTATGCAGCTTTCGCAGGCAGTATACTGTGCTCCAACGTTTCCGGTACATCAATGCCTGCCGCTTGATAGGCCGCCCGCATGACGGGCCATGCATCCGTCTGGGGAGGAAGGCCCCGAGTAGTGGCCCGTAAGACTTCAGCTAGGTATTTCAGAGTTGTCGGTTTAGGCGTGGATTTTGGGGCCTCCCTCATCCGCTCCCGAAAATAGGTGTTGACCAATCCGCGCTGAATCTGCCACGCCAAATCGTCCGTCAGGGATTTGGTGATCATGAGATAGCCGGATTCGGTGATTAAGATCATTTCGATATTCGGATTGCCTTCTGAGTTGCCGACGAAATTCGTACGCAACTCAGAACGGGACACCGTAAAGTAATCTTCTCCTGCAATAAATCGTTCCCGATGCTCATTGAAATTACGTCGTGCCGTCCCTTCTGGCCTGCGATGCAGACGGTCAATATCGGCCAATGTGACGACCCGCTGGCCCTGCCATTCTCGCACTTCCAGCGCGGTGGGCGGGACGATCTGAGGCAAGACAACATACGACATGGCTTTTTTCCCTTCCTTCCCCATTCTGACAAACGACGACAACGCATCTAAATGATCTCAGTGGCATTCGGGAATCGTAGCCGCATTCGATGATGAGGACGCTCCAGACCAAGCGTCCGAAATTTGGACGCTTGGTCTAACGTACGCAAAAAGCATGGAGGCCTCTTCCGGTGTGCAGGATATGAGACACAAAACCCCCCGGAGCGTTTCCGGGGGATGCACATTTTTCACGATTTTTCGGGTCTCAGGGCGCGAAAAACCGTCACGCCGTGCAGGTGATATTATGAGTATAGAAGAGTGCTAGCGCCGTGTCAAGCCACCCCGAACCCCGAGGGAGGTGCCCACCATGAATTATGCCGCCCGCCACGCTATGAATGCCGCGCTGTGGAGCCTGATCCGCTGGATCATCGGCCCCTACGGAGCCCCGCCCTCGTCCGCCTGACGTGGGCCTCGGCCCCTCCATCGGCTCCCGCATTATCGCCTAACCCGGCCGCGGCCCTTATGACCCGGATCCCATCGCCGCGCCAGATTCCCGCTCTTATCAACACTTGGTGGGCCTCGCACATCACCGCGCATTTGCCGCAACCAGACGCTTTAGCCCGATGGATGACGCGCCGACGCATTTGATGTCCGCGTTTGCTCATTGCCGTACCCAGAAAGGCACGGCAATGAGTGCTCGTTACTGGTCGAGTCAAAATATTAACGGACCAGTAACGCGACAAAAGCGTTGTGGCATAAGGGTTTGAGGTACGTCGTTACTGATGTTACTTATGATCTCTCTCTATATATAGGGCGACTTTTTTAATTTTGTTTTGCGACCCCTCACAAAATAAAATTAAATTCATCCCGCCTATATATATATATCATCCGCAAAAAACCAGTAACACCAGTAACGCAGGGCTCAAACACATACAGGGCAAGGGTTTCAGCGTTACTGGTGGACAAGTAACGCAACGTGGCCCGTCAGTAACGCGACGCAGAAATTTCCTGCCACAGAAGATGAGTTACGTACGAATTTCGTCGGCAACTCAGAACAGGGGGCCGCAAGGGATTGGCCCCCTGTGCGTACCCCCGCACAGCCCACAAAGCAGTCTCCTCGGCGTTTGAGGTTCGTGTTGATAAGCAAGTGAATCTCTCAAGGCGTCCCGACTCCACGATCGGGGGCTTCGCTCCCGGGGCCTCGGCCGCAGTGATGTCATCCATCATCCATCCGGTGGCCCGGATGGATTACAGCGTCCGGGATCAAGACCATGAGTACGCACGGTAGCAGACTGTTCATTGCGGGCACGATTCCCGGATGCTCATACGCTACCCTTACCCGCTAGAGCGCGAGGTGTAAATTGCGGGTAAAGGTCAAAACCTTATGCGGCGTAAGGGTTTGAGCGGGGTCTTTACACCTTTACACTATTTACCCTTGATCTATATATATATATATAGGGTCGCTTTTTTAATTTTAATTTCGCGAGAGATGAGCCGGCGAAATTAAAATTAAAAAATCCTCTTTATATATACATATTGTTTTGCGGGCAAAGCGGGTACAGGTGTAAATTTTCCTTCAAACCCACGCGTGGCTTGGCTTTTGGATTTTACCCGCTCTTTACACCCTCCAGCGTGGTTGGGTTGGCACTGAACGAAACGCGGTCGTGGGAAGGAACGCCCCCGTCTGATCGGGGTCTATGGCCAACGGTTTACCACCGCAGAGTGCTTTAACGATCAGAAAAATGATCCCGATGAGGAATTCTCCTGGAATGCCGTCACTCTGAGTACGCCGGAACGGTGGGATCGCCTGCTCCTGGTCTTTGCGTGGGCGTATTATTGGTTGAATGTCGTCGGGTGGGCCATGGAAACCGCGGGCAAAGCCCGCGAGTGGCGTGCCAATACGGTCAAAGACTCTCGTACGCATGCGTTGTGGCGCTTGGGCCATTGGGGATTGGCACACCATGACGTGGTGTGGCGCACCCTGGTCCGCACCGTGCGCACCTTTTGCCGTCGCATCCTGCCTGTCGCGGTCCAGGATCTGAAGACAGACGCGGAGCCAGAAAATCCGGGGAGCGCCCACCATCCTCCCGCCCGATTCTGATCCTCCGAAGATTTGTGAGCTTCGCCGCTTTCCAATCGACCAAGGAAACGCCATGGCTCCACGGTATTCTTCTCTATCAGGATTGGGGATCATACGGGCCGCCTCAACATGTCTCATATCACCGTTCGGGCATCATCGTTAAAGCGAAAGCATTATCAGGCGTGCGGCATCAGTACCAACGCCCATTTAGCTTGGTGCTGTACAAGCGCTGTGGGGTTTTGAGGCATGTGATCGGGGACCCATAATGCCGATATCGTGACGTAAAGGGGCTGATGGAGGTATGGAGGAATTCTCAATTGAAACTTGCTTGGGGTCAAAGTACAATCCGATTGATGTGGATACGTGGCATTGACTTCGCAAACAATTTTTGGCTTTTTATCCGGGATTCCGGTGTGGCTGATGGCCGATTGTGCCCAGAACGAGACCATCACCATGTCGGGTTCCATCGTGGGATGCCATATCACTGTGATGCGTGCATTATGGCTCTGCGTGATCCGTAATGGCCACGCATAGCGCTTTGCAGGGGCCAGTTTACTAAAATTGTGTTGGCTATCTTTCCACGTGGCACTGACTAATGGCGCGGTCAGGGTTCTTCCATCATATACAATCTCCGCCCAGGGTACTCTGATGGGGAATCCTGCAGAATACCGGGCAGACAAACGTGGTGACGACGAAGGATGACTCACTCCACATCCCGCAAGGAGTAAGACGAGGCTGCTTATTAAGCGTCCTGACAATTGGCGAACTTTAATCAAACATATCCGCTCCAATGGTGCCATTAATTTCTAGGGTATCAACGAGGAGGTCCCAAGCGCGGCCGTTATCGGCTTCGGCTGCGAGTCGAAGGAAAAATCCGGTTTGCGCATTGACCCATAGTTGAAACAGATGACCTGCGGTTATCCATTCGAGGTCTTGCGCGGGGTCAAACAATCCTTGCTGCATGCGTATAACGTTCAGGTCCGGGTAGGCCACCAGATGAAAGGCCTCATAGCCATGGATCATGCCGTGTTCTAAAACGACCAGGTGCATCGAATCCACCCACAACGGGGGATTGAGCCATCCCAGCCGGTGGCAATTGGCTTCAGCCGTCCACTGGGGACTGCCCACTTTAAAGATGATAGGCGTTCCCCGCATCGGATAAGTTCCGGAGGCACGTGGCTGATGATTCACGCGATAGGTCCAGTGATGGGCCGTTGTGATATATTCTTCCTCGGCCCCGTCGGGACTTCGCTCCGCATAACGCCATGCATCGGGACTTTTCCACCACGCCCTGAGCGTCCACGGTTCCGAGTGATTGAAAAATGCGAACAAGGCCGTCGGATTTAAGAACTGCCAAGGAGGATGGCGCTGGGGTTGCGCATCTTCACCCACGTTGTAGTTTTGCAATCGTGCCACTACCCGTAAAGTGTCCACGTTGTCCCATGCATGAAGCATTAATATGCGGACATAATCGGTTTCTTGCGCATCGCTCATCATTCAGGACTCCTTTCGAGAGAATTAGGCTACCGGTTTAGGAGTTGGGCACGCCACCATGGCTGTCCGATCCGGCGGCGTAGAATTCCATATGGCTTCCGTCCCATTGTAAGATACTGTATACCCGACCCCTTGAGACATCCATTCGTTATACCATCCCGGGTAAGGACATTGCCAACTCGCTTGGGGTCCGGGAGCCGGAATTTGATAAGTATTGGAGGCACTTTGTTTACCCTTGCCTTCTGTTATCCATGTGTTGCCCAGCCAATATACGGATCCGTCTTGCGAAAGGATTGCCGTGACCTGCATGGCTTTTACCGTAGCAGAACAAGACATCCATGCATGAGACGCGACACGAGATTGACCGCGGTCGCGCCACCATGACGATCCATGCGGGTTATCAATATTCACAGTACAACTGAAATTGGAAGGCGTGATGATTTGCGGAGATGTATTTATGGAATTAGATTGGGCCCGTACAATCGGTGTCATGGATAAGATATACCCTGCTAAGCCCACTGTGATTGAAAGTTTCCTCCACATATGCATGTTGATTCCCTACCCTTCATCTCTTAGAAAATATCTTAAATTATAAATTCGATACATTGTGAAACATTCCTTGCAAGCGGCGGGGATTATTCTATGACACGATTCGAGTAGAAATGACACCACGGTCAAACGGTGTCATACAAGGATTGAAATCCATAGCGTAATCGAGGACATATGCCCACAGTGAATGAGATGGCATTGACCCAACAATGTGAGGCGTGATGGATCAGTCACATGGTGGCATTATTCAGGGAGAAATACAGGATGCTCGACCGTTTGTATAAGGTAGGAATGCGTCTTGGGCGCGGCGAATCATCGATGGGGTGATAACACAATAACCATGCCAAAGAGACCCAAAGAACCGTATTCCGCGACTCCACGCCAACTGCCACCCGGCCGCCGCCCGCTTGACCCCCTCCTGGCCTGCGGCCGAGGAAGGGGTCAAGCGGGCCTTTTGTTCAATTTCAAGGCACCTGTAATTCTTGGAATATCCGCGGCGTGCCATTTTGTCCATTAATGTAAACGACATATTTACGCAGTAATTGCCCGCGTCGATTGACATCCAATACCGACAAAACATAGTCGCGGTGTAGATGCCCGGAAAAATCGACCCACTGCACGCTAAAATCTCCTCCTCCGTTGATTGTTAAAAACGGGCTTATTAGTCTTTGCGCATCCTGGCGCGCGTGCGCTGATGAAATTTGCATTCGATAAGCGCTTCGATAGAAATGCAGAACGACGAATCCCATTATCGCCACCACACCGATCATTGAGACAATCATAATTCTTTCTCGTAAAGATCCCATTAGAAGTTCTCTCCTACCTCAATGTTTGGTCTTGTTTCCTTACCCTTTTGCCGTCTTTCACGTCGGTTCCCTCTCGACCGGTCTTCCGTCACCGTCATCACCTGAAAGCCATACATAGCAATAAATATAAGGTATATATCCTTATATCCTTCTTTTCTTACTTTCCTGGTTGCATATCATCTACACGCGACGCTTGCCATTTATTTTTTCTCCAGCGCTCCTTCCATCTCGAAATTAAATTATTTTGGACCCGTATATATACATGGTGTTAAACGCAGGAAAGCCATAAAAGGTGTAGGGTGAATCCCTCAACGGCTTCACGCACAAGTGGGTCAGACGGTCCGGGGGAGGAAAGCATGACGCCCAGATTAACGCGGAGCCCATGCATCACGGCGGCACGTGCCATCGGCCTTGAACCAGCGCAGGCGCACCGGGCGCGGGAGGTCCGGCGCGGCGAGAAGGTGCAGAAGGTCATCCCAACGGGCCAGTGGCGCGTCCCCGTCGGGTAATACGTAGATGGGCGCAGCTTCGTCGGGTTCCACAAGAAAATAGCCCGATGGGGCGGCTTGCATCACCTGTTTGGCAGCGAGCCACCAAGCTCGACACCCCAGTACCACACCTTGGAGATCCTGGGCGGCCACCCCCGCTTCAATGGCCGTTTGTGCCTGGTCGAGAGCTCGAATCAGGGGGTGGGGCGGTTGCTCATCGTAAGGATCAGCCATCCGCGTCAGTTGTTCCATCCAGTGGCGCGGCCACACTAAACGCGACGCGATGGCCTGAGCGGTTTGCCCGATGACTGATTCGGCGACGGCCTGATCCCACGGTGTGGGCTCAGGATGACGCATGAGAGCTTGGGCTTGTTGCGCGACGCTCAGGGATTCTGTCATGGCGCACCTCCGCGTTGTTGTTTGGCATACAGGCGACGAACCAGAGCGGCCGGCGACAGAGGCTCTTGCAGTTCATGCGGCGTGGGTGGTTCCTCTTGGACCGATGGGATCACCGCAGGGGGTTCGGGGGCCGGAGCCTGCGGGGCTTGGTCATGCATCTCGTTTGGTTCCGGCAATACCACCCCAAATCCCACGGCACTGGCGCGAAAACACAGTAAGCGTGTTGCAACGGCAACTTGCCCAACCTTCTTCATGCTTTTGACAATGGTAAATTTTTCTTCTCCCCGAATCATCCAGCCTTTCCGACACCACTCCGTGTAAATCGACTTAAAATCCTTGCGGCCATTGCGCTTGAGTTCGCCTTGAAACCACTCGGGCAAGACGCCGATGAGATCTTCGTCGGCAAAGTACCGTCCTCGGTACGCCCGAGGCGCAATGACATTCCCGTCCCGGTCCGTGAGTTCCAAACCAGCAAACTCCATCGCATGTTCATTCAATAAACTGCATGCGGTTTCCCACCAGCGTTCGGCTTCGGATTGCTGATCAAAGGCGCTGGCAGGCAAGATCCCCTGTTGGATGGCCTCCAGATAGCCCGCTTCGGCCTGGGCCACGGCTTGGGGCGTCCAGCCATAGCCATGCTGTAACAAGAGGCGCAGTCCTAACAACCCCATCGCCCAGGCATGCGCTTGGCGGCCTAAGACCTTCGCCACCTCGCCTGAAGCCGCTGGCCATGCCGCCCGCATCTGATCCACCACCGCTTCGGCAGCTTGGTACTGGCTCAGTAAATCCGCGTCCGTCATCGTCGTAAGGACGGCGACCATGGCCCGGCCCCCATGGCCGTGATGCTGACTGACCCGAGCCATCCATCCTTCGATCAAGGTTTTGAGCTGAGCGGATTGTCGGGGATCGTCGAGCCGCCGTTGCGGGATGATGTGATTCAAGGACAAAATGCGGGCGGCGGCTCCCGCCTGATCCCCAACCATGCTGAGAATACTTTGGTTGTTGGCAACAAACAGCGTGGTGTGCAGGGTTTCGGCCACGGCGTAGCCGCCGGTCTTTTGCCCCCGCACCCGTCCCCCTTTTTCCGCGATCATGTGGACGACACTACTCCAGTCCACTTTGCTTTTCTGATCCGCCTGCAATTCTTGGATCGCGGTGGGCAGATCGTTCGTTTCCAGCAACTGCTGTTCCAAGGCAAAGGCCGACGAATACTGCGCAATGGGAATATAAGGAGACCGCCAGGGGGACAACGCCAGCGCGGTCAACGAGGTTTTCCCCGTCGAGCTTTGCGCGCTGGCCAGTTCG
The DNA here is from genome assembly GCF_002903155.1 of Sulfobacillus sp. hq2. Lineage (NCBI taxonomy): Bacteria > Bacillati > Bacillota > Clostridia > Eubacteriales > Clostridiales Family XVII. Incertae Sedis > Sulfobacillus > Sulfobacillus sp. hq2. The sequence continues at coordinate 28,988 of NZ_NWUL01000039.1, read as the reverse complement.
ACGACGTACCCGTTGAGATTGCCCGTCACATGCAACCTGCTCAGGCGGCGGTGCAACGGGGCGGCCGCCCCATGCCCCATAAGCCACGCAAACTGGGGAATCTCCGCGAGAATGTCGGCGAGGAGGCGCGATTCTTCGGCAATGTCGCCGTGCGCTTTGAACAGGTCGGCCCCCGCTGAGCCCCGACCCTTGGGCCAGAACACGACGTGATCGTTGCCGCCCGGTAACGCGGGGCCGATCCATTGTTCGGGCAGCATAAAGCCCCACGCATTCTGCACCCGTTTCCATCCCAGAGTGTTCGTCAGGTGCTGATCTCCCCACACTCCCGCCTGCAAGCCGACCTGTTCCGTCAATTCTAGCCATTTCAAAACGGCCTTAATTTCATCGTGAGCGATGCGAATATTGAGGGTGTTCAGCGTATCCGGCGCGTTTTTGAGGCTCATGACCTGCTTACGCGGGAGCCACACGGCTTTCCACTCAGCCCCCGCCCGCCACAATAATTCGAGCCATCCTTCGCCATCGGTGTCCATGGGTTCCGCGCCCCCGATAATCATCAACGGGACATACGTAATCGGGGTCATCACCCGCTCCCCCGTCAGAGGATCTTCTCCTACTTTCCGAGCCACCCCTTGTGGCCCTGCGTCAAACCGTCGATCGGCCGGCACGGGCCACTCCCGCACCCGCACGGGGGCGTCCGGCCAGATGTCTTCGACACGCGGTAACGTCACGGGGGCCAGAGGCCCCGAGGGGGACGATGCGGCAATCCGTTGCGCCTGTTGCGCGGCCCGTGTTTCGGCTTCCGCTTGCCGTTTGGCTTCGGTGGCAATAATCTTCTTCCATTCTCGAGCCTTATAGCCCTTGATGCCTTCCAGTCCCCGCGCCAGCTCATACCATCCGAGATTATCCGTGCGGTAGATAGCAGTCGCGAGGGCAATGATGTCCGCATCCACCAGCAATCCCGGGTTCGCCTGAATCTGGGGCAGCGCGGTGGCATTCCACACCGTCAAGAGATCGGGTGTCTCCACGTGAGCCCTCGTCGGTTCCTCGGGCCCATCCGGGGCTCTATGCCCGTTGTCGGAAACGGGCGCGTCTGGTTCCGAGAGAACGGAGGGCGGGTCTCCCAACTGGTCCATGGTCTTCGCGTCGTCTGTGTCGAACGCCTCCCACAGGGCATCCCTAGGGAATGACAGGGTCTGTTCTCGTGAAAGGTCTTCCTTCTCCGGCACGTTAAGAGGGTCCCTGCCCTGTGACGCCTCGGACGAGCATATGGTATCATCATCGTGTGGTCTCAACGGAGATCACCTCCTGCATGTAGTGGTGCTAGGGGGCTAGTGGGATCGGCTTGAGCGCGTGGTGGCCGTGGTGGGGGCCATCACGCGCCGCACATCGCGCCATCGGCGCTCTGCGCAATGCATATGCTGGCATTTGTACCCAAGCGTGCCGTCAGGGGACCAAAACACGGCACTCTCGGTCTTGCCGGACGATCCGCTGTGTTCCGCTTCCCACGGGCAGGTCACCAGAATTTTTGTGCGTCCATCGGGCATCACCATTGGTTCTGCCAGAATGTCTAAGCCCCACGCGGCTAATTGATTACAGACGCTCTCCACATGGTGTGTCCACGAGGCTGAGGCCCGGGGTGGAGTGCGAGACGGCACCCAGACTTTATGCACGGGATCGACAGCCCATCGGCTGAGGACTCGCCAGCCCTCGTGATCCAGGGGCACGAGGGGGTCGGGTCGGTGGACGATCTGGGCAGGCCACCACGGGCGTTCGGCGGACGGCGCTCCTTTTTTGGGCACAGTCCCATACACTTTCGAAATGCGGCTCGCGTTGAACACACTCACGTCCACATCGACGGTGCCATCCGTAAACCGATGCGCCAGCGTCTTGAGCATCCACTGCACCCGTTCGGTCGTGAGTTTGTCGTTGGGCCAGTCGGCCAACCGATAGAGAAGATGGGCCCCATTGCCCGACACCGCTTGCACCGGATCAGGCCAGCCCAGGGCGCGTAGCGCCTTGCCGATGTCTCCGGCTTTCGTGAATGCCGCCCTTCGTTCTGCGACGGTCGCGTTGGTCTTGGCGGGTCGGACGGGATCACAGTCCACCAGCAACCAGCGGCGATAGGCCACATCCGTGTCGCGAGCCGCCTTCCCTCCGATGCGCACCTGATTGAAGGGGCCCACCCACGGTGCGTCAGGAGCTACCGGGTTTAAGGTCACGTAGATCCCCGAGACATCGGGGCGCGCGTTGGCCGTGGTGACCGCTTGCACAAAACGATCGAGGTGGGTAAAGCGCCCCACGGCGGGACGCGCCCCCCGACGCAGTATTCGCACTTCGACCAGGTACCCCGGCACCGCGACCAGTTCCCATGTTTGACGAATATCGTGGATTGATGCCATCACGCTGTCCTCCTATGCATGTCTTTAGGCGTGTGGCCCTGCGGCTAAGCACAACACTAACAGCCCATAGCCGCCGCCGACGGCTAAAACCACTCCGATCCCAGTCCACACGCGTCCCGCCGTGGGGCGCAAACGGTAGCGTCGTCGACGAAATTTGACGTTACGCATGAGCGGGAGCCCCTCCTTTCCAAGCTGCCAACCCGGTATCGATCAATTGCGATGCCTCGCCTTTCGTGACCGTGACGATCAATTCCTCGGGCACGTGCAACCTATGGAGGAGCGCCCGTTGTTTGGGCGTGGCGGGGGTCAGCTGCCACAACTGGTTGGCCATGGCAGCCTGGGCCTGCTGCGGATCCCATCCCATCAGCTGGGCTAATGTGCCCGCCCGGTGCGCCGACCATTGAGCCAGAATATCCCGGTGCTTGTCGAGGGCGTAGCTGGCCTCCCACTTTGTGAGCGTCGACGCGATGTCGGGCAGCCAGCCGAACTCCGCCAAGCGCGTTTGTTGCAGGGCCGTCGCGGGGTCCAGGGGATTTTGCATAAAGCGGGCATAGTAGCGTTCGACCTCGGAGCGCCGATCGGGATCGTCGGCAATCGTCGTCAGGTCGTCCAGCAAGTCGCGCCAGTCCACGCTAGGTGCCGGATCGTCAGTTAGGGACTCAAAGAGGTCCAGGACGTCTTCGCTATGCAAATGCAATCGGGTAAGCCACCGCTCCGCCTCGTCTGACAGCCGGGACTCCTGAGTCATCCGCTCGGCGACGCTGGTGCCATCTTTCGGGTCTTTGCGCAACCCAATCAGGTCTTTCACAGTCATTAGCTTGTGACGGCGTGTCGAGTCCACAATGTCCAACAGCACCATGTGGGTTTTGCCAGTCTCCGGAGACGGACGTGTCCCCCGACCCACCATCTGCGTGAATAGCGCAAGCGACTTGGTGGGACGGGCTAAGATCACCGTGCGCACGGCGGGTTCGTCAAACCCCTCGCTTAACACCGAATCATTTAGAACCACTAGCGTTTCCCCAGTTTTTAACCGGGCTAACACAGCCCGCCGATCATCGAGGGGCATGGATCCATCGATAGCCTCAGCGGGAATGCCGGCGTCCCGAAACATTGTGGCCAAATTGTAAGCGTGTTGAACCCCAGCCGTAAATCCAATCGCTCGGGTCCCTGCTGCGTGCTGTTGATACGCATCCACAATCAGCCGATTGCGCGGAGGGGTATTCAGCGCACGGCTCAGTTCGGTTTGATTAAAGTCCCCTCCTGACGTATGAACCTCGTCAAGGTCTGCTTTGCCCTCCACGCGGAAGGCTCGAATATCCACCAGATAGCCATCACGAATCCCTTCTTGGATGCCGTAACTGTGCACGATCTTGTCGAACACTTCCCCAAGTGAGGCTTTGTCGGATCGGTACGGGGTTGCGGTCAAGCCCAATAATAACTGCGGATGCAGGTAGTCGAGGATTTTCCGGTAGCTGATGGCCGGGGCGTGATGACATTCATCCACGATCACGGTGCCGAATCGATCCGGAGTCCATCGCGTCAGCCTTTTGGCCGACAGGCTTTGAACGCTGGCAACCACCACCGGGGCTTCGTAGTCATCTTCGGCGGCCTTGACGATCCCAACGGACGCCTCGGGCCACCCCTTGCTGAACGATTCGGCGGCTTGCCGAACCAATTCATCGCGGTGCACCAACCAAAGCGTGGGTAACCCGCGTTGCTGAGCGTAGGTTGTGCCGGTGAAGGTTTTCCCCGTTCCCGTCGCTAAGCTCCAGATTTGCCGTGTGATTCCTTGCGTCAAGGATTGGCGCGAGGCGGCAATCGCGGCTTCCTGGTACGGGCGCAAGGTGTTATTCACGGGAGTCCTCCTGAGTGACATACGCGGCAATCAATCGGCGGGCAGCGGAGGCTATACTGATGCGGTGTTTGTTGGCGAGTGCAAGGAGCTGCAAGTCCAGGGGGGCTGGAAGATAAATGTACAGGATCGTGGTGCGCCGTCCCTCCGTTTCCGGGGGCAGGGCGGGTAAGTTCACTCCCACCGCGATGGCCCGGCGACCGATTTCGGATCGCGGGGCGTCGGCGGTTTGAGCGGCTCGGGCGATGCGCTGAGCGGTGTGCGAATCAAGATGTACGGTGCGTCGTTGCACGTCGGGAGCGTTCCATGCGCGAAACACGTGGTTGGCCATCGTCGTCGATCTCCTTTGCTTTTTGTCTTTATCTAAGGGATTACCGATAAGGGATTACCGAGCTTGGGTAAACGCGAAATCGCGGGCGGCTAAGTCGGTGTTTGAAACAACCTTGAACACGCCATGCTCCTTGACCGCCGCACTATCAGTGCCCGCCTTCATGAGTTGTGCGATGGTTGGATCGGGGGGTGTGAGAGGGGGTCGACCGGCGTCCCGAGTGCAGAATCGTCGGGCGGCTTCGTGCTGACGGGGATAACTCACATCGAAGAGCATGGAAGATCCGGCAGGCGTATCCCGATCCCGATGGGTGAGGTCGGGGGCCACGCGGGACCACTCTTTGAGTGCGATGTGTTGCAACGATCGTTTCAGTGCGGGGGTTGCATCCTTGACGGCTGCGGACAACGCCGCGTCGATCGCACGCATGGCTTCCCAACGCAATCCTTCCAGGGTGGCCTCCCAGCCGTCTTCCACACGCCGCCGGGCTTGATTCGCTGCGTCCACCCACGCCGTGCGGCACAAGTACTCGTAAATCTGTTGCGGGGTGGGGGCTTTGCCCGCCCGAGTCCCCGGGTAGGGCTCGATATCCCGGGGACCGTAGCTCACCATGCGGCCTAACTCTTCGGTCATGGCGCGACGGGCTTCTCGGTATTCATCGCGAAATTTCGACACAATCGCTTTGCACGTTGCTCGGAGGGCTTGTTCTTTGCGCCGTCGCGCCGCCGTCCGGGCCGCTCGCACAATATTGCCGTGGGGCCGAACAGGGGTGGCGGAAACGGGCTGGGGGGTAGGTTCGACAAACAGGGTGGCCATGGGTCTTTCCTCCTGGTATTGTGGATTTCGCGAGACGGCCCGCGTGCCGGGGACGCCATCGGCGTCCGCAGCATCCGAGTCGAACGCGACTAGAATGTTTGATCCTGTTGCACGGGGGGCTGAGTCCACGCGGTGTAAAAGTCGTGGAGCGGGCCGTCCATAAGGCGCTCCACGAGCGCGGCCTGCGCGGCGGCGTCTAAAATTTCTAGCTCTTCGATAGACAGCACGCCCCACTCCATCTGTCCCGATTTCTGATAACTAGTGGACAACTTGACATGGATTTGCCCGAGGCGGAGACGGCGGGCGGCCGCCCGGGTTTCAAACTGCCCGACGCTCAAGAGCGACGTGGGCGGGGCCACCACCACGACGGGCAACGCTTCTCCATCGCGGAGAACCAGCAACAGGCGTTTTTCCCGGCACGCCTTGCCTTTGCCGCCGTTGGCTGCCGTGCCCCAGCGGTTCATGGGACACGAGGCACATTCGCGCCGTTCGACCGGGCCGTCGATGTCTAAAGGGGCCGTGTGCCATTCGCCTACGCCGCGTTCCACGAGCTGGCATTGGGTGGGCACGGGATCGCGTTCAATTTCATTCCCTTTTCCATCCAGTTCAATAAACGGCATCCAGCGGGCTTCGCGGACCGCGAGGATGACGCCCGTCATGTTTGTCACGGTATCCACCGGGCCTTCAAAGCCCCGGGCTTTGATGCGGTAACGCTCCGGGCGCAAGTCCTGCTCGGGGAATTCATAACCAGCGGGCAATTTGGCCCAAACTGTCAATGCGGTGTTCTTCGTTTCCGTAGCAGTTGCCATAGATTTCGTCTCCTTTGATGTTGTGTGCAGTGTATGGTGGGGGAATCGCCCTCCCTGGGGAGGCCACCGCCGTCTTTTACAAGACAGCGACGGGCTCCGCAGGGCTGTCCTCGGTAATGAGGGTGCCGAACTTCGTGTGGCACAAGCTGAGAAATGCGCAGGTGCTACAGCCGTATTTGGTTTGAGGATTGGGAACGATCGACTCGGGCCGTTGGGCTAGGGTAGCGGCGTAGTCCAGTTGCTTCGTAACCCGCATGATGTCCGCTTGCGACACCGGGACAGGAATCATGGTGTGCTCCACGCCTGCTTTGTGCGCCACCAGGTAGTCGAGTCCGAAGGTGCTCCACTCTCCGGTGGTCGCGTGCCACCCGGCGACGTACATCGGAGCTTGCAACGATTCGCGGGCCGAGGCCGTCGTGTTGGGTAGACGCTGTGCCGTTTTGAGATCTCGAATCATGCTACTCTGGTCCACTACGTCGAGGACGGCGGTGATGGTGTGTCCCCCCATTTGGAATTCCATCCGCTGTTCCACGGCGCGGGGCTGACCAAGGCTCGGGCGCACCGCCCGATCCCATGCTTCCGTGAAGGGGAGCCATGTCTCGGGGTCCGTGCCGACCGTCTGATCGGCGACGTTCATAAGTGCATCGTCCGGGGACATCCCCATCAAGCGATTTTCTGCATAACGGTGCGTGGCCTTCCCTACCGCCGCCCGGGCATTGTGAGGCCAGCGAAAATCCGGGGGAAGTTCAAAGATACCAGTGCTCCATGCGCCTTTGGCGGGGCACAACAGCCAGTCCATGAGGCGCGTTGGCGACCAGTTGCCCACCGGAAGATCTGTGGTCACCACGGGTTCTAACAGATCCTCGAGTGAAGGTGCGGAGATGAAGCCCGACCAGGCTTCATCTTGGGGCAAAATTTCTACGAGGGGGACGCCTAACGCTCGAGCAAGTTTCCGGTAGGTGCGCAGACTCCCGGCGCGTTTGCCGTGTTCGAGCTGCGACAACGTTGGTTGTGCGACCCCTGCTTTGCGAGCCAAGGCTTGCTGGGTGAGACGGGCGGCACGACGAGCGGAGATAAGGGGATTCATGGGGATAGCCTCGCTTTCGCTAACCTTTTTGGTTTATAGTTTTATTATAAACCACATAAACCCCGAGTCAACACCATTATGGTTTTTACTCCAAAAAACTTTTTATTTATAGCAAAATGTAATATCCTTAAAGAACTAAGGAATGGGAGGATTCTCATGAGCACAGGCGAGCGTCTAAAGATGGCGAGGACTAGCAGGGGTCTGGACCAATCCGAATTAGGTCAATTGCTTGGTATATCTCAGAATGCTATCAGCCTCTACGAGCGAGGTCTCCGAAAACTATCGTCTGAGAGGCTTGTCCAAGTAGCCCAAGTTCTCCATGTCTCAACGGATTACTTGCTGGGTACGGACGAACCCACCGATCCAGTCCCATCCCCAACCCTCAACTGGGATACTATTGCATTGAAGTTGCGGCAATTACGCGAACTACGAGGCCATACCGTAGAGGAAGCCGCAGGCCGTATCAATATTCCTCCGGATACCTGGCTAGGTTGGGAATCCGGGCAGACGCCGATCCCGTTGGATGCCTTAAGTGCCATCGCCAAAGCCTATGGGGTCCCGCTCAAATACCTCATGAACGGGCTGAAAAAATCCCCCGCTGAAACCACGCTAGATCGTCCCTTGCGCGAAATTTTGCCCAGCCTTCTCCATTTACGTGAAGTCCCCATTCTCGGGAAAATTGTGGCCGGTATTCCGATTGAGGCTCAAGAAGACCGACGAGGTACGGCGCTCGTGCGTGACGATATTGAAGGAGATTTTGCTCTGTACGTCGAAGGCGATTCGATGATCGGCGCAGGGGTACACGCGGGTGATCAAGTGATTGTCAAAGCCGTCGCTGGGTGGGAAGAGGTCCCTGACGGAAGTATGGTCGTGGCGCTCGTCAATGGCGAAACCACCCTCAAGTATTTGATTCGGGAACCCGATCCCCTCGGAGCGCCTCGATGGTGGTTGCGGGCCGCGAATCCTGCCTATCCAGACCGCCTCATTGATCCCGTTCAAGACCGCGTTCAAGGCGTCGTCATGGCGATTCAAACCGTGCGCCCCCCTCGGGCTCCCGTTCCTCCCGCGCCACCCGCCAGCAGTTCGCATTCCCCGTCCACCGACAAAGAACTCCAACGGTTGATCGACACCTTACGCACCTTGTCGCCTGAGCATCTGGCTACGGTGTCAGCCGTAGTTTTTCCGCTCATCAAGCAATTGCACCATGCCGCACCCCTCTCCCCGTCTTCCGATGATGCGCCGTTTTGACCAGATTCTGGATTAGCCCTACTACGCAAAGGAGTGCGAGTCGATGAAGCCGATTCTCGTTTTTGATCTCGAAACCATCCCAGATCTCACTGCCTTACGTCAACTCCAACGGGCTGCCAGTGATGAGTCGGATGCAACGATCGTGGCTAACGCCCACCTCGATGAGCAACCGTTGAAGCCCGCCTTTCAGCAGATTGTGGCGATTGCCGCCGCGTGGATTACGCCCGATGGCGCGATGAGACGATTAACCAGTTTAGGCCATCGCACATGGGACGAGCGGCAACTCGTTAAGAAGATGTTTGATGTGATTGCTGAAAGCCGCCCACAATTAGTCGGCTGGAATTCCAGCGGGTTTGACTTACCCGTGTTGATCTACCGCGCCATGGTGCATCACGTATCCGTTCCGGCCTTTTATCAAACGGGAACCGGTCGATTCCAAAACTATCGGTATCGGTTTGATGAAGACTGGCACATTGACCTCATGGACATCCTGAGCAACTACGGAGCCAGCGCCAAGCTGAAACTCGACGAAATGGCTGCGATCTTGGGAATTCCGGGGAAGATTGGCGTCGATGGTAGCCACGTGCTCCCGCTATATCAATCGGGGCAGCTCGATGCGATCCGCACGTACTGCGAAAGCGATGTGCTGACAACAACGTTGGTGTATGCCCGGTATGCCGAACATCGGGGATGGTGGACTGACACGCACATGGCAACGTTCGAAAGTTCGGTGGCGGCGTGGCTGGACTCGCAATCGGGTCCGACGTGGGACGAATGGCGTGCGCGCTGGCAACCGGGATCTCAAATCCTCGGGCAACTCTGCGAACCTGCTCCCGATCAGACGGGGTGGTGAATCGGACAGAATGGAGTTCTGTTCGATTCACCAAAAGCCTGGGCAATCCCCGCAAACGCCCAAGGGATCTAAGGTTCGGGTTCCCTGTGAACGCGCCTCAGCGCCCCTCAGTGAGGACGGGTTGCTGGGAATCGGCTATAATAACGATCAGAGAAGTCTTGTAGTGGATACCATTGCGATCACCGTGATCCCGTGAAGGAGCGATGAATTTCGTGAATACCGTCGAACCGATCCGTGATAAACGGCAGATCGATGCGGTCCGCAAAATTCTGGCGGCGCAAAACTTGCGCGATGCGGCTTGGTTTACGCTGGGCATTAACAGTGGCTTACGGATTGGCGACCTCTTGCACCTGACCGTGGGCGATGTTCGCGAAACGCCAACAAAATGGCGGGAACGCATTCGGATGACCGAACAGAAGACCGGCAAGATGAAAGACTTTCCCCTGAGCGCCACGGCCAAAAAAGCCCTGGCCGCCTATCTCGCCACCCGACCTGACGCCAAGCCCTCCGATCCGCTCTTCCCCTCGCGGAAACATGGCCGCCCGTTACAACGCGGCCAAGCCTGGCAGATCCTCCGCGATGCCGCCCGCGCTGTGGGTCTCACCGATCCGATTGGCACCCATACCCTCCGGAAGACCTTTGGCTATTTCGCGTACACCTCGGGGGTGGATCTCGCCATTATTCAGCAGATTTTGAATCACAGTAGTCCGGGGACGACTTTGGCGTATATTGGCATTCGGCGCGAGGATCGCGATAAAGTCTATTTGGGGTTGAATTTGTAACAATGTGGATGACCTTACCGATATGGTATGTTACTAATAAAGTCAAGGATGGTTTATTATGCCACTTTTTGCTTCTATTGATATCGGAGTCTCTCCTACTATCGGCTATGCGTTTGCCATTAGAACAAATGAAAAAATTATCCTCGAAGACAATGGCGCATAGACAACACACCATCTATTATTTCCTTGAGCAATCTCTCGTGTTCATTTTTAGTGGGATATTAGAATTACTGAGTCAAGTATTTATCGATGTCGCAACCGGCGGATCCCCCATGTAATGACTATCCCCAGAAGTAGCACTACAATGGCAGGTTCGATGCTTTGTCGTGCTGCCATCTCTAACAACGTTGCGGATGTGTTCGTGGTAGAAATTATTTTACTTCCCGTACCAGTGACGATTTTTGCGGGTTGGGCTAAGATGAACCACACGTAACTCCCTAGCGCTATGATTAGTGCAATCCAGTATCGTCGAAGCCAACGAAACATGTGGTCTACTCCTTTCTTTAAACATCTTGGTTCTTGTTCTTTTGCCTTTATTGTTCTTTTCCATTGATATATCCTATCGCCGAAAATGTTCCATTTGCATAATACGTGATATTTAGCTGAACGTTATTAACCGTTTCATAGTCTGAAGTAAATTAGTCATAATTCTCTGTAAGGAAGTCGGTGCCGCCAGTCGTCGTGATAAATGTCGTGGATGGTGAGCCCGTTTGTACCCAATCCCACGCTTCAGCTGTGCCGTAGTAATTGTGAAACGATACCGATGTAATAACGCCTCCCGAACTACTATACCCTTCATTGACTTCAAACGTCCAAATCCAATTTCCAAGCACATTATAGCCCTCCATCTCGACATCATCTACGGGATCGCCACTTGTACTAGTAACTAGTTTGATTTCAGTCGGGATAGACTCCAATGCAATTCGTTGTTGAGTTGTGATATTTGGATTAGCCAACGCCAAAGCAATAGTTCTAGCGTTAGCAAGCTGTTTAACAATTTGAGAAGACCATCCTATCTTCCCCTTGAGTTGAAGAAAAAGAGGTTGTTGGTTTCCGAAATGTGTTACTAACTGAGCAGGTGTATCGTCAATCCAATTAAATCCGCCGACTCACACTGAACTTGTTCATCCCATTATGTTCAACGACCCATAAATCAGATTGAGGATCTTGAGGTGTGACCGATATACGGATTGTCCTCTGACCGTTGTGGGATAGTGTAGTTTGAATGTCATAGCCTTTCCCTTGGATTTTAGCCGGTTTCTTTTTCTTATTGGGGACCGATAACAGCGCTCGCGTTAAACCAAACTCATGATCGAGAACACGCGCTTCTATTTGAGTTCCGAAATAATTATTGCAATGATCACAGACCCTCCCTTTGGAAATGAGAGGTCCACCAGTCGATTCCGGGATAATGTGTTCATCACGCTGAAATGCGACATTAGACCTTCGGCAAAATACACATTCTTGCACTTGGGTATCCTTTCTACGATTTTAACAACGCATGTCATTCGTCCTGCCCGGCTTCCTGGTAATGGAAACAAATGCCTTAGCTAGACTACCAAATCGTAACGTCACAACGCCAAGATTGACATCGAATCCGTCTAACGTCTCGCTTAAAAGTCTCGGCATAAGCACCACCCCCGATAATATTTTTCTTACCAGGAACGCAAGTCGCGTTTTAGCCGACCTCACCTTCGGGAACGAAGCCGAGCACAGCGAACGACGACAACATTGTACCACCATTATTAAGTAATAGGTTTGGCGACATTCTCCATGGTCGCCGCGAGTAGAATCCTACGCCGCTACAATATCCCGAACCATCACTCGAAATACTTTCCCAATGGCTCTTCACTCGGCGGGTTCCCGGTTCGGATTATCTCGCTATTGAGTTGCTTCCTTAACTCGGCCCATTGCTTCACTTCGCGTTTCGTGTCAAACGTTTGCGTCAGTTCGTGCCGTTTGCCCTTCTCGTCATAGCGCACCACACGACCTTTCCAACGACCAGAAGGCAGTTTCCGAGGCTCCACGGCCTAGGGATCTTTCGAACGATTAGGCACAGTACCTCATCCCCCCCATCCCGCTTGTCGCCACACCAAACTTTTCACTCTCCTGTCTCGTCCTCTCTTCCCCAGTCAAGATTTCGCCAGCCAGGAGCCGGGGTTCTGCTCAGAAAGTAAACATGGGAAAATTTTTGCGGGGACTATAGTTCAGGATTGACTATGACTCAGGTCGAGTTATGTTATTGTTCCGCTAACCGCCCTAGAATGAGCAAAATGAACGGACGACATCCCTTCCTAAAAGGATGTCGTCCATCTCATTGTGTAGAATTCGCCCCTCATAGGTACAATCCCAACACAACTTAGCCCTTTATTACAACACCACAGAGGATTTTGAGTTTCCATCCCTCATAGGTACAATCCCAACCGTTGGGCTATCGCTTCTCGTCCTGATTTACCTTTGTTTCCATCCCTTATAGGTACAATCCCAACCTGGGACGTGCTATTGCGGGGCATTGAAGGGGGAAGTTTCCATCCCTTATAGGTACAATCCCAACGTCAAGAGTTCGAGGGCTTCGCGGACTTCTTCCTCCGGTTTCCATCCCTTATAGGTACAATCCCAACCGTCTGTGATCACGTTTCCTCAAGCCTTAAAGGAAGTTTCCATCCCTTATAGGTACAATCCCAACGCAGAAGAAGGCCGCAAATTAATGGGCGGGAACATGTTTCCATCCCTTATAGGTACAATCCCAACCCCATGGACACAACGCGCGAAGCCCTTCGGTGGGGGTTTCCATCCCTTATAGGTACAATCCCAACGGCAGTTCCGAGGCGTCATGACTTTCGCGTAAAAAGTTTCCATCCCTTATAGGTACAATCCCAACCATGGCTAGGACCATGCGCGAAAAAGGAGGAGGAAGTTTCCATCCCTTATAGGTACAATCCCAACTCCGCCACAACCACAATCAGCGAGATCACCTGGAAGTTTCCATCCCTTATAGGTACAATCCCAACGGACGAAATCCCTGATAGATATGGAATGAAGTATGGTTTCCATCCCTTATAGGTACAATCCCAACGTATTAGCGTGGTTAGAGAGAAAATTGGAGGAGTATGTTTCCATCCCTTATAGGTACAATCCCAACTGTGGGACGGTTCGGCAGAGACAGTGACCATGGCTCTGTTTCCATCCCTTATAGGTACAATCCCAACGCAGCGGGGGCATCCGCCCGGAATTACTGTTCTTGTTTCCATCCCTTATAGGTACAATCCCAACATCTCATCCTGAGACCAGCCTTTTTCTCCCTGACGGAGTTTCCATCCCTTATAGGTACAATCCCAACACATTTCATCCGATAATTCCCCATATGCGGGAATTGGTTTCCATCCCTTATAGGTACAATCCCAACCCCTTTGGCCCTTACGCCACGCCAAACACAACCCTTTGATAATATGGAATATTTTACTAGTAACGTAGACTCTTACCTCGCAACCGTTCCGTAGCAACGCATTGAGTACGATGGTCTTTGTCGTCGATCTCCCGGAGTTTTGGCCCGATTGGACATCGACGACACTATTATACCCTACCCGGTGGCAATCCTAAATCTTGCAGCACGCGTTGGCGCATGGCGGGAGTCAACGGATAGAGCTTGAGGTATTCCCCGGTGTCCGGCACCAAGGTCATGACCCACTTACGGAGAATCGGCCGGACCTTCGCAACATCCTCCCGAGTGACTGGCTGCATGCCATGCGCCGCAAGGGATTGATTGCGCACGTCCATAAGTGCCTTAAAAGTGTCAATATCTGCCCATAGCTCGCGGACGGTCGGGTCCGGACTCTCCTCGGTGAGGGTACGAGCGAGGACCAAGAGGGGAACATAGCGTTCCCCCTCATCCCGAAACTTCTCGGCCAAATTCTGCGGCAATTGCCCCACCCAGTGTTTAGCCACCCTCCGCACATTCACGCGATACTGCGCGTGATAGTAATAGTATAAGAGGCCTTCAACCAGTCGGCGGCCTCGCGCTAACGCATCGGTATACCGCTCTTGTTCAGAATACCGTTCAATCGAGTAATACAGTTCCACCAAATTCAGCGGATTTTCTTCAGTGGATTCCAAGGCCGTATTGTTCAACCAACGTCGTTGGCGGTCAAATGCGTCCCGTCCCTCCGGAGTCCACGGCACCGCGTCCAACCGATCCACCTGGGTGAGATAACGTCGGGCCACGGCAAAATCGGTCAAATCCCAAGCACGATAGGCTCGCAATACCGACAGAAGCGCCGCGCTGGTGCGTCGCACCACGTCATGAATGGTAATGCGTCCCCATTCTTGGGCCAAAGCGATCGCCGTTTGAAACTGATTGCCTGCTACCGCTTCGCCAAGCCGTTCACGCAGCAAGTATTCTCCTATAAAGCGGACATCCTGGACGCTAACCCGCTCCTGATGCTCTCCAACATGCCGTGGATTCAGGACCGTCCAGATTTTCCCGCCTGGGAGAAGTCCCGCCGCAGACAGCAAGGATCCACTGAGTTTCATTGTCGGTGTGCCAGAACTGGCATTAAAAAAAATCGTCACGTCGTTGTCATTTCTGGTATTGACGTTCTGCTGTACGACCTCAAACGCAAATTGGGTTACCGCCTCATAATCGACGGGGCTGGCTTCCCGATGATAGAGTTGAATCTGTTCGGCCGTGCACAAGTGCTCTGAGATTAACCAATCCCGGGTATTCTGCGCATACTGTTGCCCTTCGGCATTCACGGAAAATAGCCACACCTGGTCGACGGGTTGACCGTGGTCGCGCCACCACCGCCATAAGGTGACAATCGAACCTTCCTCATTGGTGTCGTCCGCAACAGGATCACGCGCGCCAGCGAAACTTAGGAAAATCGTCATATCATATCCTATCCTCCTCCCCGATATTCCCCAGACAGACGGGGATCGTAACCGTAAGGCCAAAGTCCACGACCTGCGGAGCCAAGGCCACGGCTGTCACAACACGTCCGGTCCAACCCTTCCACGGGCGGCTTAACGGCCACACTGCACCGGGTTGCACCTGCAAGATAGGCGCCTTCCATGGACTGGCGTACTGAGCCCCCCAGACGCGGCCGTATTTCGTGTGAAGGCGGTAGGCTAGTCCCGGCGGATCATCTGGAGCTGGGACGCCATGGCCGAGCCAAATTTCTGCCGTTGGATTCGGAACAGGCGGCGCGATCCATGGCTCCCATCCTGCCCAGTCCACTTGACCGTAGCCACGGCTTAACTCTCCCCCAATGCCTTGATAGGCCACCACCCGCGCTAGCAGTTCGGTAAGACGGGGATCCTGAGTCCATAGATAGATTTGGACGGGCTCCGCACTCCATTGTCCCTCGCGGGCAAACAGGCTTCCCTCCAATGCGCCACCCGTCTGGCGATCCACGCCGGTATGCAGAGTGTTCATCCCCTGAGGTTCCTCTTGCAGGCGAAAATCCTCGCCCATAGTCTCTCCCGCTATAAAGCGCCAGAAGTCGGCTGCAGCGATCAGCCGTTGGCGTTTGAATTGTTTGTGCTGTTGAAAGGCCGCGATGATGACGCTTTTATCCTCGCCTTGTGCAGGGCGTGTGCGGCGGGGAAATCCCATGGGACGCGGCAACGTGCCGGCTGGCCATGCATCGGATACTACAAACGGCGGCTGCCCCTCAATAAATTGCTGCAACCACCCATTCATGGCCCTGTCGCCATAACAGTCGCGATAGGCCCAAGCCAAGTGCCCCATTAGGAGATCACTCGTGGGCCAGTGACTCCATGGGGAGCGCGGCCGGAGGGTCCAACAATATCCGGTCATCACGGCACATCCGGCCACACGACACGAATCCGCAAGTGATCCAAGCGGATTTGACCGCTACCGCGTGATCCTCCACCCCCTAGCGCATCATGCTCCACCATGGACACCATTTCCTGAATGGTCGATCGGATGAGCGCCTTATCATCCCCCTGATAAACCCGCACGCCCAGCACGAAGTTGAACGTGGCCCCAGCGGGCACCCGTTCTTGAACACGGGGATTGGTCGCTACGTGGGTATTACGATTGATGGTATTTTCAAATTTCTCTTCGGCAAAAAACAAGCCCATTTGTTCATAAGCGGTTTCCAATATGTCTTGAGAGGCAGGCGTTAAAAAGGCATCGCGAAACAGGAAGCGCGTCGGATTCAACGTGTGCCGAGGTTTGCGGTGTGGGCCAAAATACCGGCAAACGCGACAGGTCGGCTGAGCACATCCACACGGCTCGCCATTCACGCCTTTGCCATCAGCCGCCTCCAACAGACTGCGGAATTTGCCCTTCAAGCTACTGCCCGGCAAATACGGCCGTTGTGTGAGAGGATGGCGAACGATGGGGTTGTCAATGCCACCAATTTCCAATACATCTTTTGATCCCCCCACATGACACCCTGTCACACAAGTTAACTCGGCTGTCACTTCCCATATCTCTACCAAATGAGGATTGGAGGTTAAATCCGGTCGCCGATTATCGGGCTTGCCCATTAGACGTCCCTCCTTGTCGTGGGAAACCGGGCTCCGTGGGGAAATAGGCCACGACGCTCTCGAAATGTTTGACAAATCCCTCAAATTGCTCCCAATTGGTAACGGCTTGGTCGACATTGCGATCCATGAATGTGGGAAAAAATGCATTGACGAGATGACGCTTCGCCGCATAGTACGCATGGGATTGTAACTCGTACAACTGCGACTTCTGTTGATTAAACAAACGCCCTCGGTCCATGCTGCGCTCCAACCCTTTGACTCGGTTATAAAAGCGCCGCAATGCATGAATAGACGTGCCTCGAGCCAATTTATCCACCACAAACTGGGCTTCTTCCCGATAAATTTCTCGACGGTATCCGCCCTCCGGGTTTAGATAGCCTTGCCGTAAATAGGTGTTCTCGGTAATCAGCGACATCAGCATTACTTCCCTTCTTGGACAATATGGGCCGGATCCGAATCACTCCGGAGTCGGACCAATGAGACTAACAGCGGAAACAACGTGAGCCGTGCAAACAGATCGGGATTATCGGCTTGCAGGTAGGGCGCGAGCCATGTACGGACGGGTTGCTGCTCGTCAGCCGTGAAATGGCGGCGCATTTCGTACGTCGCCCGCGGAAACCAGCTGGCGGCTTGTTCCTCTATCGGTCGCTGCAAAGCGTATTGGGCAGCCTGAAGGAGACGATGCAATGCGCTGGCACTTAACCACTCATGTCGGAGTAAACGCGCGACCTCCTGCGATTCCTCCCAGAGGAGTCGATAGCGGCGCCAGCTTAATGTGGTAGTGCCGATGGTCACTTGATTGCGCCCCGTCAGAATCCCAGCGGCCCTGCGGTCCGCAGACGGCGTATGTTTTGCCTGATATAAGGCGCGTTCTACCGCCTCTGTGGCCAGTGCAATGGACAGATGAGGGTCCACGAAGATCATGCCCGCCGACAGCGTCACGTCCGAATGATATCCCGTATATTCGGTAAATCGTTCGGCCAGGGTAAGGGCGAATTGCGCGATATGTTGCGCCCCACCAATCAGATAGAGATCATCGCCTCCGGAAAACACCGTATAGAGCATCCGGCCGTCCTGCATTAACTGCCGCACCCCTTCAGTAAAAAATCGGTCGACCGTCTCTTGAAGACGAATAACGCGATAGACATCCGTGCCGACTGTGGTGTTCTGAGATAATCCCACCGTCATGAGTAACCCTAGATTATCGACATCCACTTTGAGATACCCCAACCGCGGCGTCGCCCCGGCCTCTAAAGCCGCTAAACAGGCAAACGTATAGGGTTGGCCCGCCCGCACCGGATCGTCCACGGAGGCCCGTTGACAGTGTGGGCAATCCTCGGAGGCAATGGGCAACGCCACGTTCATCCATAGAGTAGGCATCGGAGGCTGCGCAACGTCGTTGAGTGTAACCATCTGGTGCGTCTGTTCTTGAGGGCGCTCTGAGCTTAGCGCGAGACTCCAATGAGGCCCTATTGCCACCGATCCATGCGAATCGTTACGCAACTGAATCCACTGGATGCGGGGCAAAAAGCTGCCAATCTGTTGGTCCACCGCACATCCGTAGCAGAGCCCCTCGGCATTGTAAACCGGATATTTCTCGCACCGAGCACAGCGCGATTGCAATATTCCCGGCGTACGCCACACCCAGGGATCGTGACGTGCGTCAGTGGTCGAGAACAGGTAGGAATTCAAGGGTTGCCGCTTCGACGCCCCCACTTGGGCATGAAGATCACGCATCGCCACCCCATAATTCTCGAAGAATTCTTCGGCCGTGACCTCCATTTCAGTCGAATACAACACAACTTGGGCATGTGTGACGTCATGGAGCCATGCGTTTATTTCCGATTGGAAGGCTGCCAGCGACGCTGTGGGAGGCAACAACAGGGAAAATCCCCCACCCACAGAAGACAATACCAGGAGTCCCGTCTGCGTTATCTGGACACTCGTCGCCCACGGGACCCCAAGCGAGAGCAACCCGATCCGGGCACTACGGGCCCGCAAGGTTTTGGCCACCCCGGAAACACCGAGACGTGATGATGCAAACACGTACGCTTGAATGCCTGAAAAGTCGCCGTATACCAAACGAGCTCGCCCGGCTTGGGCCGCCAATGCCCACGCGACCTGCATTCGCAAATACACGGGCAGGGCAACCACTGAACCACTAGAAACTACGGTCAGCCCGAACCCCGACCATTCGCGACCCACGATGGCCAGGACGCGTTCCAGTACCTGGGGCACGGAACCGACCACGGCGGCGCATTGCCCAATCACTCGGGATACACTGCGCCCCCACTCCCTCCAGAATGCTGACCGATTGATGGGACAGGGATAGGGCACCCGTCCAGCGTCCGGCACCACGTACAGAGGCGAGTCAGCAAGCCCTTGGGATAACGACACATCGTTGAAAATGGACGGCAGGGGTTCAACCCGAAACGTGCGTCCAGGCTCTGGTCGCACTTCAAGGGTCTGACCATCGACACGCACGTGTACGGGTTGGTCTGCCCATGTTGCACACTGCTGTAAAACCCAATGCAAGACCTCACGCATGAGCAATCGCCTCGTGGGCCGACGTCGGCAAAAATGCGTCACAACAGCCAAAACCTAACCCGTTTCGTCGACCCACGCCGACATCGTACAACAGCGTCAGCAAGTCGGGATCTCCCGCCAACAAAAAGCGTCCACGGTAGCCTACGACGGGGGTTGTGCCATACCAACTGCGGACACGCACGGCCTCGAGGGGATAAATCGCCAATGGTCCAGCCGCATGTCCAAGAAACTGCTGCGCCTTGATTTCCGCATTGTGGGCAATATGGTCTTGAAATAAGGGCTCGTCGGGCCCATAGGATATAATGTGTCCATTAATGTTATCATCGGCCACAATCGGTGACAGCGTAGTGATCCCCATCAGAGTGCGAGTCCACACAAACGGAGGTTCCACCGCAACCCCGATAATGTCTCGACGTTGATCGGCCAAGACAAGAACCGCGTTCGCGGCGATTCGGTCTAACAAGGCGCGCATATCTTCCGCCCGCCGCAAGCTAATCCACCAATCTATCGGCCCGGCGAACGCAATCGTATGCTCCGGTTTTTGTTGCATGCGGCCAAGCAAGCGCGAAAAGGTAAAAGGACGGACACCCCGCACCCGTCGCCAATCCTGCACGACCTCCGCGGGGACAAGCGTATACAATGCTTGTTGCAATAGAGCGTGATAGGCTATGGGGACGATGAGGGGACCTTCTATGCGTAACCGAATACGCACGGCACTTCATCCCTTTCGTGATCGTGTTCTGTGAGTGATTTGACCGATATCCAAATGCTGAAAACCAACATACGCTTTAAGATTTCGCCACGGTTCCGGAAAATTCCTCCAAAAAATCCACAAATTTTTCCGCCCAAGACGCGGAATTTACCAAAACTACCATGAAAGCCGGCCTCTGCGGCCACATCGACGGGTTGGCCGTGGTCGCGCCACTCTCGCTAGAGCACAGGCACATGATTCTTCTCAGGGACCCTGTCAGATATTCGCACACCATGTCTAGAACTACAACGAGCCGTAAAAGGCCTGGTTCCTTCCACACGCATCGCATCCCACAAACATGCTCTGAAGACTTATCATCACAGCTATCGAATCCGTCGTTTCTCTGCCCCAAGGGAAACTGATAAACACATTTTGATTACGTCCGTCTCGTCCGCCCCTCGCAGATATAATTGGAGGACTCGACAACGAATCGAAAAGCAGCGGTGTCACGGTTCCGGCAAATCGCATCAACAAAACAAAATTACGATCCCTTCCTCTTGTTGGACGGCATTCGCACAATCATGCCAACGATACCAATTAATTCGACAACCGCTAGCGGGATCGCAAGCGCAAGCATGTTATCTAACGCCATCCCAATAAGAGTGAGGCCCATCAAAGATAACAGAGCCGCTAAAAAGGCATTAGTAGATTTATGCATGGGAGCCCCCTCTCAGCATCCGATATTCATAGGATTTCACATGATAGCACCCATATGTTTCCAATAGTCCTGCGTCACTAGCGTATCATGTAGAATTGACTGTATTCCGGTCGCTACGCGAAATATGTCGGAATCATAGACGCTATGCATAACGCGTCGAAGGCAGGCGTAAATGGTACGCCTATTTGACACTGTCATCCCGTCCTCTCGGCCACCCCCCTGCAAAAGTCCGGTTCCAATAATCGAGGCGAAGTTCTCAACTCGCCATGACAATAAGTCTAAATCACTCCTCCTGGGTGGCTGTGTACGGCACAGATTGTGCGGTTGAGGACATCTTCCCCTCTTCGTTCGCAGTCTCTCGCCAATGCCACCATTCCGTGGCGATGGCGCCTGTATCTGGATCGCGCCGATACGCTAAACCCCATCCCCGTCCCGAATCTGTGGGGTCGATGCCGATCCATTCCTGTGCCTCATCGGGCGCTACCCATCCCGTGATAATACACCGTAGCGTTTTCATTGCGTTGACACCCCTCAGTCATGATGTAAGTCATGTGACAGCCAACATGTTATCCGTTGAAGACGCTCGTGAAAATAGTGCATCGGGGGGTGAGCCTTGTATTCTTGTCCAGCCGTCTCTTGACCGAGACCGACGGCTTGTCTGTACCTCCTATTCTCTCTATACTGAAGAAGAGGACACGGGCGCAAAGGAGGCCTCTCATGAAAAATGTCGAATGGACGCTCGACGGCGACATCCTGACCATCCGCATAGACCTGACGCAAGAGTTTGGCCCGTCCAGTTCCGGCAAGACAACGATTATTGCGAGTACGGAAGGCAATGTGGCGGTGGGGCCGGGTCGGGAGGAAAAGATTGGGCTGAATGTGTATCGGCCGAGAAACCATTCCTAGTAGGCCTTTCACCATGACCATGACTCTCTGCGTGTTTAGCAAGCAGGGAAAGGAGACCATCAAATGTCCTGTTATTCATACGTATTCGTGGGGCATGTCCATCCGATTGCCGCGAATGTTACGTTGGCATCGCAAGACTTTGCGATGAGTCTGCCGTCCGAAGACAGACCTATTCAGGGAACGCTGAACATCACCCATTCCGCGATCTGGCGAGCCGGAGGAGAAGCCACCATGAGTCGCCTCAAACGGAAGTATGGGCTCCGACGTAGTCGATATCGGGGCTATGACGCGGAGGCGACGGGGATCGGGTTAGGGATCTTCGCCCATAATGTGCGCCGCTGGGCCCAGCGGCAGGCTGGCTAACGTCCTCGGTCCGCGAAAGGTAGGCCTGGGCCTATAACCCCCAGAGAGGTTCCTAAGTACAAAAGAGACTTTTTCAGCAAGAACTATCTAGCAAAATCCGTGGAGTTTCGGAAGGGTTTCTCGATTGCTTTATGGAATCAGCCGTACAACTTCATTCAGCGTGAACAGACTTGGAACGAAGTCGGGGGACGATAGAACGTAGCCTTCACGTCGGATTGAAGCAATTCTCATGGTGAAAGGAATATAATTATGGAGAATAAAGCACGAGAAAAAAGCTTAACCGCAGATTTTGATCTTTCTGGGCTCTGGTGGGATCCGGAAAATCCTTCGGTGAAATGGTTTGGCACAGTAGAGTTTCGGCATAACACATTCACCACCATAACATTATGGGCCGATCAGACGCTATTTCAAAAGGCATCACACCTTTATGGACTGACCCAGAATGGGGAAGCCGTTACGCTCATTGACTTAAAGAACACAGGGGGTAGCATAAGCTCGGGACAGAAAGGCGCCATTCATGCTGCTTCTTTCATCACTAAATACATGGTGGTTGGTGCGTACGTAACCCTGGAAACGCTCTACCGTCATATGGCCGTCGAATATACCTATATTGAATATTGGGTCTGGCAACCTACAGAGGTGGCTAACCCCGGCACCGTTTCCGATGTCGATTGCGGATATATCCGTAGCCTCAGAGCCACTATGGCACTCAGCCCAACTCACAGAACATTCAAGAACTTAACAAGTCATATTAACACGGTGGGATGGTCCTTCCACATTACCTTTGATAAAGGTGAAACCCTCGACACGTTGCTCAGCATGTCCTTTGATTTGGGTAACTTCCTTACTGTATTATTTGGACAAGCTACGTATGTACAAACCGTCGAGCTGAAACATGATACGAAGACAACAGATTCAGTGAAGGTGTTTTATTCAACCCTCCCCAAGAGACTACTGGACAAGATCCATCGTGACCATTTCGTGGTGCCGTTTTCCGTGTTTCAATCTACTGCTTCGTTGATAGTACCACAGTGGTTCGATAATCTCGACACTTATCGGCCGGTGATTGGGTTGTATACCGCAACCATTTTCGGCGTTACACAGTTTTCGGAATTTAGTTTTTTGGCCCTCATTCAAGGTATCGAAAGCTATCACCGTCGCAGGTTCCCTGCTAGGCAATACATGGCGCCGGATGACTACAGAACTGCAATCGCCGAATGGGTGTCCCAAATACCGTCTTTCATATCCAATAGCAGTCATCGGCAAAGCCTCAAAAACAAAGTTACATTTGGATACGAATACTCGTTACGAAAACGTTTAAAAGAGTTATTAGGTGTGATAAGCCCCGGTGAAAAGGCAGCAATTGTATCAAACTACGACGAACAGCCCTTTATCCAAAAAATAGTCGACACACGGAATTATTTGACGCACTATACTGAGGAACTCGCCATCCTAACGGCCCAGGGGAGCGAACTTATACGCCTAACCAAGAGGCTACGATATTTACTTACGTTACTTTTACTCGATGCTATGGCCATATCGATCCCGGAAAATCACATTCAAAATGACTTGCCATGGCTGTTAAATTAAGCCGAAGAAAAAAGACTGTGTACCATTAAGATTTTGACAGCTCGGATAATTGTCTCAGTTCTGGCCGAACAGGCACCAAAAGACTATATCCGAGTTCGCTGAGCTCTTCACGTTGTCGGAGTGAAGTCGAGTCGAATCGTCGTACCCCTAGCGACCTCTTTTTGGGTACAGGGGAGTCTCCCCCTCGCGATGACGAGATGCCGCGGGTTTCTGGGTCCTCACCGAGACCCCCTTTTTGATACACACCGATCCCCTATCGTCGTGATCCGTGACACAGCATAGGTCCGGGCCGCTCGGCGATAATTCAGCTGGCCGGACCGCTCGGCCTCGATGGCTTGTGCCAGTTGGCGGCCGCGGATTATCCGTCATCCGCGGCCGCCCCATCGCTTTCCCTTCCCGTTTGACCCGCTCCATACCCACCGTGACGCGTTCGCGAATCAATTCCAGCTCAAACTCGGCGAGACTGGCCAACAGATTGAGGAGTAACCGACCTAATGCCGTGGTCGTGTCAAAGCCTTCTTGAGCTCTTAAAAACCCGACGTGTACCGCATAAGGTATCGTGCAGGTGCTTCACGGAGCGAAAGGCGCGGTCGAGCTTGAACACTAGCACGGCATCAAACCGATGCCGCAACGCGTCATCGTTCAGAGCTTTCCATGCCGTGCGGTTCCCCATGTCATTGGCATGGCAACATCAACATATTCCTTGGTTATCTCCCCCCTCCGCTGGAGCGGGGCCAAAAACTCTTTCACGCGCTCCGCATCGTGCGGAGCTATCGCCATGAACTCGACCGTCGTAACGCGTGCGACCACTCGTTGACACCTCTGCTCATGTACGTAAGGCAAGGGACAGGTCTGCACGATCGAATAACCCGAGGCCTTACGCGATCACCCAATGACACTCCAAATCCCATTTTCGATAAACACATTGCCCTCTTTGGCCCCTATCCGCTTGCGGACCGCGACCTTGATCGTCTGCCACCATTGTTTCACATGACACCCTCCTCATCCGATTGCCACCCCTGCTGGGTGTGGTGCTCTCAGCATAGCAAGTTTCCATGGGAGGATTCCTACCCAATTCGGTCCCGGTTCTAGGCATTAATAACGTAGACCCTTAGGTAAACGCTGTCATCCCACGACCCGGAGACAACGGCTCACGTATACCACCCGTATATGTGGATTGGCAAAAAAGGCGAATTATCAGATAGACTCGGGAATCGCCAGCATTCCATTGCATTGCTATAATGAGAAGTAGGAGGCGAGAATGCATGGACATTATCCGTCCCGTGTTTACGGCAAAAGACTTGGCCCAGCTCCCAGACGACGGCAAACGCTATGAGATTTTAGAAGGAGATTTGGCCGTGAGCCCTTCGCCTAATCAGCAACATCAAAATGTCATTCGACACTTATCAGCATTTTTTATCCATGTTGAATCTCATGGTTATGGACGGTGGTATCCTGCCCCATTTGATGTCGTATTTGATGACAACAACGTGACCGAACCGGACCTGCTCTTTGTTCTGACTGAACATCTGAATATCATCAAGGAAGCCAACGTGCAAGGTCCACCAGATCTGGTTGTCGAGGTCTTATCCCCTAGCACCCGTGACCGAGATCGCGGCGTGAAGGCCCACCTCTATGCCCGCTTTGGTGTGCCAGAATATTGGATTGTCGATCCTGAGACCGAAACGTTGACTCTCTATCATTTAACGTCAGAGGGCTACGAAGTCACTGGACCGTTTCGGGCTGATGAGACAATTCACAGCACTCTCTTTCCAGACATTCCCCTGAACGTATCCGATGTGTTTCTGCCGTGAAGCCCGTTACAACTCACACCATAAACCTCACTGGAATCGGACAGAACGGACTTCTTTGCGATTCCCACTACCACAACCTCCGGCCTCGAGGCATTGAAGAGATTTCAGTTGCAGCCTCAGACTCATTGAATGGTTATATATGTCTTGTGTCGCTTGCTGTTTGACCTCTGCCTTATCTACGCCCGTTTAAGCGCTTGTATATCAACAAGACATCCGGCTGAATCACCAAAAAAGCAAAATTCCACTACGCACAGACACCATCCAATTAGGTGACAAAATCTACGGAGGCGGAAGGGGAAACCGCCTAGCCTACTAAATCACAAACGTTTCTGTGGTCGGACGATCCGCATTAAAGCGAGCGAGCGCAAATGGGGTCAAATCAACAAAGGGCTCTTCCCCCATAATGAGCTCGGCAATGACTCGCCCCGTAGCAGGAGAGTGCATAAAGCCGTGGCCACTAAACCCGTTTGCCATATAAAATCCTGGGATTTCCGGCACTTCACCGATAATCGCCGTGTCATCCGGCGACACCTCATATAAGCCCGCCCATCCACGCATAATGGAAGCCTCCGCTAAATTGGGAACCCATCGCAGTATAGTGTCAATGAGCTTCTCCAAGGTCTGGTGGTCGACGTCCGTATGATAACTGCTCGGTTCATGAGGGTCGGACATCCCAAGCAAAATACTGTCACCTTCGCGGCGAAGATAGGATGTCGTTTCTAATTCCAAGGTCATTGGGATCGTTTGAGGAAGTTTGCTAAAGGGCGTCGTAACATAAATACTACGGCGGTAAGGACGCACAGGGATTTCTACCCCTGCCATCTGCCCTACGGCGGCGGCATACGGACCCGCGGCATTCACCACGACGCCTCCCATAACGATCCCCTTGGTGGTTTTCACGCCAGCAATGTGATTATGGTTCATGAGAATACCAGTGACTTGTTCATCCAAGCGAATCGTGACCCCAAGGTCTATGGCCCGTCTGGCAAAACCATAAAGGACCGCGCCCGGGTCGGCAATGCCATCATCTGCACAAAACGTTCCTCCCACGAGTCCTTCCATTTGGACATACGAAAACTGGCTCGCGACCTCTTGGGGCGAAAGACATTTAACGGGAACGCCTAGGGCTTGTTGCATTAACGATAAGTTCTGCATAACCGTCCACTTGCTCGCATCGCGCGTTAAAAAGAGATATCCGCACGCATTAAATGACGACGAAATTCCGAAGATGTCTTCAAAATGGCGAAACATTTCAAGACCGTATTGGGAAAATTTAACGGCGCTCGGATGAGAAAATTCAAGGCGGACTCCCCCTGCACTACGTCCAGACGAGCCGTGGCCCCACACCCCTTC
Source organism: Sulfobacillus sp. hq2 (assembly GCF_002903155.1). NCBI lineage: Bacteria > Bacillati > Bacillota > Clostridia > Eubacteriales > Clostridiales Family XVII. Incertae Sedis > Sulfobacillus > Sulfobacillus sp. hq2. The sequence continues at coordinate 2,322 of NZ_NWUL01000039.1, read as the reverse complement.
TTTGTCGATGACAATGACGTTGGAAATTCCTTTGCTCGCTAAATGATAGGCAATGGATAAGCCAATGAGGCCTGCTCCCACAATAATGACGTCCGCATTATCCGTCACCGATTCTCCTCTTTTCTACCCTGTTGGGCGTTGATCTTGAACTCCGACCAAATATTCGGCACAAGCGAGATCAAAAACGGCCGACCCGACACTTTTCATGACCGTAATCCCCTCTTGGGGTCCATAATGCGGGGCACTAGCCAAAGGACGAATTTTTGTTAAATCGACAAGACCTTCTGCAGCAGGAATGAGAAAGTCACCAGCTTCTCTGAGGCAAGCTGGCAGAAAATCAGCATACAACGTAGCTTTGGCCACAATGTCGCTAGCAAGTTCTCGCGTGGTAGGTAAATAGGCTCCCATCGCATTAATGAGCACTGGCGTTTTGATTATACGGGAATCAAATAAGGGGGTCGGTGAAGACGTGACCGTGGTGATAACATCGGCATCAGCTACTGCTTCGTCAATGGCGGTATGGACACTAATGGACACATGAGCAAATTGAGGAAGGGAACACAGTCTGTCTCGCAGGGCATATGCCGCGTCTGGTGTGCGGTTCCATAAGCGAATGGAGCGAACTCCCGCCAAACGCGCGAAGGCTTTGGCGTGATAATAGGCCTCAAAGCCAGCCCCGAGGATGCATTGACACGCATTCGCTACACTAAGCCACTGCGTTGAAAGAGCGGCAATGGCTGCGGTGCGCATCCCAGTGAAAGCTGCCCCATCGGCAATAGCGATCACCTCACCGTCAGCACCGTAAATACTGACCGTACCGTTTAAAACCGGTTTGGTCTTTGCAAGACTTTTGTTAGCTGGACGCTCGTATAAGACCTTCACCAACGATAGACTAAGGTCTGCCCAGCTGGCCGCCATTAAAATAATATGGCCTTTGTCGTCTGGCTGGACCACGCGCACGGGTTCGTGAGACAAGGGGGCCGTGAGTCGTCGGCTCAAGTGTGCCCGCAACATCACATCATCAAGCGCTGTTTCTAAGTCTTGAGCTCCAATCCACATTGGCATTTTCCCCACTCCAAGTTTGCAAGCCGGCACGCTGAACGTGGTATTTGCCTCAACCATAACAAAGGCCACTGGTTTTTAATAGGGCCATAAAACAAAAATCGTCACAATCACAACGCCCCCAATCCCATGACATCTAAAATTCTCTGGACAACGACTCTTTTACCAACGTGCGCTGAAAAGCCCCTTCCTTCAGTTATCTTAAGGGCTCAACATGCCTTCTATGACAAATATGTCGCCTAATGGAAAGAAATTCTTCGCCGGAGAATGATTATCTTTAGGGATTTTCTGAAGTAGAAAGCCCGCACACCGACGGCTCAAAGCCCCGAATGTCTTACCTTTGATGAAGTCCTTCGCTTTTCGTGTTTACCATCATAGATACGTCTACGATGTCAACGGCCTCACTCTGTAAGGTTTTTAACATTTGACTATAGATAACTCAAGCCGTGGGGAGGATGTCAATCCAACAATTTCGCCATCATGTACTCATCCACAAATTGGCCATCCGTATAGCGAATACTGTGTCGCCGCAATCCCTCGACTTGAAATCCCATTTTGTGGTATAGCCCAAGGGCACAGCGATTTGTCACCATAACGTCTAATTCAATTCGATAAATCCGGTGGTCTTTAGCCCAACTCTCCAATATTTGAAAAAGCTGAGTGCCGATACCCTGTCCCCAATACGCCTGACGAATACCGACAACAATCAACGCCGAATGCGCCATGCGCCGTGGAGTATGGCCACGCGCTCGCAAAAATCCAACCAACGTGCCATCAACAGCCTCAACAACCCAAAATCCATTGTGAGGCTGATCGATGAAGGGAACAATCCGTTTCTCCCATTCGGCCACACTATCCGAAAGTTCACCAGGCTCCATTAACATGTACTGTGTCTCTTTATCCAACGCGTTTTGCAAATCTATAAACTTGGCTACATCCGTCTTGTCAATCAATCGAATTGTCCACATTATCGATCTTCCCGCTCTCCATTCCTGTCCTATCCAATAGGCCCCCAAAGACTCCAGAGTTGTGCATTACCCTCAAATGCCTTTCCAGTTATATGGGAGTGTCTGAGCCCATACCCGCCGGAGTACAACCATAAACATAAAAGGCAGAACCCGGTTAGGCGCAATAAAAAAGGCCCCATGTATTGGTGGCTAAGAGACTATCCGTTCTGATGGACTTATCCAAGTCTGATCATCGTTAGTCAATGGATCAAACGGAGCCACCTTCCTGTGTCATCATGCCACCGCTTCTTAG
>NZ_NWUL01000035.1:0-33168 GCF_002903155.1 Sulfobacillus sp. hq2 | reverse complement strand
GAAGGCCTTGTCTTACGTCCATGATCTCCGCGGCGATTCGGATGCAATCCTTGTCGGTGTAGCAACAATCATCGCAGACAATCCTCAGCTCCACCGGCTGCGATGTTTAGGACAGCTGTATTTCCGTAAAGCCATGCCAGGCTTTGCAACCATAGGCGGTTGCGTTCGACATTCCACCAAGGACAGCCATAATAATTGGGTGTGGCTCTTCTAGAGGGACGATTTTTGCATCATATCCTATAGATATCACTCGTAATTCTACGATTCGCTGTGCTCACCCCAGATATTCCCGTGAAAAGCGGATGCCACACCACGAGAACTCCATTGAACATCTTAGACACCCCGTGAATCTCGCAGTATGGTAACGTCATGGACTACATACAGCGCAACCCCGGGGGAACGCCGTTTTGGTATGGCGGACGATCGTTCACCGAGGCCGAGATTGAAACCATTCGCCGCATCACCGATGATCCCTGGTGTACCACGCAAGGTGCCATTGCCCGTGCCGTCTGTACGGCCTTGAATTGGACCATGGCCAATGGCCAACCGAAGTTAGCGACCTGTCGCAAAGCCCTGCAACAGATGGAAGAGCATGGCGTCATTTGGTTGCCCTTACCGACCCAGGAATCCCGTGGCACCCCCCTGAGGCGCCCTGGACCGCCGCTTCGGATCCGCAAGAGCTCCTTACGGGCTCTCGGGGCGACTTCCCCGATCTCCAGTGGCAGTTAGTGGAACCGGGCAGTGCATCGGCCCAGTTATGGGGCGAACTCGTTCGGCGGTATCATCCTTTGCATAGTGCGCACATGGCGGGGCCCCAACTCCGCTATCTCGCGGTCGTGCACGACCGCATTGTCGCGTGCTTGGGCTTTGGATCGGCCGCGCTCAAGTTAGCGGCTCGGGACCAATGGATTGGGTGGACGCCGGAAGAACGGACGGCTCATTTGTCCCAGGTGGTGGGCAATCGGCGATTTTTGGTGTTGCCGTGGGTGCAGGTCCAAGGCTTAGCCTCGAGTTTCTTGGCGGGCGTCGCCCGCCGTCTGCCAGCGGATTGGACCCACCGCTACCACGAACACCCCGTGCTCTTGGAAACGTTTGTCGAGCATGCGCGCTATGCGGGCACGGCCTATGCGGCCGCCAATTGGCATAAAATTGGGCGCAGTTCGGGGCAGGGCCGCCTGGCGCGGCCGCATGCGGCCGCGCAACCCGTGCGCGACATCTGGGTGTATCCGCTGCGCCCCGACTTTCGAGCCGCCTTAACGGATGGGCGGCGCACCGACCCGATCGCCCCAGGCGGATCCCGAACGCCTTCCCCCGCCACCCCATCCAAGAAAGGAGCATCACGACGATGACACCGGTTCAGACTCTGCCAGGGGGAGACCCCACGACCTTTCACAGCACATGCGAGCGCTTTGACACGTTGCTGACCTTTGCCGGCAGCGCCGAAGCGCAGGCCCTCACATGCCGCCTTGGAAGTCGAGGTCGAGTGCCGCGGGCGTGAGATGCTCCGGCAATTGATGGCGGACCATTTCGCCCTGCGGGCGAAGGAGGAAGTGCATCACGCTCAGGTGATGGATGCCCAGGGGATCCCCCATACGGCCCACGAGGACAACCACACGCGGCCCTTGGTCACCATCTTTGGCCCCATCCCGGTGAGTCGGGTGGCCTATCGCCATAAAGGGACGACCAATCTGTATCCCGCCGACCTCGTCGCCAACCTGCCCTCCGAAAGTTATTCCCATGGTCTCCGAGAAATCGCCGCGCGTACCGCTCTCCAAGACTCGTTTGACTCCACCGTCGACACCATCGCACACCAGACGGGGCAACGGCTGGGCAAACGGCAGGTCGAACAACTGGTCGGCAAGGCGGCCAGGGATGTGGACGCCTTTTACGCCCAACAGCCCCGGCTCCCAGTGGCGGCGCATCAGGTGTTGGTGCTGTCCGTGGACGGCAAAGGGATCGTGATGCGACGAGAAGGCCTGCGACCCAGCACGGCCAAAGTGGGGAACGCGGGGCACAAACTCCAGACCCGGTTATCGTCGGGCGAGAAACGCGGGCGCAAACGCATGGCGGAGGTCGGCTCCGTGTACGGGGTGACCCCGGTGGTCCGCACGCCTTCCGATATTCTCTCACCCCCATCGGCTGATTCTCCGGCCGCCAAGACGCCGGGGCCGAAGGCCCAGGATAAATGGTTGACCGCCAGCGTCGTCGGCGATGTCCGCTCCGTCATTCAGACGGTCATGGACGAAGCCGAACGGCGGGATCCGCACCATGAGCGCCCCTGGCTCGGCCTGGTCGATGGCAACAATGATCAGTTGCGGCATCTGCAAACGGAAGCGGACCAGCGCCACATCGACCTCCAGCTGTTCATCGATTTCATCCATGTGCTGGAGTATCTGTGGAAAGCCGCCTGGTGCTTTTTTGTGGCGGGGGACCCCCAAGCCGAAGCGTGGGTCTTGCACCACGGTCTGGCCATTTTGCACGGGAAATCGTCCGTGGTGGCCGGGGCGATTCGCCGCAAGGCCACCACAAACCACCTGACAAAGGACCAGCGCAAGGCAGCGGATCGGTGTGCGGACTATCTCCTCCATAAACGCGCCTATTTAGACTACCCGACGGCCTTGGCGCAAGGCTGGCCGATTGCGACCGGCATCATTGAGGGCGCCTGTCGCCATCTGGTGAAAGATCGATTCGATATCACGGGAGCCCGGTGGGGTCTCGCCGGGGCCGAGGCGATTTTGAAACTCCGCGCCGTCTGGAGTAATGACGACTGGACGGCGTATTGGGCGTACCACTTGGCCCAGGAACAACAACGGGTGCACCGGGAGCGCTATGCCCCCGGCTCGTTTTCCGCAGCCGCCTAATCTGCTGGTTGCTCTGGTGGGGATTCGACCGAACCCTTCGTGCCTGCCGCCAAGAGACGGCGTTGAATGAGGCCCAAGCGGGCCTCGAAGTCGGCACTCGTGCCATCAGTCTTGGTCAAAATCTCCTGCAGCGCCATGCGAAGCGCTGCGGCCTCCGTCGCGGGCAGCCCTGACAGGCTGTCAGCGACTGACTTCAGCTCCGGGGCTCGTTTCGATGAGCTCATGAGATCTTCCCTCCTCTCGCATCCTGGATACTCTTACGACTACTCTATCTTTATATCATTCGCGCTCGGGGTCATTTTTCTTGCCAGAAGGGCGTAGAAACGCACGGGCGACGCGGCGAGGAATTCAGCCCTAGCGGATCGGCCACGTGACTGCGACGGCGACTGCCTTCTGCTAAGGAGCCGATGTTTTGTATTCCGTCCCTCTAAGGGAGCCACACCCATTTTCATTCGCTTACTGTGCAGGAAAAGACAGTAGAGGACTGACGGCACACAAGTCGGACGACTCTGAATTCAACAACATGGTACGATTTGTCGCCTGCCACCAATGCAACTATTCCCCTATAAAGTTCCATCGTATTTCGGTCGTTTTCCTAAAGTTGGGGGTTATCGATACCACGGCGTTGTTGGGTGCATTGGGTCCGATTTGATTGTAGAAGTTGTCCATAACATTGTCGGATAATGGCTGTAACAACAGTCGGCTGTTCTTGCATGGCCATGTGGGCGGCGTTCGGCACAACAATTAGTCGTGTACGGCAAGGAATTTTTCTTCTCAGCACACCAGACCAACTTGGATCAACAATTTGATCGGAATCGCCCCATATCAAGTGCACTGGTACTCGAACCTTATGTAACCTCGGCAAAACACCAAACAGGTTTCGGTCGTCAAGTTTATCAAACTGGGCTTCAAATTGCCTAGCCAGAAATGTGTCCTCCTGATAGCGCTCGGCGTCATAGGGTGTTAAGGTACTGCCTTTGTCAGCATAAGCTCGCTGTAACCTTGGTAGAGATCGCAGACTTTTCGGATTGAATCCCTTGGGCTGTCCGGAAGGACTGATTAAGATTAATCCCCTAACAACTCTCGGGGACTTTGGGAGCAAAGTGGCCATTTCTAAAGCAAATCTACCGCCCCTAGAATGACCAACAAGAATGACGGGTGCTGTCATTCGGTGGTTTAGCCAGTTTAGTAAGCTGGTAGCCATTGCGAGTGAATCCTCGATATTATCTAACGGAGGGGATTGTCCGTGCCCAAACAAGTCCAATGCCAGCCATGTGATAGAATAACGTTGAAGTGGTTGGATCAACGGCTCCCATGCTCGGAGTGAGCTGCGGGCGCCATGCAGCATAATGAGAGCTGGGTTTCCTTGGCCATATAGCTCAAACATTGGTGTTTGCATTCCTACACCTCGAATCAGTGGTAAATTAACCGCAGAAAGACTGGTGCTATGATGCATGAACGAATAATTTCTAATCTGTCTAGTCCATGGACCGGCAACAACGTAAAGTTACTTGTTCGGGGAAACGAACGATTTGTTCGAAAGGTATTCGGCGGAAAAACAGGTTATCTTCGAGAAACACATGCGTATCGGGTGTTATCGGAAAAGTTACGGCCGAAACTACTAAGAGACATACCAACATCCCTCACCATTGAAATTTCTTACGACCCCGTCGCACCGAATACCGTTATCAGTGATTTTGACATAGGGACATTAATGAGTCAACTGCATGCTTCTACGATGGGGATCTCTCCATGTGTTCGGGACCCCGGCACAGAACTTGTCGCACCAACGTGGTTGGAATACATTCGTACGCAATCCGGAAAATGGGTTGACATTATTGAAAGGCACATGGGTCGCAAAGTAACGGACCAGTTGACGACCCTTCTCTCCTTAGTCGAGTCGCAGGGAAACCCGAAAATATGCCTAATTCATCGAGACATTCGGCGTGCCAACATAGGATCTCGGGACAATTCCTTGGTTTTACTCGACTACGAGCTCGCAATATGGGGAGATCCCCTGTGGGATGTTGGGCGGTATCTGTTGGATTGCCCATCACGCGACGACTTCTTGGCGGGTTACGGCATGCCGGACAGCGAAGTGTTGATCGCGTATACGGGTCTTTTCGCGTTTAGTTTCGCGGAGTATCTTATTCGCCATGGTTACAATTCGGGAGAAGATTTTAAGAATTGTGTGCGAGCGATCTTTAATGGTCGTTTATGACGGGATTATCAAGTTTTTGCCAAATAGCAAAGATGAGGGGGGACGAACCCGTCCACGTTATATGATAGTGCTGAATGAACTTCAATAGTCTGAAATCCAACGGATTTGAGCATTCGCTCCATAGTCCTTGGCTTGTATAGGTGCATACCATACGTATGAAGACGAGATCGCGTTCCCGCGGCCTTAGGAACTGTTGTTAAAGTGATGGTCAACCAGTTGCGACTTGCATTCCACTGTGTTGCGACCAAAATATATTCGGTCTTGGTTTCGATCCAATTCCTTGGTACAAAGTTGCATAACACAGCTTCGAAATCAGGGATCTCAAGTATCAGTGACCCAGAGAGATTCAAACTTTGTCGCATCCGGCGCAAGGTATCAAGGTTTTCTCGTTGGGATTTGAAATATCCAAAGGAGTTAAACATACAAAGGACTACGTCGAATTCATGTTGAACGCCAAGGGTTCTGATGTCCTGATTGTACCATCTTACGAGATGGCCATCGTCTGACTCCGTGGCCTTAGCGATCAGATGAGAATTAACATCCAATCCTGTGACTGATATTCCGCGGCGCGCCATCTCTAGGGCGAGCTCCCCAGTACCGCAAAATGTGTCCAGCGCGGTCTCAGGCATACGATCAAGTAGTGAGAGAAGGCTTGTAACAAATATTTCGTTATCGCGGTACCGGGGAGCCGCGAGACTTGCATAGTTGGCTGCGTATTCGGTATCGGCCCAATTGTTCATCTTCATTTTGTGGTCTCCCTCCCATATTTACCCAACCAGTTCGCGAGTTCGTCTGGGGTGGTGGCTCGCCAATGAACAACGGCTTGTACCGCAGGGTCGAGCTCGCCAACGCCGATCGCAATATCTGCCGATAAGAAACTAGGCAAGTCATTGAGTCCATCGCCAATGGCGACTATGTGTTGGGATTTCTTTATACCTAATAGTTTGATGCATTGTTGCACTCCCGAAAATTTGGTTACACCGAAGGGAAGCAACTCAAGGACAATCTCTTGGTCGAACCTTGGCCATGCAAGAACGGAAAGGCGCATAGTGGTGGCCAAGGTTAAAAATGAGGCTGTATCCCGAAGAGAACGAAGAGCCAATCTCAAAGATATAATTCGCCTAAAATCATAACGCCGGTTAGGTAGCACCTCTTCAGAACTCCCTCGTAAGTAGCGCGCGACGGTTCTGTCTGGGTAATCAACGTAGTAGTTCTGATTTAGTTGCTCTAACTTAGCCGCTACCGTCATCACTTGTTTCTCTGTTAGAGACCGGTAGATGCGCTGGTCTCCGGAATGAACAGCCGCACCATTTGCCATAACAACCCCATCAAAGAATGGAGGTATGGACTTGGGGACTGCATGCGGGCGCCGCCCTGTAGCCAAAACGACAAAATGTCCCCTTTGGCGCAGATCATTCAGTATAGGAATAAAGTCTGGATGTATGTCCGTTCTGTCCTCGTTTGCGAGACAACCGTCAAAGTCCATAATAAATAATGACAAGAACTCAGCCCTTCCGTCGGCTTCGTCACTCGGCCGTCACTAGTTTTTGCGAAATCCGTTCCTTTACCATGACAGACATTTTACCGTTGCATATGTCCCACATTTCTTTCCATAGTTCCTCATTGAAGAATCCTGTCATTGCCATTCGTTTTGCAATTCGTCGGCGTTTGTCAGATAGGTGTCGCATTTTGTTGACTGTTAAAATAAGCCCTTGAATATTTATTGAAGGCCCTCGAATTACCTCGTAATACGATTTAAACATGGAGTACCAGACATCATCTATGGGTCTCATATGTGGAAAAAAATCTCCGTCGTACGTCATCCAATTCCACTTCAGGTCGGGGTATAAGGTATGGTGAATGTCGACGGTCAAGTCGGTAAAAAAACCTCCGCGAGTCCTGAAGAGTCTATAGCGCTGTTGCAGGATGGGGTCGCCGGGAACTTTTCGATAAGGAACTACAATTTGCTTCGTTAGCGGAAACAACTCATAATGGCCGACCTCGTGTTCCCGTACAACTTCGTCCGAGGCTTTCATCCATGCTCCGCTCCGAGAGAAGGTTCCATGTTGGAAGCCGCGCTCAATCAAAGCAGAACGTACATCTTCTGGAGATTTCGTTAACACGTCGCAGTCCGCCATTTTGCGCCAGCGAAGTTCGTCTGGATCTAAGTAGATATCGCGTACCCCTTTAATCCAGCAATAGTCTAAATACCGATGCTGCAACCACGAGTTAATTAGAAGCGCTTCGGAAAAGAGTGTTTGGTTGTGAATAAGAGCCAAGTCAGCGAGATTCGACAGCTGCCGGCTCAAATCATTGGATGCGGATAATCTTCCAGAGTCGATGTACACCTTAACAATCCCCGCAAGCCTCGTATTTAGCAAAAAAGGCATGTCCGAACAGCGAAGAGGTCTCGGATGAGTCTTGGTCTGCTTTAATAAATACAGTACTAAGTCGAGCATAGAATTCACCTTTTTCGGGAGATATCTAGTAGCAGGAGGGCAAGAAACATGTCCTCTACTTGTTATTCTTCTTGGTAATAGTCTTTGTCTTTTTTGACTTTGGCTCACTCTTTGGCCACTTAATTGCCGCGATAATGTCTGACATGGTCTCACCTCCTCTCTATAAAATGACAATTATCCCATTTCTTGCCACCCCTGCGCCTAAATTGTGGTATAAATTAAATAAAATGGCAAGTATGTGGGGTAAGCATTCAATGATAAATTTATTTTTTGGTGGCGCATTCTTAACCATTGCGACTCAGCTTTTTTACTTTGTCGTGCCGTGGGTGGTTTTTTCCATCACCCACTCGACTGAACTAACCGGTGCCACAATGGCGGTGGATTTTGCAATCAGAACCATCGTAGGGATCGCTGGTGGACCGGTGGCGGACCGGGGAAACTCGAAACGCATTTGGAGAATCGCTATGGGCATGATGATTATTGCTGTCATTATGCTTATGATTTTACCGGTTCCTTGGGTGGTCGTTGCTGTTGCCTTATTCGCAGGTGCTGGAACTATGGTCTATCTATCGGAGAGAGTTTTCTTGGCTCGCGGCTTTTCGGGAGTGGCATGGCGCAAAGCCAATTTCGCATTTCAACAAAGAATTTGGATCGGACGGTTATTTGGAAGTTCAGCCGGCGGTCTGTTGCTGCTACTGGGGCATGGCGATTGGATGGAAGCTTCGGTGGTGAGTGTGCTAATTGTGGTCGGGTACTTCTTTCTTTCACGGGCTTATGCCCAGTTAGATGGGGACGTTGGTGGTCGGCTAATCGCGAGAGAACCTTATTTTAGAGACCTTTGGGCGGGCTTGCGAATAATTTTCTCTCATCGACTACTGATTTCTTTTACCGTCGTTGCGTTGCTTATCAATTTAGCCATGGGAGTAAATTCCGTTTATTACGTGATTCATGCCATAAAAGACCTTCATCTTTCTTCCAGCAGTGCTGGTGCCTACGGAGTGTGCTCCGGCTGCGGTATCTTGGCTGGCATTCAGCTAACTCGCAGAACACCCTTAAACCAAAAAACAATCGCTTTTTCGGTGATTATCTTAGTTTGCGGAATGGTTTTGATTGGCGAAATCTGGTCACTCTGGTCATACCTTACGGGCGCCTTTTTACTAGGCGCTGGCACAGGTTTCTATAACGCTGCGAGCGCAGTTATTCGCGGGGCTTTGGTGTCCGAAGATGCCCATGCTCGCGCATTTGGAAATGCTATTGCCATTGGACAGTTAACAGTTCCTCTAGGCCTAATGGGCGGAACCGTGATCGGAGGCGCATTTGGAACGCGTGCATTGTACTTTGCGTTGGCTGCCCTTTTGGGATTGGCTACGATTTTCACATTAACATTTAATGAAAAGGAGAGGTCCCGTGGAAATTTTATTTCTGAATCCAACCCGACGCGTTGAGGTTATTTCGCTCTTCGAACCAAGCCTACAAAGGTATGGTTCAAAAGTGAACGTAGCCTGTTATGAGCCTTTCGACCCAACTATGATCATGGCTGAAAACTCCGTCGTCGTTAAACTCGAATGGGATGCTGATACCCTGAAACATATCTGCCGTGATTGGCACATTGATCTCATCATCCCTTACCTTGACGTGGACGTCGGTAGGTTATTTCCATTAACGGCTGATCTTGAATCTAGTGGGACAAGAGTAGCAATGGGATCCCATCCTAATACCATAGTAAGTCTGTCTAAAATTGCGACAGATAAAGCGTTGCGGGAAATAGGAATCCCTTCTCCCGACCAATTTCGGCCGGAAAGCATAAAGTTTCCAGCTGTCGTTAAACCTGATCGTGGTTCAGGAGCTGTGGGGGTACGTAAGGTTACCAACGACGCGGAGGTACTAGCGGCAGTGAAATGCACGGAGGAACCTATGATTCAGGAATGGATTGAGGGAACGGAATACACCGTCGACGCTTTTTGCTGTAGTGGAGAGATCATGGTTGCTGTTCCGCGAAAACGACTAAAAGTTCGCGGGGAAGTTGTCATTGCGCAAGTCACACGACACCCGCGTATTGTGGAACTTTGTCGCACGATTTGTGAATGGTTTCATTTCGAAGGGTGTGTTAACATCCAATTCCTTGAGGATCATAAAGGTAACCTATTTTGCATAGATATTAATCCTCGTATTAGCGGTGGACTACCTATAACGATCAAAGCGGGAGTCGATATTCCAGCCGCCTTATTGGATTACTTCCTAATAGGCACAGTTCCTCAGTTTGATGATTCAAGAATTCAATGGGATTTAATCGGTTCACGGTGGCTCGTGACAGAGTGTTTTTTGCATGGGGATAGATACGCCGACACCTCACTACTAAATTCATATTCTCCGAGTTCACAGAAGCGCGCTTACGATCAGCATAACTAAAATTTAACTTGGAGGCTCACGAAACAATGCAAACAAGAGAAAAGGTAGTTTTTGTGAATGTTGATTTGCGAAACATTGACAACCTCTTTCAGGGTACTCGGGAACCTCTCCAACCGCTAGACTTGATGTATGCAGCAAATACTTTCGACCAACAACGGTATGAAACTGTATACGTGCACGACGCCCTAGAAAATTTCGGCTTGCTTAAGACATTGCAGTTTAGCGTTGTTGTTATGTCCACCACGAACAGCTATTTGCAGTGGAACAATCACAATTTGTCTCTTGACGGGGTCTTGACTCTGTTGGAAAGGTTTGAAAGACTGCGAAAACATAAGGATTTTTATCTAGTTGTTGTCGGCCCACATTCACTATCACATTATCTTCTTATAGTAAACAAAGGAGCAGATGCCGTGATCGTTGGCGAACCAGACGTCACGGTCGCACCCGTAGTCGAGGCTCTCCTTCGTGGAGAGTCCCTGCACGGGTTCGACAACGTCATCACCCCGCTCACTATAAATGATCAGCCGCGTCCGATAGCGGTTGCAAATCTAAACACACTACCGACTCCAAGATGGGAGTTTTGCACAGGCAAAAAGTTTGATGCGCACAATGCGCCTGCGTCCTTCGAAAATGGGTTTCTCTACGAGCTATCTCGGGGTTGTCCGTTTCAGTGCATTTACTGCAATACCATTGATTTCCGAAGGAACTTCCGAGTCAAGTCGCCACAGACCATTGACCGTGACTTAGCGATTATGACCAGGGAGTTTCAAGCGAAATACGTGTATTTTATTGACGAATCCTTTGGATATGACGACGCATGGTTCCAGGAAGTTATGCCAGTTGTGAAAAAACATTCGTTGAACTGGGGTTGTCAGGGAAATATGAAATTTACAAATGAAAGCAAGCTACGTCAAATGGCCGATGCAGGTTGCTTAAGCATGGAGTTCGGATTTGAAACCTTTAACCCAACCGCCCTTAGGTACGCGCACAAGAGCAATGACTTAAATAGGGCTCACGAGCTCTTTAGCAGTGCAATCAAGGTTGGGATATCACCATTGTTGTTTATGCTTATTGGGCTACCAGGCGAGACGTTGGATACAACGTTGGCGACAGTAGATTTTCTAGAGTCGCTTCCGGAGGGATTCCGGTTTTCCATTGGCATACCAACTCCGTATCCTCGCACAAGGTATTACGAGTTGGGGGTGCAACAGGGTCTCATATCCCCTGGAGATACTGGGGACATGCTGTACAATGTGTCCGGAAAGATTGGAACGTCGTTGCGGTGGCGTAATGAGGACTCCCAGAGGAGATTTGTAGCAAAGTTTGGTCCGAATAATTGGGGGAATCGATCTACGATCGCAGAACTAAGGACATTAATTTCGGAATCTCTGACGGAGGTGCGGGAATGAAACCGAAATTGGGGTTGCTAGTTGACGGACCAATGTTACCTTCATTTGAAGGTGCCACCCAACGGTTCACAAATATGGCGTATTGGTTAGAATCCTTAGGAATGGAACCGGTTATCATCCATGTCTACCGAGGGTGGTCTGACCTTAGCGAAATCCAAAATCAGCCCTATAAAACTTACGTTGTAACCCCGAATGTCTTCCGTGAAGCATTCGCCATGATTTTGGACGTGCTGCAGCGCGAACGTATAAGCATTTTTCAGCTAAACGATCCGGAACGAGTTATCTCCGTGGCTCCGATTGTTCGTAACTCCTTAGGTGGGACTAGGATATGTTTTGAGGTTCACGATGTAACGCCAGATCTATTGCGGTTACTCGGGGCCGATCTCTCACAAATTCGAGAGGCCGAGAAGATTTTTAGCGAAGCCGTTCGAGTATCCGACTACTTGATATGCTTTACGAAAAGCGACCGAGAGCGGTTAATTTACTACGGTGCGTCGGCCGACCGAGTTGCTGTTGTCCCGTGTGGCACTGATCCTCAAAAAATTCGGCCGAGAACACTTAATAAACCCCGACTAGAGGTGGTATTTGTAGGCAATCATTTTCACAAACCTAACCAAAAAGCTACTTTAGATATCATAGAACGTATTGCTCCCTATGTTGTGGAGCGAAATCCCAATATACAATTCGTAATTGTTGGCGACGCGCCTAAGAGCTTACAAGTAATGGCAAGTCGGGTAAACAATGTTACCTTCAAAGGGCGAGTACCGGATCTTAATAGCGCGTTCGAAACAGCAGCTGTTGCTATCAATCCCGTAACCACCGGAACCGGCCTCCGAACTAAGGTTCTGGATTATATTTCTAGCGGAGTTCCGACCGTAACGACCACTCAAGGTGTTTCTGAGTTGGAACTGGACGGTTGCGTCATATTTGAGAACGACGTGCTACGGTTCGGGGAACACATCCTAAATGTGGTTGCGTATCCTGAGAGATACCTCACCATGACGAGACGTGCGCGTGCTCGAGCGGAGCAGATGGCATGGCGCAATATTGCCCAACAGGCGAAAAGGGTTTACGAACATGTTCTGACTCTGGAGCCGCTGACCGCTGAGGCGTTCCAACCCCACTTGCCCTTGGCTGAACCCTATTGGCTTGTTGACAATATAGAACAAGGGAGATTTGCGAGCTTGGAACCCCTTGACTTTCGATTAGACTTTTTACAATACGGCCAAGGTCAATTAGTGGTGCTCGGCACCAAAAGGAGCAATGCCGGAGATGTTAGCTAACATCGAGAACTTAACTTCAAATTATTTCGAAAACAACGTTTCGTTCGGGGACTTGTTGACGTACAAGGTGAAGTCGGCAAAGCCTGATGACATGCATTTCACGCTTGATTATCTGACGCCTTACTTTAAGCTCGAGTCTGACGTTCTTCCTCGAAAGTCGTTCGTGTTGATTAGTTTAGGATCTGATGAGCATTCGCAGTTTCGCACTCGCATGTGTCAAGGAAGCTATCGGAATGTTCGAGTTCACTACGATAACGTTGCGAAAGAATTCTATGATGGCTATCCTACAAGAATCTTATTGCTAGAAAACGGTAATCATATATTGATCGATACACGGAACACTACCTATGTATTTCCTAACCCTCTAGCCAATGATGCTAAATACGTGTTCATGCGCGTACTGCGAGCAACTGCACAAAAGGATATCGAGACTATGGGATTCGTGCAAGCCCACGCAGCTTCGGTGGCTATCAATGGGAAGGCCATTCTGCTGGTAGGAGCCGGTGGAGCTGGTAAGACGACGATGATGTTAACAGCTGTTCTCGGCGGCGCTGGCTTTATAAGCAACGACAAAACGTTTTTGTTTCCCGCCGGGAACTCTAAAGGAATAGTGGCTTATGGATGGCCCTATTCAATCAACATAGATTTAGGTACGACGGCCTTGCTCCCTCAGATACAGCCCCTCTTTAATCACATGGACCATTACCAGCACTACGAGTGGGATTCATATAAACGCGGCAAACGAACCTTCACCCCAATTGAGCTAAGGCGAGTTTTAGGGAAAGACATTACTAGCAAGGCACCGTTAGCTGCAATTATTTATATCGATCCCACATATCGGAAGGAGGAGGTACTTCGTATTGAGGCAGACGCTGGGATAGCTTGGTTTCGGGATAACGTGCGAACATATGAATTTACCGATTGGGTTTCAGGGACGGTCGATGAATTTGACGGTGTTGGAGATACAGTTATCCCTAAATTGCTTGCCAAGGCTCCTTTTTTTAAGGCCGGTCGATTCCAAAGTAGTCAGAAACTCATTGCAATGTTGGAAGATTTAGAACGTCGATTGTGAGGAGGAAAATGGATGGAGTACCGACGTTTGGGGGCTTCCGAAGTGCGTTTGTCTGCCATAGGGCTGGGAACAGCCAACTGGGTATTTTCTGGTGCGATGTCTATTGTGGATGCACAGCAGTGCGTACGTACGGCCTATGAAGCCGGGATAAACCATTTTGATTGTGCTGATACATATGGCGCCAAGCCCCATGATGCGGAGCAATTATTAGCGCGTATACTTAGGCCGTACAACCGAACCGAATACATTCTGACCACCAAGGTATATTGGCCCACAGGGAAAAACCCTAACGAACGAGGTCTTTCGAGGAACCACATTAGAGAGGGAATTGAAGCAAGTCTTCGGGCTCTCGATACGGATTACGTAGACATCTTTTACTGCCATCGTTTCGACCCTGATACCGAAATTGAAGAGACGATACAGGCAATGAGCGAACTCATTAATCAGGGTAAGGTCCGTTGTGTCGGCGTAAGCGATTGGAGTTTACCCCAACTGGCCGACATGGTCTCAATCCAGAAAAATATAGGGGTTCATGGTGTCGAGGTTATTCAATATCAATACAATGTCTTAAATCAAGACGCGGATCGGGATGGAATTATGTCTTGGGCCGCAGAATCGCGCGTCGGAATAGTGACCTATTCCTCATTAGCCGAAGGGTTGCTTACGGGAAAGTATATCCGTGGAAAGCCATTTCCTTCGATGTCCAGGGCTCAGCACCCAGGACCGTATTGGAGTATTGGTCGCCTAGTTACCGATAACAACCTTGCCAAGGTGGAACTGTTAGGGGGCATTGCCCGGGACTTGGGAATTAGCGTGGCTCAACTATCCCTCGCGTGGATACTTGCGAACCCAGCCGTTACAAGTGCATTGATTGGAGCCACCCATCCACTGCAAGTTAAACAAAATATAGGCGCCGTTAACATGAAACTTTCGCGAGCAATCCTTGACCGCATTGACGAGGTTTACCGTACGTAAAGTAATAAATTACAACATTTTAGGAAGGAGTGTTCGTTAATGCTAAACGGCATGTTGAAATCCATAAATAGTGACTTCGTTGTATTCGAATCTCTTGCGATACCTCAGTCAACAGTTGGTAATGTTTCAAGCTATACATACCTAACATTAAGCAAGGCTGGCTACACGACATTCGACGCTATTGAAATATTGGCGGAGGAACTCCAAATATGCGTGAACGATATAGGATATGCAGGCCTCAAAGACGAAGATGCCCTGACAGAACAGACGATTTCCGTACGGGGGATTATTAACTGGGACATCGCCAACCAGTTGAGCGCCAGGTTTCATGTTACACCTGCGGAGTATATCCACGTTGTTTTCCGAGGTTATGGAACGAAGCCAATAGGGATAGGTGAGCTGTATGGAAACTGTTTTCGCATAGTTGTGCGGAACCTTACAAAGGACGTTGCTTATGCGTTAGGGAACGAGCGCAAGAAAAGTGCTTTGTTTCTAAACTACTATGATACGCAGAGATTTGGCATTCCGAATTTCCCAAAACTCACTCATAAAATTGGGAAGCATCTGGTTGACAACAATTATGACAGTGCTTTTCAACTTCTGAAGGAATCAGGGACGTACGAGGGCAATATGGCGATAGATTATGCGGGACCCGCAAAAGACTTTTTCGATAGTCTTGATGGGCGTAAGCAGACATTCTATCGAAATTCATTCTCATCTTTTCGATGGAATAATGACCTTCAAAATATTGTAATGAAGACCGGTAACACCAGCGTGCGGCGCTTCGATCAGGAGTCAATAACGTATGTATTCTGCGATGATAGGAGCGTCTTAACGGACCTATTGAATGGCACTCCAAAGCTTAAATACCATCGGTATGCTATCTCTGGAGCGCATAGCATTGCCGTAGTAGAATCGTCTCGACCAACTGTTATACAAACCATAGTCGAAGTGAACGATGTAGCCCGCGATGAGCTTAACAATGGCAAATGGCGGTGTTCATTGAATTTCTTTCTCCCTTCCGGTTGCTATGCAACAATGCTCGTCAAACAACTGTTGATTAATTTCGTTGGGAATAGTGGGCTGTAATTCCCGAAAAAGAAAGACCCCAATTGTAGTTCTTTTAGCATTCTCGGGGTCACCGTTGTTTGCTATCAGCGATTTGCCGTTATCAATTACATACGGACAGCCATCTTCGGTCTAATTGATCGGCATACGGCGAAGCTCCGGTGCCCGTGGAGATCGCGCACTTTCGAGTTCGTCTTCCGCGTCCATCTAAGCAGGTTGAAAAACTTTGTATCACAAACGACCGTTTTTGCACCGCCTCGTCTCCGGGATCGCCAAACCTCGAAAACCGCATAGATGGTGTTGCAAAACTCTGTTCCAAAATAGTGTGTTTCAGAATAGACAGGAGACCTGAGTTCTGCAACACTAGAGGGGGAGGGATTTGATGTTCATCGGATACGCCCGCGTGTCGACGGCCGAGCAACCGCTGGCCTTGCAAGAAGATGCGCTGCAACAGGTGGGGTGTGAAAAAATCTTTCGGGATGTGATGTCCGGCAGCACTACCGAGCGCCCCGGTCTCTCCGAGGCCCTGGCCTATGCCCGATCGGGGGATGTTCTGGTTGTCTGGAAACTCGATCGATTGGGGCGGTCCTTGGCGCATCTGATCCAAGTGGTCCAGCAACTGCACACAGCGGATATCGGGTTCCGGAGTCTCCAAGAAAACATGGACACCACGACGTCCGGCGGCCAGCTCATTTTTCACATTTTCGGGGCCCTAGCTGAGTTTGAGCGTGCGCTGATTCGGGAGCGCACGCAAGCGGGGTTAGCGGCCGCACGGGCCCGGGGACGGATAGGGGGTCGGCCTCCGCGCTTGTCCGCCGATCAGATTCGGATGGCGCAGCGACAATTGCAGGATCCCGACCTGACGATGGCGGAGGTGGCCCAGGCCTTTCATGTGTCGCGGACGACACTCTACCGAGCGTTGAAAAGGGCGGAACGGGGAGGATGGTGAAGCCATCCTCCCCATCTCCACCACATATCCCCACGAGTGTTTCCTTATCGTTGAAAAGCCTGCGTCCTGCTATATTCTCTAGATTAAAGTAATCGGTGTCGCTCCGGTCATCGGTAGGATGATGATCAATGCCATCACCACGAGAGATATTACGAACCATTTTTTATTCACTGTATGGTCCTCCCTGATTTATGGTCATCGCGTCAAATAGGTGCCACGAATCCTCCCATGAGATGGTGGGACGTTGACTGAACCTTTGCGCCACGTTCCATGCTACATGATTATGACACGCCGCAAAGTAGGTTGCGGCCGCCTGCCAAAACTCTGTGCTTTCGATGCCGATGGCTGATCGAGTACGAGCACGCATAAGACAGTCTTGGGCGCGATCATACGCATGGAGGTGCGTCCATCGATAGAGGTATTCCGTGAGCAGGGTAATAGGGAGGTCGGATGTAGCGTAGGCGTCTTCCAACCGCTGTAAAAAGTCTCGTTGTTGATCCCATTGGTTGGTGAGGCGTGCCCACACCACCTGATTGTGCCACACCGCGTGGATGAGAGAAGACTCTTCGAGCATCATCGCAATTTGCTCGACCCGATTGAGCGCGGCAAGAGTGCCGTCGAGCTTCTGGTTATAAAACTGGATAGTTGTCCAACCAATGGTAGCCCACGCCTCCACCAAGGCAAAGCCCCGTTGTTGACTTTCCACGCGCGTAAACTCAAATAAGCGTTGCGCTTCGTCCACCTCGCCTAATAACCAGGCGCATGTGCCGCGATTGAGGGCCATGCGCAGTCCCGATTCCGTGTAACTTCCCGTATGATCCTGAGCGAGTCGATAAAAGAGTTCTGCCGTACGTAATTGTCCAAGCTTTTGGTAGGCAGCGCCCAAGATAGCGAGGAGCCAATAATATTGGTCTGACGGTAAAGTCCACTCTGGATGAGCGAGCCACAGCAGGCCAAATTGTACTGCATGGGGTGCCGCCAACAAAATGCGGATTCCCCACGCTATAATTGGGTAATAATGGCTATTAAGGGGGCTGTGTACTAGAATGAGGCTCAGATTGGATCATACGCCCCCTTGCACCGGAGGGAACCCTATGTTACTTCGTAAAGAACTCCACTACGAACGAGCCGTTGTCACACCACGAAAAATTTCCACATGTTGCCGCGATGCGTAACTTTAGGACAAGACGTGCCGTTTCATAAATCAAGAATGCGATCACCGGAAATAATTCCCGATGATCGGTTCTTCACCAAATAGCAGTCCCTGCCAATCGGCCGGAACTTATGTCTTGTTGCGGGGTATCCGTATTCCGTGATTGAAATAGGTTTCCCTTGCCAGTTGTTCGTCCATCGAGGTTCTGTTGAAATGGCGATATCATCGACGGTGTGTTGAAGCACCCGACCGTGTTGATCACTCAGCAAACGGGGTGTGTTTTCATGGTCGCAGTTCGTGCTTTTCGGCTTTGGTCACTCTCACCGTGCTGGCGTAACTTGTCCGTCCCCATCAGCGTTATATCATTACCAACATTTAACAGGGCACACCCGTGCGGAAGCCGGCGTCGCAAAGTCATAGGGTCTTCCGTCCTGAACCGTCGGGACCAGATAGCCTGACCGCCCCTCACGATCATCGCTCTCGGATCGTCGGTGGAGTGCCCTCCCGAAGGAGATGCGAGGATGATCAGGGGCCTGCAATTGCGTGAGCGGATTATCGTCGACCCTCAACAACAAGGGATATGGCGTGCGCATCACTTTGTGCCATTGCCGATACGGACCTATCGGATTTTGGCGTGCTGTTTGGACCATCCACATCAAATTCTTCCCGATTCTCTGCTCCTGCGTGTCGGATGGCCTGAAGATATTCGTACGCCCGCCGATTTATTTCCCCAGATTCACCGCATTCGTCAGGCCATTGAGTCCGATCCCCGTCACCCTCGGCTCCTCGTGACGCGGCGGGAAGCGGGCTACCTATTACAAGTCACGCCAGTCGTGGTGGAATTCGATCCCCTCCCGCCTTCCGCATGGTCTTCATGAAGGTTCGTATCAGATTCGTATCAGGTTAATTCCTGATACGTTTCAGGTTATTATCGGCCAAGAATCAGATTCAGCGCGTATGCTCAAATCATCCTCTCAGAGGATGATTTCAGTTTTTTGAAACCGGATCATACGATCTGTATTTCGCCAGAAGCAACCGAAACACGTTCAATTTCAGAAAGGATGATTTCGATGGCTACATTAACTGCAACCCCGTCTGAACTGTATCTCTATGGAGCTGACGCAACAGATCTTTCCGCAGCGTTTTGGATTGCCATGCTTGAAGGTATCCCAGCGGGAAACGTGACCGGTGATTTAAATGTTGCGACAGCCTGGACCAACAGCAGCAAGCCCGTAATCGCCGTGGGCGCACCGGCTTTGGATAATATGATGGGTGCAGATTCTAGTTATTTGAACTTCTGTAACGTCCAAGCGTGGTATAACAATGCCGCTTTAGGACCCATCGACGGGTGTGGAACAACCGCCTTAGATTCATTGGAATTGTCGTTAGCTCAAATTCAGGCAGCCCTAGCGGGCACGACACCGTCGACGTCGATTACACCATGCTCATACAATGGTGTGTCGTGCACCAATTAAGACCAGGAAAGGAGGAGATTAACATGGCCTTTGCATCGAGTCAATACGGGTGGTCGGGAAACGGATATATCGGGATTGGACAAGATCAGATCGACAATGCATGCTCACCCGCGAGTTTATCAACAAATCGCCCTTGTATTGACAGTAGTACGATGAACGACGCGTTCCCGCGCTTGACGATTTATGCGAACTTCATCGGAATCAAGTACAATTTGAATCCGCGACTGATTTTGGCCATGATCACGATGGAATCGAGTGCGGCCGATACCTGTCAAGGAGTGAACGTGATTAGTGCACCGTATTTAGCGACATGGCAAGACGATTGCGACTGCAATTGTGACGATAATTGTTCCGAGTGTCAGTCCGCCATGAATGCACATTACCAAGATAACCCGCTGATGGCCATTGACCACGGGATCGACTTTCTATTTTCCGATAAGTATTCCACTACAGCAGAAGATTACACGAATATTCTCAGTGCCATTAGCGCTTACAATGGTGCGGTCTGCGGAATGGTTAATGGACAAGTCACCAATTATGGGGCCAGTGTAGCCTATTACGCTGACATCTGTTCCACGACTGATGATGATTTACCTCTCGGTTTTGTGGGTTACGCTGGAGCAGGTTTAAGCTAGTCATGGGAAATAGCGGACGACGAACTCGTCGCATTGCGAGGGGTTCGTTGTCCCACTGTTTATGGCTATCTCGTCTTTATTGAAGTTAATACGTGAATAAAAAGAGAGGTGCCCGACTTTGCCGAGAGCATACGGTCGTAGATGGCACCATTGCCCCGAATTTGCTGTGCAAACGGGGTGAAATCATAAACATTAGAACCGTTAGCCCATGCCGCCTGAAATTGTTCCCCGGAGGCCGTGGCAGTAGCCGCTAATAATCCATGAGGAGCCGGGAGAGATGCCGGATTAATGGTTGCCAGCAAGGATTTTGCAACCGTCATATCCGCTGCGCGGCTTCCGTTACTCACTTGAATCGTCCAGTTGCCGACTGTCCATTGGAGAACACCTGACGGATAGAGCCTTGCGGTAATGCTAGAATTCAAAAAAACGGATGTGGAGTGCGTTCCGAGTCGTGTCAATGGGATCCAAGTCGGAGCCGCCTGCGTTTGAAGAGCGCTATAGGCTTGCGTCGCCGAACCATAATGGGACCCTTGGATGGTCGCAATCCATATATGGGAGGAATGGGGGATCTGTGCGCTATTCATCGGCAATGCGGTGGCACTCCTCCAAAATGTCACCTGATACGAATGAGAAGATTCTTGTGTCGTAGCGGTAACAGGCCACGAGGGATGCGAATCGATTGATGGAATATAGGTGGGTAATTCCACCGGCATGGGAAACTGCCTATGGATCACAACAGCAATGGATGTATCTAATGAAGAAGTATCGGTGATAGGGGATTTCGATGCAATCGGTGATGTCGTTGATATCGATGCAGACGGTGTTATCGTAGGGGAAGCACTCGGTGACGCAGAAGGCGTCGTGGTCCTGCCATTCGGTTGCACTGTAGCGGAACTGGGACTATGGTCAGCGCTTGTCGGCGTTCCCGCGAGGTGATTGCTGATCCCACACCCCGCCAACGCGAGCGTTCCCAGTGCTACCCCTATCATGGGGAAAAGGTATTGTCTCATGCGGATGCCTCCCGGCTAGAATGTTGAATGCGATGATGATCGGTCCTATTGAATAACGATGGAGCGAGTCGACCGGTTACGTTCTAAGAAGGAACTGGCGGTCCATCGACAGGTCACCGAGGATCAGAATAGAGAGGAGAGGACACGATGCTGATTGCTGACCTGGTCCATGCTCGGTACCACCACGGGGGCTGTTCTGTTCGTCCATGTGGGCCTCTTTTTGACACGCCGCCTGTTCCCCCATGCACCGACAACCATGATCGCGCTGGTTACCGCCGAAGTCATCGTCTGGGGATACGGGGGTTTGACTTCAGGGTGGTCGCTAACGAGCATGCTGTTGTGGACGAGTAACGGTCTTATTGTGACGGCGATCACTCTGGGGAGGTTAACCGCCATCCAATCGGTGGTGTCTCGTGGCATTTTACATTGAACTAAATCCCCAGTATCATTGGAACCGCAAGGTCCCATATTGACGGTGGTAATGGCACATCCTCATAGTAGGTGCCCATCCCCTCGAAAACAGCCATCAAAGGTTCGCTTCGTATTCTTTGACCCTTCTGTAAAAGGTATTGCTTTTCATCCCCACTCTTTTCATGGCTTCTACCGCCGTAATTTTATTTTGTTTCCACTCGGGATAGACGGATTTAAAGGTCTCGTCAATCTCGAACTTCTTCCTCCCAAATTTGACCCCATTCTGAACGGCTACTCGAATCCCTTCTTCTTGCCTTTCCCGTATCCTCTTGCGCTCATCTTCGGCCATATAGCTTAATAATTGCAGAATTAGATCCGAGATCAAGGTTTCAATACCGTTCAGATTTTTATATTTCATGGTATCAAGAAGAGGCATATCTAAAACGGTAATGTCAATTTTTTTGACTGTGATCAGTTCCTGCCACTCGTCCAAAATCATTTGTTTATTACGTCCCAATCGATCGAGGGACTTAATATATAAAACATCTCCACTCCGCAGCATCCGTTTCATCAATTGGTACTCCGGTCTTTGAAAATCCTTACCGCTGGCCTTGTCTACGAATATGTACTCGTCCTCAATGCGCATCTCTCTGGCGGCAGAAAGTTGTCTTTCTAAAGACTGGTCCTGACTACTGACTCTGGCATAAAAAAAGGTTCTCATGGAATATCCTCCACCTTTCGGCAATAAATGGAGAATCTAAAAATAAACATTGCTATTATATTTGTATTTCAAAACATATACAATATCTCTGACATGTTTCAAAGTCAATTATGTTATATTTATGACATGGAAAAACCACGACAAATAGGCTCTTTCGAAAAGTATACTTTTTGAAAGAGTTTATGATGAGGAAAGGGAAAACTATGGCGGTTGAAAAAACCGGGACCCAACAAAAACGGTTAAACATTCTGGGAGACGATGAATTCACAGCGATTTTTGGTAGACCACACTTTACCTATGAAGACCGTTGTCATTATTTTTTACTCTCCCAACCCGAAAAGGAATTGCTACAAAGGTTGCGCTCTGTCCATTCCCAGGCTTATTTTGTCTTGCAGCTAGGCTATTTTAAAGCCAAACATCAATTTTTCGTATTGGACCTTCAGGATGTTGCGGAGGATTTTCAGTACGTTTTAAAGGAACACTTCAACAATAGTGAACTCACTGACTTTCGTCCAATTGATAAGTTTACCCGATTGAGACAACAGCAGATGATTCTTGAATTATTTAGTTACCGCAGTTGTGGTACAGAAGAAAGGGAACAGATGAGAAAAAAGGCTCGTCAAGCGGTAACCGTTTCCGTCAAGCCGATTTTTATCTTTCGTGAAATCATGGATTTTTTGTCCGAACAATGCATCGTCGTCCCGGGATACAGTTTTATGCAAGAGACGGTTGGCCAGGCAATCACCTTTGAACAGAACCGCTTAATCGCCATGATGCAGGACCACCTAAAACAGTCTCATATCGATGCCTTGAAGGCACTGCTAAAGGATTCCCAAGGACTGTATGAAGTGACGCAACTTAAGCGTGAACCTAAGGATTTTAGTCTGAAGGAAATCCAGCGTGAGATGGACCGAGGTCAGCAAATCCAGCCTTTATACCAACTGGCCCAGGAATTATTGTCCACGTTGGGAATTTCGAATGAAAGCATTAAATACTTTGCCTCCTTGGTCGATTATTACTCTGTCTATAAACTCAAGAGGCTTGATGAATGGATGGTTTACGTTTATTTATTATGCTTTGTTTATTATCGCTATCAGCGAATGAATGACAATCTGATTAGTACCTTCATTTACAACGTCAGGCGGTACATAGAAGAAGCCAAATCCGCAGCCAAGGACCAAGTATATGAACGTTACGCAGAAAATCACCAAGACATGAAAAGGGTGGGCGAGGTACTTAAACTATTTATTGACGACAGCATTGCCTCGAACACCCCTTTTCGTGATATTCAGGAGAAGGCCTTTTCCATTTTGGAACGTCCGAAGCTGGCCACTGTGGCGGACCAAATTGTCATCAATGCAAAATGGGATGAATCGGCTTTTCAATGGGAGCACATTGATCAATTAGCTCGTCAGTTCAAACGACATTTACGCCCTTTAATTCGCATGATTGATCTCACAGCCCCTTCGGGGCATGATTCGCTGATGGAGGCCATTTATTTTATAACACGGTCTTTTCGTCAAAATAAATCATTGGGGCCGTATGCCTCCGATTTACCCCATCAGTTTCTACCAAATAACGTAAAGCGTTACATCTATCAACAAGATTCCGATGGACAAAAAACCTTATCGGTGGATCGTTATGAATTCTTCATTTACCGCCTTTTACGTAATCGTTTGGAAGCGGGAGATGTTTTTTGCCGTGACAGTATCCGATTTCGTAGTTTTGAGGATGACCTGATCGAGGACGAACAGTGGCAACAAAAAGAAAAATTGATGGCCGATGTCGGTCTGACGACCGTCAGCCAACCCATCCGCGATCATTTAGCGGAACTGGAACAGAGACTGGAAGCCCGAATTACCGAAGTGAACCACCGTATTGCATCCGGCGACAATGAACAGGTACAAATTAAAAATCGCGGCGTACATAACCGTTGGACGCTTCCGTATACTCGAGACACTGATTCCATCAACCACTCCTTTTTCGATACATTAAAATCCGTTGATGTGGGGAGTGTGTTGCATTACGTGAATCAACGCTGTCAATTTATTGAATCGTTCGACCATATCTTAGGGCGGTATGCGAAACAGACCAAGGAAGAACAGGTTCTGATCGCTGGCCTGATTGCTTGGGGAACCAATATGGGGCTGGGGAGAATGGGCGAAATCTCGGATATTGGTTATCCCTTGCTTGTGGCCACATCCGATAATTTTATTCGCTTAGAGACGTTAAAAGAGGCCAACGATCGCGTCAGTAACGCGACCAGCCAACTGTCGATCTTTCACCATTTTGATATCCACGAAGTCATTCATTCCAGCAGTGATGGGCAGAAATTCGAGACGGGAATTCATACGATTCGTTCTCGTCATTCCCCGAAATATTTCGGCCTTAAAAAGGGGATTGTCTCCTACACTATGGTCGCCAATCACATTCCGGTGAATGCCCGAATCATTGGTGCAAACGAGCATGAAAGCCATTACGTGTTTGATATCTTATACAATAATACAACCGAAATTCAGCCTGATGTACATTCCACCGATACACACGGAACCAATGAAGTAAATTTCGCCATTCTTTACTTTTTCGGTTATCAGTTTGCGCCCCGTTACCGGGATATCTATGGTACGGTCAGTAAGTCGTTATATGGGTTCAAACACCCCAGCCAATACGGCGATGTCTTGATTAAGCCCGTTCGAAAAATCAATACCTCCCTGATTATGGAAGAATGGGAAAATATCCAGCGAATCATTTTGTCCCTGGCCCTGAAAACTACAACGCAGAGCATTATCACCGGGAAACTCAGTGCTTACGCCCGTAAAAACAAAACCAAGCGCGCGTTGTGGGAGTATGATAACATCATCAAAAGTTTGTATTTTCTGGATTACATTGATTCTCAACCGCTACGTCGCAATGTGCAGCGAGCCCTGAATCGGGGCGAGAGTTATCATAAACTATGCCGAGCGGTGTCCTATGCCAACTTTGGGAAACTTCGTTTTAAAACCGAACAACACCAACAAATATGGGGCGAGTGCAGTCGTCTCATCGCCAATTGCATCATTTATTACAATGCCAGTATTTTATCAAACATGTTGGATTACAGGCAAAAGCACAGTCAAGATTCCGATGCGTTGAAGCGAATTTCTCCTGTTGCGTGGCAGCATATTAATCTCTACGGTCGATACGAATTTAATCACGATCCAGAGCCCGTTGACATGGAGGCTATCATTCACGAACTGGTTCAATTAGAAGTTATACCGGAACAAGTTACCCACGTCTAATCTCTTATTCCCCCTTTTCGAGGGGATGGGCAAAAACACCCTATTACAGCAGATGCTGTAATACGCAACGGGCCTCAGAAAACACTTACCGGATTATCAACGCCGCTATTGCATAAAAATAATGCGATATACAAATGCAATCCCAAAGGTCCTGTCGGGGATCCCGATAATGCAACTGGAGTCTATCACAAAGTATGTTTGGACGCATGGTGACTTACGGACATCACAACCTATCATTCTGGATGGCGGGGGTTTGGGCTTTTATTCTTGGGTGGTAAAGTGCGGTAGCGGTTTCCTGTCTTATTCCAACCGCGACACGTGCGGTGGAGAAGTGGTCAAACATAGCGAGCATGGTGTCACGGCTCGCTATGTTTGAAGACCGGCAAACGGCCTGCGTTAGGCAAGATTTACTGCAGGGGGAAAACTGAAGAGCGTCTGTCCCGTCGCGTCCGTTGACTATAGCATCCGCCGCACCGTCGGGGATGCATATGGCCTAATAGAGATGTATAACACGTGTGGCGCTCCACATGTGTCTAGTTTTCGGACACCACAATATGTCCTCGGGACCAAACATACGAGGGATTAGTGTCAAAGCGTTCGAAAAAAATCCGGGAGCCAAGAAAAGACGCTTGGATCCCGGTTGAGTCGCTTGCTGGATGCCAACGGTTTTTTTAATAATCCCAACTAGCAAGATCTGAATAGTAAGGACTTTCACAAGTTGTGGGACTGATTGTAAGGCTCGGGGACCCATAGGTGACGCCTAAGCTGTATGATACGCCACTTGTCGTGTGAAAATAGGTCTCCTGAAGGTTGCCAATGTTTTCATCATTGGGCACTTGGGATGATTCGATCACGGTGTAGATGCACCCGCTGTAGTTAGGCGCCCACAATTCATAACCAGTGCGCGAGTTAGGATCGTATTTTATCCCGGTATTCCATTCTTGAGGGAAGCTCATCGAGGCGCCATGCCCCAACCCATAGTCGGGATTCGAGACGGATTCGTTATACCACGCATCATTATATGAACAGTAAGCACACGCATAAGCCCCCTGATTACCTGGGAGTTGCCCTTTCTGGGGCCACCACCCGATCCCCATATAATCGGTATCATCATCAATATAGGGGTTCCCCTGAGACCACGAAAACCCGCCACTCAGATAATACTCCACATGGCTACTGGCGTCACTCACCGTCGTAACCACTTCAGTCAATTCGTCGCCATTGATGTAATGGTGGTTGGATACGCTGGCGTCGGGGTGAATAATCAGCGGCGCTGCATATAACGCCCGGAAATGTGCGAATGGCGTGGCTTTTAGCTGAACGTGTGATCCGACCGCAGGAATTTGCATATTGCGGGAAAACATATTCGACGCGTTGGATGGGGACAACGCGTCATACTGTTGTTGGCTGATGGGGCGTAGTTCTCCGGTGGCGCCATTGCCTTGAAAGAAGGCGTGCGTGATTCTCATGGAGGTCACGACACCGCCGTGGGCGACAATATGTCGGACTTTCGGTCCCAGTAATGCGGTCATTGCGGGGGTCATTTCAATGCCTGCGGGGTTGGTCTCTGAAAAAAAGGTACGGGTAGCGGTTGGACTATTGCTCTCTTGAATGGTTGTATTCCCGCCAGCCTGCGGAATGGCCGCCACTTGGCCGAGGCTTGCAGCCATGGCGGACGAGGGCACCATTCCGAGGCCGAGAGAGATCGCGGCGCCTAATACCATGGTGGTTTTCATCATCCTGCCTCCTTATTCGTTTGGCGAGTCAGCGTAATGGTGGCAAATAATACGGGGGCTGACGAGCAAAACCGATGTGACACAGGGTAACATCAGTTTCAGGGCCGGTCCCGTTCCGTTTGCAGGCCCGGAGAGATATGATCATGGTGTCTACGCGATATGGCGACACAGAGGATGGGATCCATGAGAAAAAGCGTGATCGGGAGCCTTGCGATCGGGGCAATGGTGGCCGGATGGCTGGGATTGGAGGGCATCGGCCTGTTTCTGCCCTCCGCGGGGACGCCGCTACTGACGATTGGTAATGCCGTGGCGCTCGCGCAAAAACCCTCACCGTGGACGGTTGAGGAGGAAACGGCGACCGCGGGGCCATGGCGGGGGATGCTTCAAATGCGGTATAAGCCGGTTCCATCCCACGGCCACCATACGTCGTCGTTCCCGCACTTTGATGTCGTCTGGGCCGAACAGCTGCAGTATCACGGGCTGTTTCCTCCCGTGTTGCTTCAGTGGCCGGACCGGATGTCGTGGCCCAAAGGGATCGGGGGCGGGGGTCAAGGCGGCCTCATCTCGCCTATGCGCCTTCACCTTGGGACGTTTGTGTATGCGAACTACCTAACAAATGATCCCGATATGCGCATCTCTCTAGCCCAACTCCACACCGCATTTGATACGGCGACATTTGACATGAGGTGGCGCGGCTTCGCGGCATTTCCGCCGACGCGGCTCTGGTCGGTCGGCCCTGTCCATACCCGCATTCTCGTGTTCAAAACCTCGCTCCCGTAAATGGCGAGAGTCTGGAGGATGCCGAATGAAGAAATGGAAGAAATGGTGGATGGTGTCGAGCCTCATTGCCGCGGTGGTCGGCATTGGAGGGGTCATACGACTCAGCGCGTCCTTGAGATTCCCCCCCAATCCCTACGGGTTGTCTATCGCCGAAAAAAGGACGATAGCCCGGTACTTTGCCGTTGCTGCCGCCCATCACGATTATGAAGTGACGGCGGCGCAACTGGCCACTTGGATCAACAGGCCATACAACCGCCCGGTTTTAATTGATGTGCGCCAACCTTTTGGCCCCGATGGATATTCCCGTGGGCACATTGCAGGAAGCCATAATATTCCATTGCAAGATATGGGGCAAGAATTGCTTACCCAAAAACCTCGGACTATCACGATGATGAGTGCGTTGGGAATCGCGCACATTCATCTGTTTCCCTTGCCTAAACACCGACCCGTTGTGGTGTTTTGTTATGATGGCGATGGCGGCGAAATGACGCCCGCCCTCTTACGGTTATTAGGGTACAACGCGTACAGTCTCCGGTGGGGCACGTCGGCATGGAACCGCCTACTCGATACGTGGCCCACCGCCTCAGAGGTGTCACCATTGCCTCTCGTCACATCATCGATAGCGCCCCCACGAAATGTGGCGCCGCCGTCTGGTAATGATCGCGTGCCGTTCAGGCTCGCGCGCCCCTTCGCCACCTTTTGGACCCGGTTAAATCAGAAATACCCCGAAGGTTATGGACGCCCTTGGACCATTGGGCCGAATACACTGCTCAATTTATTATCCACCAGCCATGCTCCAATGATAGTCGATCTGAGGAGTCCGCAGGCGTTTAACCGTGGGCACATTCCGGGCAGCGTGAATATTCCCTTTCGCTTACTCGGAGCCAATCTCACCAAGATTCCTTATCGCAAGGAGGTTGTCTTGGTCTCAGGGACCTTGCAAAAAGCCGCCCAAGCCACCGCCATTTTGCGGATCTTGGGATATAACGCCTTTGTCCTGAAGCAGGGGCTCGCTGACTGGGCCCCACAATTTGTGCCGCATTTGGGTAACGTGGAATATCCTATTGTAAAATAGAGCGCGACGACAAAAGCATGCGGCGAGCCGTGTTCATTCGATTAGGGGCCCGCCAATAAACCCGTGGATTTACCCAGAGAGAACCCCCTTTATGTGGTTAATATGACGCTGACGATCCCGCATATCGAGGAGTTTCTTGAGATAGCGTGATCGGGTTTACGCAACGATTTTTTGATTTATGACGCAGATGGCGTGACATGTGTCTGCCGAGATCTGGCACCGTGTTAATCAGGCGGCAGGAAACTTACTGTGCCGATCCGACCACAAGTATTAAAATTACGGGTTAAGTTTAAATGGCCTCAATTTCGTTGTCTTAGAGGCCGCGTAGCGAACGCGTTTCAATATGAAAGCGCGTATTGGAACCCAAAGCTCAGGGCTTTCGCGACTAATCTCTTGAACGTCTCGTGTTATCTTATCAATTGTTGCCAGCCAATGCCGCTTGTTCGGATGTTTTAATAGCAAAAGCGTGAAAAAAACCAGAGGGCCCACCATAATAACCAGTTGATAGCCGACCAGACGAAAGGTAGTTTGGTTTAGCGTTAAGGATTGCGACAGTCTGCGCGCGGCGCGTAAGAGCTGAAGCCATTCTCTGCGCGCTCTTAGCCAATCACTGTCAGATGTGGCATAGGCTTGCTCCATCATGGTATTCAGCGGAAAGTCGTAGCGAAGAAAGTGCATTGCCTTTTTTATTAGGTTACGGGGGAGACGCTGCATGGGCTGATCAGCTACAGCCCGATCAATCATACTGTCGATCACCCCAAGGTCAGGATGGTCGGCGAGAAATAAATGAAACAGCGCCTCCATATCATCCGCCAAGATAGTGTTGGTGCCCGCCATTCTTACGGCGTAGCGACTGAGCCAATCCGCCTGGTCATCCCGAGAAGAAGAAGGACCCAATTGTTCGTTCATTTCCTTGCGCATCACGGCCAGGGAATCAAAGAATTCTCGGGTCGATAGCATAGCACTTTTGGCTTGGGCCACGGGCACATCAAACCCCAGTAGCCACAATAATATCATCGGAAAGCGCGCGTCATGGAAGCCCTTCATCGCGGGTACAATGGCTTCGATGCGTTCTAGCGTATCATGTGACCACTCAAAACGGACGCCATGGCCCCGTCCCCGTCCTCGGCGGACGGGCTGGGCGATAAGGCCCCGTTGCGCCCAATCGGTGAGAGTGCGCCGATGAAGAACAATCCCCCGTTGCTGAGCTAATGTGATGAGTGTATCGGTATCGTATACCATAGCTTATTTTACAACATATTCACGGTCTGTAAGGCATGTCGAACCCTTGTCTCGCGGAATGGGCACCAGGATCTGCGAACTTACAACTTACATTGGTGAGGCCCTGTATCCCATACCCGTGTTGTTATGCTAAGTAGGCGAGGAGCACTTCGACTCCTCGGCAAAACATTTGAACAGAAAGGAGAAGTGGTGTCCAATGCAGCAAGAAAAAACTGAACACATTGTCGGCGCGGCACTCGGTGCGGCGATTGGGACCGCAATAGGGGGTCCCATCGGTGCTGTCGTGGGGACAATTGTCGGCCACGTAATTGTAACGGCATTACATTCGTGATCTAAAGAGCCCGTCTTTGCACCGAAGTACGGGCTCTATTTATATGCAATTTGCCAAAGGGATATCAGTCGTATTCCAATTCTTGTGCGCTACGGGCATCGTGGCGCATTTGCAACCAATGGCGCAGGGCATGCACAGGGAGCCCCTGTTGGCGGGCCCGTTGCACCTCAATCCGGGCACCGCGCGATCGCTCCCAGCCTGGCAACGTAATAACACCTTCCGCCGTCTCTAAAGCCGCTAAGTCTATGGCCATGGCCTCCTCCCATGAAATGCCGGGCGGACAGAGCTCGGCCGGATTCAAGACCTCATGGCCCGCCGCCCGAATCCGCGCGGCCGCCGCATGAAAAGCGGCCCGGTTGAAATCGGGCAAACCCGTCATCGGCCCACTGAGATACCACCTCATGGCGTCTCCTCCTTCGGGGAATGGGGTATGCGGAGTTTGTGGTGGATTTCGGATAATTGAGTCGAAGTAACATGCCGTACTAAAAACGGGGTTTGTAATGGATCGTTGGTGATTGTCATGGTAAATTAAAAACGGATTGTATGATGGATGGATGCAATGACGAATCTGGAGGCTTCATGGATGATCGTATGGCGGAACCCGTGCCGAACCTGCTCAACTTGCCCGACTACCGCATCATCGCGGTGGATGAAACCGATGACGCCTACCATATTGCCGCCGAGACTCTGGTAGCCCCGAGGATGTGTTCCCATTGTGACGGCACGGCCATCGTGGGTTATGGCCGTCGTGAGCAATGGATTCGGGATCTGCCAATGCACGGGAAGCGCGTGGGTCTCTATTTTCAAACGCGCCGCTTTCGCTGTAAAGCGTGTGGGAAGACCTTTTACGAGGATTTGCCCCGCGTGGATACCCAGCGGTTTATGACGGAACGGTTAGTCGCCTGGATCGGACCGGCGGCCATCCGACGGCCCTTTGCCCACGTGGCGCAGGAGGTGGGTGTCTCCGAACGGACGGTCCGCGATATTTTCCACGATCATGTGACCGCCTTAGAAGCGCACCGTCAGGTCGAGACTCCGCAATGGCTGGGTCTCGATGAAATCCATCTCATCCGTCCTCGGGGCGTGGTGACCAACGTCCAAGAATGTACGCTGGTCGATTTGCTGGTGAACCGCAACAAGGAGACCGTGACGGCGTACCTCATGCGATTGCCGCATCGACAGCGCGTGCAACGGGTGACGATGGACATGTGGCGCCCCTACCAGGAGGCCGTCCAGGCGGCCCTCCCGCAGGCCACCGTGGTTATTGACAAGTTCCATGTGCTCAAGATGGCCAATGCCGCCGTGGAGCGGGTGCGCAAGCAACTCCGGGAGGCGCTGACGCCGGCCCAGCGCCGGGGACTCATGCACGATCGATTCGTCCTCCTCAAACGGGAGGCCGACCTGACCGACCGGGAAGCCTTGCGCCTCTCCACGTGGGTCAAAAACTATCCGGTTTTGGGCGAGATCCATCGCTTGAAGGAATCATTCTTCGGGCTCTATGATTGCGGCAGTGCCGCCGAGGCTCGATCCTATTATCAGACGTGGGAGCAGTCACTCACGCCCGACCAACGCGCCGCCTTTGCGGAGTTGCTGACCGCTTGGCGGCACTGGGATACGCATATCGTGGCGTACTTTGATCACCCGGTGACGAACGCGTATACCGAGAGTCTTAATAATCTCATCCGCGCGACGGATCGTCTGGGGCGCGGCTATAGCTTCGCGGCCTTGCGCGCGAAGATGCTCTGGGCCGAAGGGGTCACCAAAACGCGTCGGCGCCCGCTAGCACGGCAAAGTCCGTTACGGGAGCAATTACCGCCTATCGGTAATGCCCAATTCGCACGGCCCACCATCATGGGGCCCGACGAATCGACGGTTCCGGTCGATGTCGGGGTTGATATGGTGGCATTGTGTCGGCGAATGGTGATGGGACAACTGTAAGGGGGCCAAGAACGAAGACGCTCGGTCCGGCCATATAAGGCCCATTCAAACGGTTGCTACAAAACCAATAAGCAACCACGGTACTCCCAGATTAACCGAGTGCCCGTGGGTCCTCAACAGGCCGCGCCACGATCAACATGTCACGATCTAGAGGGGTGATTTTGTGAATTCGGAACAGCGGAGCTTGGGACAGATGAAACCCTAACCCTCCGACGGCCCCCGGTCCATTACCGCCCAAGACTATTGGACTTATCACGGTTTGCCACTCATCAACGACACCGATTGTAATAAAGCCTGCGTGCACCGTGGGGCCGCCCTCAACCATGAGCGACTGAATCCCATGATCCGCCAAGTCTCGGATCACCGCCGGCAGATCAATGCGATTGTTCAGAGTGGGTACTGTGATCACTCGGACGTCGCGGTTAGTCATGGCTTCGCGCCACTCCTCAGTGCTCTTATCTGAAGTGTAAATCCATGTAGGG
This sequence comes from Sulfobacillus sp. hq2, assembly GCF_002903155.1. Taxonomy (NCBI): domain Bacteria; kingdom Bacillati; phylum Bacillota; class Clostridia; order Eubacteriales; family Clostridiales Family XVII. Incertae Sedis; genus Sulfobacillus; species Sulfobacillus sp. hq2. The sequence continues at coordinate 195 of NZ_NWUL01000035.1, read as the reverse complement.
TCGGAGGATGACTGATTGCACACGCGGCTTGTCGGCGGCGTGCGACCGTGTGTGTCCAAGATAACCCGAAGCGGGTCGGGGCGGTCAGACGCCCCTCGGAACGTGAGCTGAGGATTGTCTGCGATGATTGTTGCTACACCGACAAGGATTGCATCCGAATCGCCGCGGAGATCATGGACGTAAGACAAGGCCTTC
>NZ_NWUL01000005.1:0-23611 GCF_002903155.1 Sulfobacillus sp. hq2 | reverse complement strand
GAATCTTTGCCGCCTTGCCAATGGATAAGTATTCTTCCATGTCCATAGTTTACCACCCAAAGGCATAGAAAGGCAAGGGTTGTTGCAGGTCTTACACAAGCTCTGCCGGAATTTGATCGGCCCACAGCAAACTACGGATTCCCGGCCGTATAGGCACAGCAATCATCATGTAGCGGCTACTGACTGTATCAAGACAAAACTTATAAAGATCTGCAAAGGTATAATAAAGAACATGAACTGAGTCGATCTATTAACCTTTACCACCATGAAGTCAACCGTGTTACAATTATTTTTTTCGCGAACCCTTTAACTTTAGTATAACCCGATCGTTGAGATTCTGTATAATGGACCTACAAAAAATCAACACCTCTTTCATTCACCCAAACGCTCGACATTCCGGGCCCATTCAACCGTCTCAGTGGCGGTTGAATCATCTGAGGATCCAACGATCCGATAGTCGCATCTTTCTCAATGCCTCCAGCGTTGGTACCTTGATGGTAACCCTGTAATCCATTGAATGCGCTGGTCCACGCTATTGACCTCTTTCGGATTGTACGAACCGTGTCTGGCCACTCACCCCAAGTGCCTAGGAGAAAAGCCAACGCATAGGCAAGCTTTCGATCTGGTGAAGCACAGCCATCATACAGGTTTCCTGTCTCGCTATATGTGGAACCTGCCCATGTCTTTGCGTCATACAGTGAATCGAATTCTTGATTGTCATGTTCCCATCGCACATAGTTGACTTCTTCCGTGTTTTATCGTCATGGTCGCCTTTGGTCCTCGAAAATCACGTGGGTTCGTCCTCCAACCAGGAGCCAACACGCGTTTACCGTTTGCTTGATGGTTTGGACCCCGACACCGCCGAAGTCGACGTCGCTGCGGGTGTGGCGTTACCATCTCCGGCGATGAGTCCTGTCACATACCATTGGGTCGCCGGATGCCCGCCCATATTCGCCAGAACCAGCGTACTGCCCACCAGAGCGGCCGCCGCGACGGTCGGGGCCTCAATCAGAATGGTTTCGCCCGTGTTGGACGACAACGATCCGCTATTAACTGGGGCCATGACATTCAAGACTTTCACCCCCGTCGCATCGAGTGTCCCGCCTTGTTGTCCATTTTGCACGGTATAAATGGCCACACGGCTTCCCGGAACGACGTTTTCCGCGTTGGTCACGGGCACGCTTAACGGCAAGGCGACAAATTGCGACGGCACCGTTAAGTTCAGTCGCTCGCTCGCCACCACCGGCACGCCTGGGGAAATCGGGGACGCGGGCACAAACCCCACCAATTGAGCCTTCGTTAAGAAATGACTTTTGAGCGCCACACTCGCCGGCAGGGTGATGGTGGTCACGGCGGACGCGGGAATGGCGACGCCCGCCTTCGCTGGGCGAGATAACACCCCGACCGCCACTTGATGAGCGGGCTGCGACAACGCCAAGGACGCCCCCAAGCCCGCCACGGCGACACCCGCCGCAATGGCAATACGTAGGGATTTTTGCATGGTTATTTGCAGGGAGCAGGCTCACTCGTCCACCTGTGTCCGGGATGCCCCCTGCTCCTCCTTTCCGAATCTCAAATGTTGTACTCGTGCCTTTAGGCGTGGGATTCATGACGACGGCCCTTGAATGGCATTGCTATACCCCAAATTGACCGTGGTGGTCACTTGCGCTACGATTGGAAGCTGTAACCCCCAAAACGGGCGCGGGTCCATCACGGCGGTGGCGGTGTAATGGTTATGGCCGTTGTTGACCAAATTCACATCGACGACGCTAGGCACCGCCAATGCCGCATTGACTGGCACGCCCCATCCCCCTTGGGCGCACACGTCGGGTGCCCCCGAGATGGGTTGGCAGGCCACGCTGCGTGTCGCCCCTAAAGCACTCACGGACGCCGTTTCAAAACTGGATGCCGTGGAGGTCGCATCCAATTGAATCTGCCCGGCACTCTCTTGTTGGAAACTTTCAGCGGCTGCCGACTGCACTGCGGACGTGAGGGCTAACTTCAACTCACTATATTCTCCATGCCACCGGGCGATCAGCACGGCCCCGATGACCGCCCATAACACCACCATCGAAAACCCGATCTGAATCACCCACAAGGCAACCCCCCGAGGGCGCATATCCCGGGAACGGGAGTGTATGACCCGGCCCACCGTCTGTCGCATTCCATTCGCCTCTTTTCTGTTCTAACGGGTCTCGGTTTTGTTGGGCCAGCCGCCCCATTCAGACGCGAGTTTTAGGCATCCTTTAACTCCCCGTCGTCGGAGGGGTGGTACAGGTTGGCGTCCCTTCGTTGGCTTGGCTCGGTGCGGTACTAAACATTTGTCGTGTCGTGGTGAAATGGATCGGCTGACCGGTGGGCCCGGTACCGGACCATCCAGCGACCGGAAAACTCAGGGTCACAACAATGGGCTGCCCGTACGGCGTGTACGCGGCCGTTGCGTCGGTGACGTGAACCTGCGACGGCGGCAATAATCGGGCCAACGGGGCCAGTCCGTGATTCAGAGCCGTCGTGCTCGCCGCGTTCCAACAGCCGGCACTCGCCACGGTGGAGGCCACCGCATTGGTTGTAGTCTCGACCTCCATATACGTAATCCCCACGATCCCCGCCCATAAAGCCACGGGAAATATCGTAAAAATCACCACTAAGCCTAAGATATTGGCAGTGCTGGCTCCCCCGTGAGGAAGCCAGCGGTTAGATTTGCGGCGTTTCACACGACACCTCCCCCAACGATGCCTCGCGATAAAAGTCCTCTGCCGTCACCGTCGCCTGCCCCACTAAGGTTGCGTGCAACAAGCGCACGCCGATCCAATCGACCGTAATCGGCAACCCCACCCGTACGGTCAACAGGGGATCGAACTGACTCCCCACATAAATGGATCGCCCGTTTTGACTAGCGGTGGATGTGAGGCTCACGGTAGGCGTCCCGCTCGTCTTGACGGTCTGCACGTCGCTCGCTACCACCTGTGTGACGGCGCTGGTCCAACACCCATACGTCGCGACACCCTGAGCCGCATCATACGCCGCTCTTTGTGCGGCTTCCCATCCTCGTCCCACTTGCACGAGGCTCGTTAAGCCCGACAAAATTAGCCCGAATACCGCGATCCCCGCAATTAAATCAAGGGCGGCCCCAGGACTGGACCCCCCGCGTGGCTCCCACCGCCGACGGTGTGTGTCGGTGTGGGAGGCCACGACCCGGGATCGATCAAGTACGGAGGGGTCACGCCGTGGCTGACGATCCACCCCCCGACGACGGCGAGCCCAATGAGGCCAATGAGGATAAGCCATTCTTCGATCACACTCCTATGCTGAGTCAACGGCAGCGCCCCCTTGCACCCCAAATAGTTGAACTCCCTAAGAACGACCAGCGCTCCGAGGGAGTTCAACGCCCCACGATTTTGTTGTTAAGCGGCGGTTGAACTGTTGGCCCCGTTCAGTAACCCGGTAAAGTTACTCAAGACATTCGACAAATCCGCCGACCCACCGCCCTTGGTCCACCAGAGAATAATGGAGCCAATGATAATCACGGCCAGCACCACCCACAAAATCGGCCCAACCGACCCGCCCCCTCGTGCGGTCTGAGACTTGACGGCCCAACGGCTTTGGAGCCTGGCGAACCACCACGCAATCGGCGTCATAACGGCACTCCCTTCCCGATCTCGGATTGGTCTGGCATTGAACTTGTACGGGCCGTATCGGGAAGATCGGCGCTGACACGACCGCGCAAAAAGCCCCTCCCCGCGACAGACGTGTATCGTGCGTCGCGGGGAGGGGAGCGGTTAAGCGGCCGTCGAACTGCTGGCCCCGTTCAACAACCCCGTGAAGTTACTGAGCACATTCGACAAATCGGTCGACCCACCACCTTTAGTCCACCAGATGATAATGGATCCGATGATGATCACCGCCAGCACCACCCACAAAATGGGCCCGACCGATCCACCGCCCCGTGCTGCGCGTGACTTCGCCGCTAAGCGGCTGTGCATCCACGCATACAAAACAACTAGTGTCTTCATGGAGTTCCCCCTTCTATTTGTCACTCATCCGTGAGATTTATCGCTCATCCGTGAGCCATGTCGGGGCGCGTCCTCATGCGCCGCGCAAAAATAAGAGGCCAAGGCGTGTAGCCTTCGGCCTCTATGGCCAACTCGTGTTAGTGTCCGGCTTAGCACTTCTGATGACCGCTGCTCCAAGGGGCCTTTAACCGTCCCCCATCGAGGGGCACGGTAACCACGTGCCACACGGCGGGATCGGCAAGACTTGGTCCGTGCCGTGGAACCACCCGCCCAAACATTTTGCGCTGAATAGCTGGGAGAGCTCGTGCCTCCCGGCGAGGCAGGACTGTGAAAGGTGTGCCTACGGTGACGTACCCTAATGCCTCCGGAGGCGAACCAATCGTCGAAAACGTATGGGAAACAAGCACCCATTGCGGCGGTTCGGCGGCCTGTGCATAGACCGCATCCCATTCAGCCCGACGCTGAGACGCAAACGCGTGGGGAGACGGCCACTGCATTTCTTGGGTATGGCGCTCAAAATGCGGTACATCCGCCCAATGCGTGGGATCGCCCCATACCGCTCGTTCCGTCGCTCGCCGGACAGCCCAACTCGTCGGTTCAAGAAAAAACGTGTCCCAACCGTCTCGCCGCGCCCGCTGCAACGTCACGAGACGCTCGCCCATAATGATTAGGGCGGTTACCGTGAAAGCTCCCAAAACCCCCGGCATCTTAGCCACTAGCCATCCAGGAATTCCCACGGTCAGTAGCATCACTGGAACCAGCCATCGTCCCAGCCGATCGCGTTCTAAATCACTCCACACCCACGCCCATGGTTGAAAATACCACGTGTCTAAGCGCACAACTTGATCAGCCCTTCACCACAACATATGTCGGACACGAAGAACGCTCCGGTTCAATCAAGCCGAAACTCCTCGCCGTATCCGCAGGCCATCATACACACCAACCGCCCGTCTGCCCATTTCTCATCGTCCCCATCAGACGTGACGACGACGGCGGGTAGATAATGTTTAATCACAATGAGCGCGGCGGTGACGGCGATGTCGTAGGGCTTAAACGCGGTTTTGCAGAAGGCAAACGAATCGTTTGCGGTCTGGTCAAAACAAAAGCTTTCGTGCGAACAGTCGCCACCACAGACCCGTGATGCTACCAGCGCACCGCCAAACCAAGTGCCTGCCGGATTGTCGGACAGCGTGGCACCCCTTGCGTGATCTGCCGGCCAGACAATGCCTAAATCCTGGTGAGGATGGCCGCACTGTTTCAGCCCATTGAACCCCAAAGTCTTCGATGTAATGTCGGGCTGGCCCTCGCCGTACGCATCCCCCAACGGAATACCTTGGTCTTGGCACAATTGCAACACCTTGCCGACATCCCGCGTAATCGCAGCATACGTATCGGCGTCGATAACTTGAGGGCGGCGCCAATAATGGGTGTATCCCATGTTGGTTCTCCTTTCCTATGACGGGCCGATGATCGTCAGAGTATTGGTGCATCAATTAGGCATGAAAAGTCACGCCTCCTTGATATAGAATGGAATCAGTTGAGTTCCCGCCGCCATGGCAGCGCGGCAGATTTGTAGGGGCCTCAGGGTGGGCGTGAGCAAGCAGCGGCGTCAGCAGTTGAATCGAAAGCGCCGCCAAGCGCGGGGCCAACCACTGGCCCGTGGGATCCCGCAGCATATCGGTTTCGCATCGAAGTTCGACGGTAGCCCGTCAGAATCGGGTGGAAATATTCGGGCCAAATGTTGAGAACGTAAATTATCAGCACGATCCTTTTGTGTGTGAAAAAAGGCCCGGCCGCTATCAGACGGGCCGGGCGATCTGTTGACGGGGGAGAGAGTGATTAAGCGGGCGGCAACACATCGAGCAACGCCGTGACATGTTCTTGCAGATCATCAAGCCAAGCACGTACGGTCGTAGCGTCGACAGGTCCATCGCCCGGGTGCAGGCCGTGGAGATAGAAGGTGAGCACATCGGTGGCGTGGGTATCAGGCAGCGCATGAAGTAAGGCGTCGAGCGCGTCAGTTGTCATCGAAATCACCTCCAGAAGAATACGCCGGAATCGGCGCTTGAGAACAGTATAACGAATCGAGAGAGCGTTGTCTTAAGGCGTCGGCACAAGAGATGCCGACGCCGATCATCCCAAGATCCAAGCGCCAGACGCAGGCGGAGAGCCGGAGGAACGGTCATCTCCGTCGTCGCGGGGTCTCCCTCCGCGTGGGCATAGGCGAACCTCCCGGGTAGGCGCCCTATCATGGGGAGTTGGCGTCCGCTTGTGCGAGACGATATGACCGCTGAAAAATGATGGTCGTGATTTCAGCCCGCACACGGAGCGGAGACCATTCGGCCACGTGATAGTGATGACTGGCCAATGTCAGAATGCCTCGTGCCACCCGGCTCCTGATCACAATGATCACAAAGCCGTGTTCGTTGGAGTTTGAGACTGGGATCCTTCAGCGTAAATCTAAGACAAGTTTTGTGGCGCGGCACAGACGAGACCGGGACAAGGGATGCACATTTCAGGCCATTTTGGGGCAAGCAAAGCAATAAAATGCCCGAGTACCCTGCGAATTTTCTCGTATGGTACAGAATTGGATGCGGTTTGTCAACAGACTCCCGGCATCCCCCGCCTCTCCGGGTTCGACTTCGACGATGAGAGAAATGCTAGCCCCCTGCGGGACATGGCGTCAACGAACCGAATGAGCCGTGCGAACTCAGACGGGGGGCATCGCCGGGTGGACTAAATACGGGGCAAACAACCCCACGTTGCGGCCCCACACTGCCCAAAATCCGAAGGCACTGACGATCAAGAGACTTTGCAGAAAGCGCCCCCACGGGTGGGGGAGCAACGGTCCGTAGCTTTGCCAGACAATCCACAAAAAGGCGATGCCTGCTGCGCTATCCCAAATATCCATCCAATTGAGCCAATACACCTGCCACATGGCCGAGCCTCCTGTTAGTGGGCGGTGGAAAAGCCTTGGGCACCACCAGATAAATTTGGCAGCGTCAAGGCTTTCTATCAACCTAGGAACCATGTATCAACGCTCAGCGATACCTAATTCTCTGCATCCATCTCCCATCGCCCCAACTGATACAGGCTCTCCAAACGCCTGCTTATCTGATCTCGAACACACGGCCCGAATTGGTTTGGGCAATCCGTCTCAGGTGGCACCATGCTGGCATCAGCCGTGGCGGAGGGCCTGTGGCACGGAATCGGGGCCCAATAACACGCGGGCCACGACTTGTGCAACCGCCTCCGCACACTCCCCTACCACCGTAGTCCGTTGCGTGATCAGATCCCAATGACTAAATCATTCCCGATAATGAGCCCCCTGCACGGTATAGCCGGTTCCGGTTACGGCCACGAGCACCCCGACAAATTGCGCTGACTTGTTGCGCATCTCCGGCAGATCGACGGTCCAATGTAGGCACGCAACACTCCTCTCACAGGCCCCGTGCCAACAGCCGTGGGCACGCCCCCAGACCCAGAATGAAACGTTAGAGGATGGCAATCCACTCGGAACGGCGTTGCTCCCCCACGTAAAAACACGCGAACACATGCAACGGATCCTCAGGCGTCCCCGCACCGGACACTCTTAATTCGGGTGCGGTACGCGCCAACGGATCGGTAATCCCAAACGCTTTGCACACTTCGTCGATCATCACCGGATCGTCGAATACTCGATTCAATTCCCCGTTAAATTCTAAGCGCATCGTCTCGTTTCTCCTTACTGGCCGTCTGCCCCGGCTCGTTCTACATCAGCTGTTGCCAACTGCTGAGCTCATTGTCGAATGGCGCGAGCAAGACGGGGATCTTTTGGATCGTCGCGTCGGATGATCTCCAGTGCTGAGCTTACCCCGACACTCCGCCCTGACTAACGACATTCTCATCTCAGCCCGCGCCGACAGCGCATAAAAAAAGGCCCCGAAGGGCGTCGAAACGCCGGAACCCAATGGATACCGGATTTGACAGGATTTTTGTTTTGGCAGGGCAAGATGATTTCACTCAGTCCCCCCGGGCCGTGCGCCTCGCACGACCCGGGCCACCCCAGCTAATACCCTGGCAGGCGCATTTCCCGCACAATCTGCGAGCCGTGCAAGAGGCGAAAGCTCACATAGTCCACGGGGTCCGCGAACGTGGTGCCCCAGATTTCCAAGGTATCTGCCGTGTCCCCCGCTGTCGCATCCCACCCGGGGCCAAACGGCGGCGGTTGGGTAATTGCGGCCCGAATAGCGGCGGGATCCGTCAAGCGTCGCAAACAATACACGTATGATTCCCCCTTTGTACCACTAGTATGCCATACGGAGGTGCTGAACCAAATAGGCCGTTTCCGGGTAGAGCAAAACCAGTGACCGGCGCGGTTCTTGCGACAAGCCCACGCATCCCTCATCCCCTGCGGGATCGCCCGATCCTTATTGGCTGTCGAGGATCCGTGCCACGGAGGCCGCAGACGCGGACCACGTAAAGCGGCGCGGAATAAACAATGGCGTGAGGGCGTGCCAAGTAAAGACGGTATGCACGCGCAAGCCGAGCCGCCGAGCCAAACGCACTTCGAGGCGCGCGCCACGCGAAGCTTCCCATCCGGGCAAGACAGCTACGGCCTCCGCGTGTGTTGTAAGAGTGTCTAGTCCGACGCGCATGTAATCCGCCCACGTCCACGTCGGGTGTAGGCCAATGTCCGCAGGGTTGAGGATGGTATACCCCGCGTGGCGTAGAGCATCCGCCGCCGCAAAGAACGCGGGGTAGTTATAGTCGGGGTAGCCGGTCATCGGTCCGGCCAAGTAGAGGCGCATGCGTGCTCCGCCTTTCTGTTTGGATTTCGGAATATCTCTCTACGGTTGACACTTCCCATGCTTAACGCTAGGGATCGCACGGCGCATGCCGAGATAAACACAACCGACTTTGAGGCCCCTGCCGTGCCCGCTCCTCTTGGGGAATAAAAGTAACCCCCTTCGTGTAGAAGGGGATGCAGGTTTTGTGGGATCTTGGCGTACCCGGGACATAAGGTAGCCGCCCGCTCACGGGCTTATTGTTGAGGATAGTATGACTCGAATTCCTCGATCCGTCAAGCTTCTTTGGGATTCGCGATGGCGTGTAGAATATCCGGAGATGTCAATCGATGGCCGTGCCGTCCCATCGGTGATAGTGGAGCGGTTCTTCGCCCGTATCTGTATAGGTGCGCAAAACAAAGCATTGATACACGTCATGCCACTCGACCACTGCTGCGGGAATTCCGTTAATTTCAATGGTAATGCCGGGGTAGGGTTCGCCTGGTCCATCAGCCCACGCAGTAATCGTGCCTTCAGGTGTCTTGACATTCACAGAATTAGCAGTCATGGCACTTCAGATCCTTTCACCTTCCAAACTACGTCAGAGCAGGACGGTTGTCCGTGATATCTAACCCCTCGTTTCGTCGTATAGCCACTGACGGGCCTTCCGGCGAATTCGTTGGCGAGTGTTGTCCACTTGTTTGCAAGTCAACCCGCGCGTTCGGGCTGTGATGCGCACAGGTTCGTGACGCATAAGCGGAATCAACACCCGCCACTCGGTTGGCGTTAAGCGTTCGGCCAAAGCCGTTAATACGGTAACGAGTGTGTCTCGTTGAATGACGATCGCTTCGGGATCGGGACCCGGAGCTGCAATTCGGTCGGCCACGGTGATGGGGTTATCTTCCTCGGAATTGCTCACCGTTTCCAACGAAATAGCTGTATCAAAGACCAATTGGCTATACCGTCGGCTGCGCCGTATCACGTTGGCCATTGCCCGACGAACCACTACCGCCACCCATCCCTGCACGGGTAATCCCCGCGAGGCGTCGTAGGATTGCACCGCTTGCCACAGAGCCAACCGCATCCACTGCTGGATATCGTGCTGATCAGCCCCAGCCACACGATAACGCCGACTCGCCCGGCAAAGCCACGGATCGTAGCGGGCGTAGAGCGCATCCCACGCGGTCTCGTTCCCTGCTTGATACCGTTGGACGAGATCCGCGTCAGACCACGAGAGCGTGGGACCCGCTGTGGGCGGATCGGGCCTCATTGGATCGCTTGCTCCACCCCGCGTCGGGAACCCGACACGGCGGTCGCGCCGGGAATCAGTTTCGTCATTACCCCGGCTTTGTTGGCAAACACCCAGGTCGGAAAGTCCGAGACGCGCCAGGCCTCTTGCGTCGCGGGAGGCGCCACATAGACGTGAACAGACGGAGGCACATGATACTGGTGGACATAGCGGGTCATCACCTGCTCCATACCTTGTGTGGTTAAGGCTCCGCCGGTGCCATCGTGCCCCGAAAACGGCGGATTCAGGGGGCCGGGATCGGCAATCCCCCCTTCGGGGGAGACATCCACGATGTCGAAGGTTACCTGCGGCAACGTGTTCACTAAGTGGGGAATGACATAGCGATCTTCATATCCGCAATAGAGACACCATGACGCCATGACCAAGACCACCGTGCCATGAGATCCATGAGCTAACGTGGTGGTGTGGCCGTGTAACGTGTCCACCGGAAACGCCCACAGGTGCGTAGTGTGCAACACCGCAGCCAACCCTTGAGCAGGAGGTGGGGAAGACCGCGAAGGATTTCGGGTGACCACTTTGGGGGCGGACGCGGTGGGGGCGGGTGAACGACTTAAGACACCCAACGCGAAGCCCCCCGCTAACAATCCTAGGACTCCGACCGCTAAAGCGGCGATTGGCAGGGCTTGCGATGCCAATGAGGATGGAGACGATGACATAGTTTTGGACTCCTTTCAGCGCGCAGCCTTCGTCAACGAGGCCGCACGCTCATTCCTATCACAGAGGCAACAGGGTGCCGAAAATCGGCGCCCTGTTGCCTCTGTGTCCCTAGATGCCAGGCCCTCCGCTACGATGCCACGTGGTGCCAAGCCATTCGGGTAACCCCCACCACTCCGATCATGTGCCCGACCGCCAGCAGACCCAACCAGACGCCCAACGAGACTGATGCCAGCCCCCTAGCAATAGGGGCGAGGGGGGCTAGAGCATGCGGCATCACCCGCGACATCGTGGTCAGGTCATGGTTCCCCCCGGACACGGCAAAAAGTCCCCACACAGTGATCAGCGTGACGGTGAACGAGACCACCCATTGCAAGGACATCCCCACGCGCTGTTGAGCGGCGCTCAGCACGGAAAAGGGAACATTGTAGTCATCGTCCCAAACTCGGAGCGTGTGCAGATAATAAGCAAAAACCCACACAACGTGTATTGTCAAGACCAGCGACGCCTCAATGATCGCTCGACTCGTCAGGGCGGCGGGGTCCGTTGCTATAATGAATACGGTGCCGCCAATCCATATCCATGCGATCCATTTGAGGCGACGAGGCCACCATCTCGCCACCACAGCCCCAGTTCTGTCCGCCCTGCGCGGTAGGGGGACGGAGAGGCGAGGCGTGGAAGCCGGGAGGCCACGCCCCGAATCAGACCACGGCGTCAGCATGGTATCCAGATCATCGAGAGTCCGATCGGTCGGCCCTGGCGTGTTGATATCACGGCGGTCATTCATCGTACTACCACTCCCCCTATTAGGTTGTGAGCCTCCCCAACCCTACAACGACACCCCGGATAATCCGCTGACGGCCATCGCTAACATAAAGTAGAGGCCGGTTACTAGAGCCCCAAACGTCGCCATGATCGGAATGATGGACGCCACTTGGTCGACCGACTGCGATGTCGTTTCTTGTTCGCGGTCTTGGACGGCGACCAACATCACCATCAGCGGGGCTAGGGCTTCTCCCGACAAGCGCCGCCCCGCGACCGTGGACAGGGTGGCCGCCAACACGAGGGTTTCCATGCGTTGCGTATCCCGAGCCAAAGCCCCGAAAGCATCCCCGACCGACTCTCCCCGTTCCAACCGAAAGATCACCTTATCTAGTTCGCGTCCCAGAGGCCCGTCCACACGGTTTCGTGCCCGCTTGACGGCGTTGACCAACGGCAACCCCAAGTCCAGTAGAATTTGTAGGTGATGTAAAAAACTCGGTAATCCTGCGACCACGCGCCGTTGCCATCGGGTAAAGCGGCGCCGAATCAAATAATTGGGCACTAAGACCAGGGCTACCACCGCTAAGACGACCAAGATGATCAGCGGCACCCCTAGCAATATCAGTAGAAACCCGCCTCCCGCGACCGCCGTTAAAATAGTGGCAAAGAGCATTAGAGGCGTCGTCCCCATGACACTGGCTTTACGTCGGGTACTGTCCATCGTCACGCGGGTCCAGATGGCCATCAGTAGCGCCTTGCTCCACGCCTGCGATCCCCGCTGTGCCGTAAACCACGATAACGGACGGCGGCCAGGTAAACTCCATGCCACCCCGACAGCCAGCCCCACGGCCACGACCACGGCGAGGCTCAATCGAATGTCCACGATAGTCCCTCCTTCATCAGCGGACCGCATTCATCGCTTTGCGAACCGCCCGATCGAGCAGCCAGAATGCCCCCGCCGTCATGGCTGCTCCGACGCTGCCCATGACTAGGCCCACAACTGTCCCGTCCGAGTGGCGAGCCCCGGCTGAAAACGCGGGCCAGAACACCTGAATTCCGACCGAAATCACAATCATCCCGAATCCCAACCGCGTACTCCCACTGATTTTACCTAACCGCTTTTGTTCGGTTTGGAGACGACTGCCCCACATGGCAACGAGATCTTCTAAGAGTCGACTTGCCCGTGTGGTTTGCGTGCGAATTTGCACGAGAATATCGCCTAAGAGTTCAAGATCCGCTTGCCGCACGTCGCGCCCAATTTGCCGGATCATTTCCGTCCCGGCTCCAGTATGGCGCGTCTCGGCACGCAAACTTTGGGCGAGGATACTCTTGAGCGGCTCTTCGGCATTGTGCATCGCGTCGGTCAAAGCGCTCACCACGTTGTCACTAATCGGCAACAACAGCCGCAAGGAATTCGCTAAGGTATAGGCTTGCGTGTCTAACTTCGCCCGCCGTGTGGCGGCCATGCGGCGTAATATCACAACGGGCATGAGCCCGCCCATGGCGCCAAAGATTCCCGCTACTCCGATATTGTGCGTCGCCCCTAGCACCAGCAGCGCCACGATGACCCCAGCCCCAATCCGAAGGCCCACCAACAGGCGAGGGGCTAAAGACGGCCCAAGATCCCACGCTGGGTCGGGTTCCCGAGGCTTGGCCGCCGACGATGGGGTTCCCGTGGTGTACCATATCAAGGCTCCTAAGCCCCCCGCGCCCACCAGCCCTCCGATCAGCCCCGCAATCATTCTGCATCTCCTAGGTTCCCATAGAGCGCCATACGCCGGGCCAAGGTATCGGATAAGGCATTGCGAGGAAGCCAATCCGTGCCATCCCACTGCCACAGCGGGGCTATCGTCCCATCGTCGCGCACTTCCGCGATCTCAGTAACCCGCCGCGTCACACGCCCGTCTTCATTGGCGGGGCGGTTGATCTGGATGATGAGGTTCAAAGCATTTTTGACCTGCGCTTCCACAACTTCGTATGGCAACATCAGCCCGGAATTCATGAACATCGAATGAAACCGTTGAAACAAGAGTTCTGGGCGGTTGAGATGCACGGTAAAGAGCATCCCCCCCTGTTCCGTCGCCGCCGCCTCCAGGACATCCTTGGCTTCGATTCCCCGAACCTCTCCCACGATCAGGCGGTCCGGCGTCATGCGAAGAGCATTGACAAAAAGCGCGTGGATCGACACGTCCGGTTCGGCGCTATCGGGGTCAGACTTCTCGTGACCGACCAAGCTGACACAATCAGGGAACACATCTACCAGTTGCAATTCGTCAATATCCTCGATCGTGATCACCCGTTCCCACTGAGGGATGGCGGCTCTGGCAAACGCCCGTAAGACGGTAGTTTTTCCGGTGTTGGTCGGCCCCGCAATGACAATGTTGGCCTTACCACGAATGGCCCGAATGATGACATCCGCCATCTCGTCATTCATCATCGCGCGGTCAATCAAATCAGCTAAATCGAAGGCCGCTTGCTTGTTCCGTTTGCGAATGGTGATAATAGGCCCTCCATTGCCGCTGACGCTCTCATGAACCACGTTTATTCGCGCCCCGTTGCCCGGCCACATAATGGTTTGTAACGGATTCACCGGCTGATAGCGCGCGCCAGCTCGGTCGCATAGGAACTGGGCTAAATTGGACGCTTCGGCGGGGGAGACTAGGGGCGGCACGACCTCATACCGCCCGTCGCGTTGTACCCGCACACGGGTGTTGACGACGGTAATTTCCGTCACGCTGGGATCGTTCATCCACTGATCGATGGCTCCGGCTCCAATGAGACGACTTCGTAACTTCGCCGCGACCGCCGCACGAGTGGCGCTCGATGGAATTTTTAGCTGAGCGACCGCCTGCGCAATGGTGTCAGTGACGACTTCCGTCGCCACACTCTCCTTGTGGAGCATGATGTCCGGGTAATGAGCTTCGATCCAATCCCACGCCGCATTTTCGTAGGTGGCATAGGCGGTGTGGGACCCGTGACTATGATCCGCTCGCAAGGCCGCCGCCTTGCCGGGGCGATGCAAATATTGATTGATGTCACTCACGCATTTCTTCTCCTCTCCTGTTAAAGCCCACGCTAGCAGCTACCGTCGCTTTTGGGACGCGACCGGGCGACCGGTAGCCTCGACTAAAACCCGTTCCCATGGCACTTTGCGTCCCCACTCAATAGGATGGTGTTTCGCTAACGCTTGGTGCGCCGCTTGGGGCACCCACGGGAGTTCCGCCAGCAAGGGGATGCCCCCCAAGTGGAGATTCGCAATTTCCTTCGCACTCACGCCCCCTTTGGGGCTGCCGCGCCGGTTGACAATCAAGAGCATTTTTTCCGCAGGGAAGCCAAACCCATCGAGCAACTGATGCCGAACCCGGTCTGTCTCCAAAATGGCATCCTGCTCGGGGGTGGTCACCAGAATCAACACCCCATCGTGTTCTGCCCGCTTAATGGCGGTCTGGGCGGATTCATCAAGCGCCGGATCGGTATCGCACACCACGACCGGTTCCTCCTGGTTCATGGCCCACCCAATCAACAGGTCAGGAATGCCTAACGGGGGGAACGCAGGATGCAGTCGGTTGCGATGCGGTCCCGGCACCACCACCAGCCCGCGTCCCGCAGGCGGGAGCGCATCCATCCACTGGTCCACTAACCGACGCTCCATCTCGGGATCGTGTCCGCCAGGCTGAGACCGTGCCACTTCGATTTGATCAAACAAGATCCCTAAGTCCGGGAGGCCCTCGTCCGATCCCCAAAAGTGCAAAGCGAGGTTGGGTTTCAGGTAGTCGAGATCAAGCCCGACGGCCCCTCCGTACACCTGCGCCGCTGATTGCAACAAAGCCGCCGACACCGTGGTTTTGCCCACCCCGCCCTTACCTCCGACCACCACAATCAAGCGGGACGGGGGCAACACCACTCGCGTGCCGCTAGATCCCGGAGGCACCGCGCCTAATGCTGTCTGCGTGCGAGCGGCGGAAGATTGCGAATCCGCCCCACCACGAAGGCGACTCCAAAATCCCTTTTTACTGGGAGGCTGCGACGCCATCGCGTTGATGGTATCGGGATGTGGCATCGGATCGGCGGCCCCCTCCGTTAACGAAGTCGCTGGCCCTCGGCGTTTTATGGCGTGGGCTAACGGACCCCATAATCGGTGCCCAATATCAGTGTAATCATAGAGAATTTCGTTGTCCGGGGGCGTAACCTGTCCTTCAATCACGGTCGCCCATTGGGCCAACGCCGTACCTGCCAAGCTGCCAAGCCGTCCAGGGGTCCCATCGGGAGTCCCCTCGGCCAACAAAATGCACCGCGTGGGTGGCGTGCGCTGCTGCCCCACGGCGGCCCAGGTGTCAGCCCACGGGACTAATTCGGGGCAGGTGGTCGCTGCTAGAATGGTGACCGGCACGGTTTTGTAAGCGGACAATTGTACGGGTAGCTCTGCGGCCGTGTCAAGCGTTGTAACCCCCTGCACCGCCTCCCCCCCATTCTGTTGCACCCAAGCAGCCAGGTCTGCATTTGACTCCGCATCCACGGCGACAATCACTTGCCATGCTACTTTTTCCAAGCGGACCCCTCCTCCAAGCGCAGATGCGCCTGCCAACTTTGATAGCGCAGAATCGCCGTCTGCGTTTCCTTGTTCCACCGACGATCCTGAGCATCCAACGCCTCGGGCAAGACCCCCGCTGCGTTGGATGCCAACACGACGTAACGGCGCAAATTGCCACTGTAGGACTTCGATACCCCGTGCTCTCGCATGGCCACCAACCATTGAGCTAAGAGGGCATCAGCGGTGGCATCGCCCGTGGAGGTGGGCGACCGTTTGCCACGGGACTGTTTTGTGGGGGGCAATGAGACTTCCGCCATGGGGCCCGGTGTCGCATTCATGGCCTGCCACGTGACGTGGGCAGTCTCGGCCCACGTCACCAAGGTTTGAGGCCCCTCGCCAAGAACGTCTTGCCAGATTCCTTCGATCGTCGGATCATAGGGCACAGGATCACGCATTAACGATGCCAGTGGGTGCCAAAAACGTCGGGCGCTGACCACAAACTCATCCAACGATCCGATCACCACATCGCGAGTCAACCATTGGTCCCATATGCTCTCCCATAACGCCGTCCACCGCCAGCGACGGCCAAAAGTGCGCTGTTCTTCAAGGCTAGCGGGATGGTCATGCCATCGACGCCAACTAAGCCGCGCCGCATTAAACTCCGGTAACATCATTGCTGTTCCTCCTTGTGGCTTTGGATCCGTCCCCATTATCCTGCGCCTCATCCTGCGCCTCATCATGAGAGGTCAAGCCACTAAGCAATCCCTGCATGGTGTCGGCCCCCCACCCTCGCAGAGGCAGCGTTTGTCGTGCAGGAGCGGGCTCCAACACTCGGGATTCCAAAGCCCTGACCCGTTGCTCCAATTGGGCTATCCTGGTGTCTGTCGAGTTCTCCGTGTCCCTGTCTTGCCCCCGCCAGGCCTGCTTGATGCGTTGGGAGCGAGTGCCTAACGGCCATGCCACGATTTGTGCAATCAAATCCGCATCAGCGACCGGATTCAAATACAGAACAATGCGCATGACGCTCCGCCCTTCCTTGTTCGTGGTGAATACACGTGCCGCTCCGCATCAGAATTATGCGGAGCGGCACGATGAACGCCCAAATTTAGGAAACGATGGGGCTAGGGCTGAAAAATGGCGACGGCTATGCACACATGATGCACAGATTATCCACGCAAGGATACTCCGATGGGAAATCCGATTGCCTAGAGCGTGCCCTAATTCATGCATGGGTGCGTGGCGTCTCTGCCTTGCCGCCCTCGTCGTACCCCTATTGAGGCATCGCCAACAAGTATCCTTGCGCATTAGCCCATTGGGCATCCGTTGCCACTGTGACAGGCATAGTGCCCAACGTTTCCCCACGCCAATTTTCGGCTCCTCCTCCGACGACCAGCAAGGCCGATAACCGAGGGAGAATCGGCGCCCACGCGGTTTGCAAACGCCCCATCACATTCTGGCGATTTCGGGCTTGTGCGGCTCTTTGCAATGCCTCGATGGAGACCTCTTGTCCTCGCACCGTAATCTCCGTGCGCTGTGCCAATTCGTGAGGAGCATAGGTCACCTGCCAGCGTTGCTCGACTTGACGCGCCACCTCCACGAGCGCATGATACGCCCCCACTTCCACGGTGCCCGACCACTCGGATATCAGTTGCGGATGTCCCGCCCGGGTGACCTCCACAATTAAATAGTCCGTGGTACGATACCCGACATCGGCCAAAGCATAGAGTCCGGGAGATGCGGTCGGCGGCAAAACCGCCAGCAACGCGGCGACGCCTTGCGGCCAGACGGCGACCTGTGCGATGGTTAGGGTCTGGCCGTTCACGGTCACGATCCCAGCCCACGCTTCGGGAATTTCGCGACGGGCTTGGAGATACCATGCCAGCGGTACGCCCACGGCCAACCGTACTCGACCCGATGTCGCTAAGAGCCGTCCTACGGCGATCATCGTCAAGTCTCGGGTCAGCACATCGGCCGCTTTATCGCGACTGAACAAGCTCGCTGCATGGGGAGCCGCGTCCTGGCCCACTAAATAATGGTTGGCCTCATGCCCCGCCCATTGCACAACATCCGGCTTGACCGCGTCCAGTGTGCCCCATGTCTCGGCCCCCTCGACCACTGGGACAATGAGACTGGGACCAAGCAACCGTTGCCCGTGATCGGTCAAGGCTTTCACACATCCGTGGCCGCAGTCGACGGCGACACGATTTTCGCTCATCATCAGGGTGTCATACCCCTTTCCGCTTTCGAAAAAATAACTTGCCTCTCGGCAACACAAGTCGGGGAGATTCGGATTGGTGCACTTTTTCTTCATCGGATAATGGCGAGGCTACTTTCGACGGCGATGGGGGAGCCCAGTGAAATTTCCAAGCATTGTACGTCAACACGCGGCAATCGGCGGGACAGGCCTTTTGGGTCACACGATGGCCATCAGACATCCGATGTAGACTGATCCGTCCACCCATCGTGCCGCCGACGTGAACGACACCCCATTGCGGATGTCGGACCACACTGCCGCGTTTAAACCCTTCGCTGCTGGCCACCAGAGGGGTGACAGACGAGGGGGGTATCCGTCACATCTTCTGCCCCGCCACGGGCGGATGGCTCAGCGGTCTTCGAGTGTCCCCGGAGACAGTTGCCCGATCCGGTGACTAGACCAAGCTAGTCTTTCGTACCCTGAGGGCACCTTGCGCTAAACGGCTGGCGAAGCACGCTCTCACAAGCCTCCGGCTTTAACCGGAGGTACTTGACTGGTCAGAAATGCTGAGAAGTCATACTAGAGAAAAAATCTGCACCCCGCCCGAATGGCTCAGCGGGATGCAGATTTTAGGAGACTTTTTCCGGTCGTAGGCAAAACGATACCTCACGCCTGTTGCGCTACCTTGAATATAGCATTGAATGACAGCTAGCGCAACAGATTAGGCACAAGTTTATGCCTAATCTGTGTCTATCGGACCAGCGCCGGAACGCCGCACGCCCAGCCTTGACCATATCGAATTCCCAACTCTTTCGCTACTTCGACATGATCCACCGTTTCTAACCCTTCAGCGATCACCATAATGCCTTGTGCTGCGGCGTAGGCTTGTACCGCTTGAACCCATGCTCCAGCGCGCACTTCATGCATCGCCCGCTGGATCAGCGGCCAATCAAGCTTTAACCGTCGAATAGGCCATTGCGTCAGCCGGGTCGACGTGCCCGGGCCATCACCCCAATCATCGAGCGCCAGATCCCCGCCCACGCGGGTTAAGGCGGCAATATCTTCAGACCGCCAATGATCGACTTCTAAGAGTTCCCAGACCACGGGAGACAAATCGCGGGTAAACCGCCCCCACACATCAGGATAATGACCGATAGAGCGCACGACCCCCTGCGGGTGCAAATTGATGTGCCATATGCGTGGATCGTGTTGAACCCGACGGACACGCACGAGATGCTGGAGGATGGCGTATTCATAGCGAGCAATGAGGCCCAACTGCGTTGCAGCTTGCCACAACCTGACCGCACTGTCATCCCCACGCGCCCGGGCCAGCCACTCCACGGATATGACGTGGCCTGTAGCCAAATCGACAATAGGCTGTTGCCAAAACGCTAAACGCGACGTTACGAGAAACACACAATCGCCCCCTTCGAAAACACCCGCCCAGCAAAAGCCCATGCGGGAGAATGTCAGCGAGGTCGTAATTACAAAGCCATGCTGAGGATGTCATGGAGACACGATCAGCCTACGCAAATCATCTGCCAGAACGGTGGGATAGGCGGGGAGAGACATCCATCGACAGCGACTCCTTTCAGCAACGGCGTCCGGCCCAGCTTTTCGGGGCATAACACCGAGGAGCCCAGGACTCGGCTGAAGTCGGTCAATCCGCGTGCAGGCGCTGAATCGAGAGCGCCGCTACGTTTGGGGCCAGCCACTGGCCCTCCGGGTCCCGAAGCACATGGGTCACACGGACCGCGCACGTGCGGCCGATATAGGCAGGGATAGCGTTCGGCACATACTCGCAGAGACGCAAAACGTCCCCCACCGCAAAGGTGCGATCGATTTCCGTGCGCAGTTCGACCGTTTTAGCGCCCGTCAGAATCGGGTGAAAATATTCGGGCCAGATTTTAAGGATGTGAACCATGTGTACTATGCAGCACCTCCGAATAAGAGTGGCCGTCCGCTGTGTTCATAGGAAAACCGCATGGCGTGGATGAGGGGACGGGGATCGGATACAGGGTGTCCCAACCTGTTGCGTGAAGATGTGACACAGATGAGACACGGCAGCCAGAACAGACGGCGAGTCCGTGCCGATTGCACTGGAGACAAGCGTCCGGCGCCACTCGTTCCCAAATGGCACTGGGAATTTTTTGGAATCCCCCATTCCACCGAATGTCCCCGCGCCACACCATCCGCCATGAAGATGGCATGCGAACCGGCAGACCAGGAGCTCGGTCCAAGGGCCAGACAATCCATCGACTGGTCGGATCGGCACGAGCCACAAATTGCGCAGGCTCCACGGTTCCTTGAATCGTGTCCAACCAGAGGGGAAGCCACGGCGCGTCGGACACTAATTGGATTTGCCCATTCACCCACGGAATAAGGCCGGCCCCGGTCAATGTGTCTCCGCTGCGGCTGACAATGTTGGTCGCGTGGTGTTTCTGTAAAAACGTCAGGGCCGACGCGGGCCAAGCCGGACGAAAAACCCCACTCTGTCGGATGGTCAACGCCATTAAACCGAGCACAGGGGTCGTCAGAGCGACCAACATCCCGGTACGCCATCCCCGTGCGCCGCTCCGAGATGGGGGGACATGCGTCATCAATAGCATGAGCGTCCCAATCGCCATGTAGGGGACAAAACGTTGCGCAAATAACGCCGCCCCCGTCCCCCCAATCAACCATCCTTGACTGACCCAATCGTGTTGGCGTCGCAGGACGGGCCAGACACTACTCCACACGCCGAACAACCATCCAAAAACGAACACGCCCCGCCACGTGCGAGGATCGGGCGGCATCCACTCGATAATATGCGTCAAGATCAGAGGGGTCAGCACATGCCCCAAAAACCCTGCCGCACTGCCGACGCCTCCCACACGCGCCACGGTGCCGACAATCGCCAATCCTAGAGGCCCCGCGAGGGCTCGGCGGCGTTCAGGCATGCCCGCAAGCATCTCCCATGCCAATGCTATCGGCACCAGCACCACGGTCATGTGAATCTGTGTCCAGACGACAGTCAGAGCCGCCACGATCCACAGCCATGTCCGCTGCCCATTTGCGCGGTAGCGCCGAATCGCCTCGACGACCGCCCACCAACCGAGAA
Source organism: Sulfobacillus sp. hq2 (assembly GCF_002903155.1). Classification (NCBI taxonomy): domain Bacteria; kingdom Bacillati; phylum Bacillota; class Clostridia; order Eubacteriales; family Clostridiales Family XVII. Incertae Sedis; genus Sulfobacillus; species Sulfobacillus sp. hq2. The sequence goes on along the minus strand of NZ_NWUL01000005.1, from coordinate 2,282 downwards.
ACGTCAGAAGCACGGGGCGCGGCGTAATGGCGGGGGACAGTAAAAACGCCATGACCACAGTCACAGGCCACCGCCACACAGGGCTGATCCGCACAATCCATCCAGCCAGCCCGACACTAAGGCCCGCGATCACGGTCACCCCAAACCCATAAATCGCGAGCCGCCCGCCCGTCCGATACAGCAGAGCGACCATCACCCCATACAACCATTCGGTATCAGAGAAAGAATGGTGCCAAGCGGCGGTCATCCAGAGATTCCTGTGTGGCACCTGATGGTGCGCAAGGATCCATCGGCCAATGGCCAAGTCCGATTGCACATCCCCCCGAAACCCGTGATAGGCTAATGATCCCGCCCACACGGTCGTGAGAAACACGGCAATCAGGCCACGTTCCCATGATAGATGCTTGATCCCTCGAGCGGTCAAGCACCCCCAATCTGTGTTCACGATACATCTCCTTTGCCCATGCATCCTTGCCACAACAACGCGGCTCGTGCTAGGTTATCCAGCACGAGCCGCGAGAAGGCCATGCGATAAAGTACGCGACGAAAACGCTAGGCTTTAGTCTTCACCCGTCAGCAACTGTTGAATCGAGATATCCTCATCAATCTCATCCCACCGAGCCGCTGTTCCACCCCACACTAATTTACCCTGAGCTCTTTGTTCAGGCGTGGCGTTGCGGAGGCGTGGAAAATCCGTCAAGGGAAAGGCTAATTCGCCTCCGTTAGTTAGAGCAAAAACAACCCTATCCTCTTCAAATCGAATCGCCGTGGCTTTAGGCATCCGTGGCCTTGGTTCCTAAAGCTCCGCCCTTTAGAGCAGGCTAGTTGACAACGGATCTATGACACGGGCCGCAACAATCATCAATCCCCTGACCAATACCCGCCACTCTTCTGATCCCACGAGGCTTCATACACCGGCTCCGGGTGAAGCAACGTCCCCCCTGGGTATTCGTGATTTAAGCACATCTGTACCGACGCCCCTGCGGGCACCGTCAGGAGCGCAGCTGTCCCGTCCGCCTGTTGCACCGTGTACACTCGATAGCCGATACTCCTCATGATGGAGTCCCCCTTGTGATCAAGTTGTTACGACACAACAAACGGCTCGCGCTGGGCGATCCAACGCGAGCCACAACGGTCCGACAGAGTAGCACAAACACGTGACCTGAGACCTAGTCGGCACCAACATCAGGAGCCTTATCTTATGTGCTGTGGTCATACGGCATCCGCCTGCGCAACGCAGTCATTCGAGAAAGGCATACGACGCCGTTTGACGAAACGCCTGCACAAACTGTGCCTTATCATCCACACTGAACCGGATGGCGCAGATCTGTTCTTTGGGATCGCCGGGAAACGTCTCAATATTGCGCCCGCCACATTGGGCCACATCCGCCACGTAATGGTCTAAATTTCGACCGTCTTCACAGCCCCGAAAATAGTACAGTAGTGTCACGATCTTTGGCCCCCTTTTACGAACCACAGCCGCCGCCCGCGCTTGGCTACCGGAAATTCCTGTGAGGTGACATGCTGCGGCAGATAACCGCACAGAGTATCGTCTATAGTGGACAGATGGCTCATGACGTTACCATTCTTTCTGAAGCTGAATGTCTTTGACAGCGCTGGGCAGTCACATCACGGCAAATTCAACACCCTACGGCGTGCCGATCACGTCCAGCAAAATCCAGCGGTTCATCGTCGCCCGCTATCGTGTGCCTCAAGGCTCAGCACCTGGCGAACATGATATAATCTCGATCTCGCGTTCTGGATAACGCACCGAAAAATGGCTCGTTCCGCCATCTAAATCTCGGATGTATTCGACCACCCAATTTAATTGCATATCCCGTTGCATCCGTGTGATGGTTCCGGTAGTTTCGCGCTGAACACGCTTGCCCACAAAGTGAGCGCGTAGTTCGTTGTCTGTCATGCTCATTCGTCCTTTCTCTATATGTGGCCTCACACTCTATGGGGCCGGACACGAATACCCGCATCCTGGTGTGCTGCAACCTTGCCAAGCATCCCCAGTAGTTGGGTCGGTAAACAGCATCAATTCGCTATAGCAGTTTGGGCACATGATGTATCACCCCCTTTGTCTACCGCAAAAGCGCGGATCGGCTGTCTCTGACGATCCGCGCTTCGTAAGGTCATTCTGCACCTGCACCTAACGCCTGTTCTATGTCCAATTCGGATAGACTTAGTGGTATCAGCAGCTGCCCAATTCTTGGGACAAATATGGACAACCGCTATTCACGGCAGCCCCTTTCCGGAGGATCCTCGTGTGGAGGAAG
>NZ_NWUL01000049.1:0-12435 GCF_002903155.1 Sulfobacillus sp. hq2 | reverse complement strand
TATCGTTGCCGTCGTCTGGTGCCCAACTCGAAGTGGCTTTGCATGTTGGGACGCTGGTAGCCGTATTTGTGGGGTATCGGCAGGAATTGGCGCAATGGATAAGAGAGCTGGCCGCTGGGCATTCTCGGAGTTTTCGGTTTCTTGGTCAATTAATTGCCGCGTCAGTGCCGGCTGCAGTTGTGGGATATTGGGCTGGCGAATGGATAACGCAGTGGTTTATTCCCATAGCTGTGGCCGCTGGCTGGGGGGCAACGACGGTGGCTTTATGGCTTACTCCGCCGGCCGAGCGTGGACACCGCTCCTTGGAAAGTCTGTCTTGGGGCCAAGCCTTTATAATAGGGATTTTTCAGGCATTTGCCTTATGGCCAGGGCTGTCCCGGTCCGGCTCGACGATTTTTGCCGGACGCGTCTTGGGGCTATCGGCGGATGATGCGGCTCAATTGTCGTTTTTCATGGCTATTCCAGTGATTGCGGGGGCGGCCTTTTTAATCTTGCATAAAAGCGCATTTAGTGAATTTCGTATCGATCCGTCCATCTTGGTCGGAATGGGTGTGGCTGCCATTAGTGGGGTTTTTGCGATAAAATGGGTTAAGCATGCACTGGGAGTGACGCGCCTATGGCGACAATTTGGATGGTATACGTTGATGTTGGCCTTACTCACGTGGGGCCTATCTATGGCGCATTAAGTCTGGACCCGATGATGACGGCAGCGTTGACGCCACATGATGGGTTTAAGCCATGACAGCCATCAAGTGTTAAAGAGTGGTTAGGAGGATTTGTAATGGGGTCGGTGCTCAAACAAATTACCAAGGATATGCGTCGAGAAATTGGAGGGATTCTTCTCGTAGCCTTGGGATTGTTGGGCTATTTATCATTAGTATTTCCCCATTCAGGCCGGTTAACGCGTGATTTGGGTCAGGGTTTATTTTTTGCATTTGGTCTGCTGGCGTGGGCCATACCTGCCTTTGTGATTGTCGCTGGGTTATTACGGTTATTAAACCGTCCCTCCTTTACAGGAAATCGTCGGGGCTGGGGAGCCGTCATTGGAATTGTTGGCCTGTTTATCTTATTGCCTTTTGCAGACAAGCTGGAGGCGGGATTTCTAGCGACGCGACTGGAAGAAGGCATTGCCCACGCTATCGACCCTGTCGGGGCTTTTCTCCTAGGCCTTGTCCTCTTATTGATTGGGGGCATGCTCTATACAGGAATGAGTGCGGTGGCCATGGGGGTGATGGTCGGACAAGTTCTTTGGGTGATGATGCGTGGGGTGGGTAAGGCTTTGAGCGCGGGGTACCATGTGTTGCGCGAATGGGTTTACCCCGAAGTGCAAGAGACGAAGCATCGTCAAAAGGCCGTGACGCCAAGGTCCCCCAAGACCTCGCCTAAGCCGATGAGGCAAGTGGAGACGGAGTCACAGACGGCTATACTGGCGCCGAAAATCGCCGATCCCATGGCAGAGATGCGGGAAGCTTCGCATCCGACTGCACCCGCGCCGCCTCCGAAAATTTTGGCACCGCTAGGCGCCATGAACTATTTGCCACCTCCTCTCAGTGTGTTGGCCGCGCCGGTTCCTCCCCAGGCGGATCGCCGGGGATTTAGTGCAGCTGAACGTGCCCAAATTCTGGTGACCGCTCTGAAACAGTTCGGTATTGATGTCAAGTTGGGGGACGTCAGCCAGGGCCCGACGATTACACGATTTGAAATCATTCCCCCTCCGGGGGTTAAAGTGTCCCGCATTGTCAATTTGACCGATGACATCGCCCTATCGCTGGCAGCCACGGGTGTGCGCATTGAGGCTCCTATTCCAGGTAAATCGGCGATTGGCATTGAGGTGCCAAATGATGAAATTACGCCTGTGCTCTTGCGAGAGGTCTTAGAAAGCCCAGAATTTGCTCAATCGGCTTCCCCTTTAGCTGTTGGCTTAGGACGTGATGTGGCGGGGGCCCCGGTGATTGCCCGTCTCGACCAAATGCCACATTTGTTGGTTGCAGGGGCAACGGGTTCTGGCAAAAGTGTCTTGATTAATGTGTTGATTACCAGCTTGCTTTTTCGCGCGAGTCCTGATGTTGTTCGGCTTTTATTGATTGATCCGAAGGTCGTAGAGTTGTCGATTTATAACGGCATTCCCCATTTATTAAGTCCGGTGGTGACGGAACCCAAAAAAGCAGCCGGAGCCCTGCGTTGGGCGGTTGCGGAAATGGAAAGGCGTTACCGTCTTTTCGCGGATATGGGGGTTCGTGACGTGGCGCGATATAATCAGACGGCTGAAGAACGTCTGCCCCTGATCGTCATCATTATTGATGAGCTTGCGGATTTAATGATGGTGTCACCCCAAGATGTTGAAGAGTCCATTGCTCGCTTGGCGCAGATGGCGCGCGCAGCGGGGATCCATTTGGTTGTGGCGACCCAGCGCCCATCTGTTGACGTGATCACCGGGACTATTAAGGCGAATATTCCCTCCCGCATTGCGTTTGCCGTTTCATCACAGGTGGATTCTCGCACGATTCTCGATGGAGCCGGAGCCGAGAAACTTTTGGGACGCGGAGATATGCTGTTTCATCCGGTAGGTGCAAGCAAACCCCAGCGCTTGCAAGGGGCTTTTATTCACGAAAAGGAAATCGAGGAAATTGTCACCTATCTCGTAGAGCATGCTCAGGCGTCGGAATCTGTAGATGACGCTATCGAATTCCAAGAGAGTCCAGACTCTCCGGCATCGGTACCGCAAGAAACGGATAATTTGTTTCAAGATGCCGTAAGAATAGTCGTGGAAAGTGGGCAAGCCTCAACGTCGATGTTGCAGCGCCGGATGCGAGTGGGATATACCAGAGCTGCGCGCTTAATCGATGCGATGGAAGAGCGCGGATATATTGGGCCTGCTGAGGGGGCAAAAGCTCGGGATGTGCGCATTACTATGGCCGATTTTCAGCGCATCTTTATGAATGAGACTCCATCAGCTTAGCGTCAAGATGCCCCAATGCCTAGATGTGATTTTTGTGGCATTGGGGCATCTCGTTTGACGAATCTACAAAGTGCTTGTTTCCTTCGTTCTGAAGCGACTAGACCGCATGGGTAAGAGCGTCGAAGTCTTCTTGGCTTAGCGTCACTGCTGCAGCGGCCACATTTTCTTCCAAGTGCTGTATGTTTGAGGTGCCGGGAATGGGCAAGATCACTGGGGAGCGCTTTAACAACCAAGCGAGAGCCAGTTGGGAGGGCGTGGCACCTAACCGTTTGGCCATCTCGGCCAGTGGGCCTTGGGGAGCAGCAAGAGCTCCAGTGGCCAGGGGAAACCACGGGATAAAGGCCAGATGATGGGCTTCACAGTACTTTAACACCGGCTCTGCCTCGCGTTTCGCCAAGTTATATAAGTTCTGGACGGAGACAATTGTGGCATACTGACTGGCCTCACTGAGTTGCTCGAGGGTCACTTCGCTGAGTCCGATGTGCCGTATTTTTCCCTCTTTTTGCAAGAGGGTGAGTTCACCTAGTTGGTCGGCGAGAGGGACCTTGGGGTCAATGCGGTGCAACTGCAATAAGTCAATGCGCTCGAGTCCTAGATGGCGTAAATTTAGTTCGACTTGTTGACGAAGATATTCGGGTCGTCCTACTGGGCGCCAGTCATTGGGCCCCGAACGCGTCAACCCGACCTTGGTGGCAATTACAAGACCTTCCGGGTAGGGATGAAGGGCCTTTTTGATGAGAAGGTCTGCGACAAAGGGGCCATACGCATCAGCCGTGTCGATGAGATTGACACCGAGATCAATGGCTCGGCGCAGAATACGTAAAGCTCCCTCGGGATCACGCGATTCGCCCCAAACGCCAGGGCCCGGGAGCTGCATGACGCCATATCCTAATCGATGAACAGGCAAATCTTCGCCAATGCGAAAAGTGCCCGATGCTGCTGCTGAGATGTTTTCTCCTGCCATGTGTCGAGAAGTCCCTCCTAGTTGTTGTGACTGGTCCATTATAGGGCACGGCCATATATTACTCTACCTGCACAAATCATATCTGTATATTTCCAGGAGGATAAGAACTGCCTTGAGACCGCTTGGCAAGACATCTTAACGGGCGTAAACACGAACAGCCCGCATAGCTATTCATGGGGATCTCGTTCTGGAAAGGCCCGAGGGGTCCACAATGACATGTGGTCTTCATGCCGTCTGAGCCAATCAAGGCATGCTATGATGACGATTGAATCGACGGAGAGTCCCGTGCGGCGGCTTGCGGCATTTAGCCGATCAACAAGCATAGACCCTATAGGCAAAGGAAAATCAGTCATGTTGTTCATATATTAATTTTCACACTCCATAGCACGATGTCAAGTTGAACTTCGGGTTCTATTTGATAAGGCTCTTGCCCCTCCCTGTTTATAGCGTCACACTATAAGAAGACTCGCTATGACAACGCGCGAAAATAAGGAGGGGTCTTATGAGCCGCTGGCATGCTCGCCGAAAGCACGTAGCGCTGCCCGATGAACTGGCCATCAATCCGTTAGTCTTTCAGGAGAATGATGAGCCAATTCCGCGATTTCGTTTACGCGAACATGGCATGAATCCCGATGCTGCGTATCAAATTGTGCATGATGAAATTGCTATGGATGGCAATGCACGCCTCAATTTGGCAACGTTTGTGGGGACGTGGATGGATCCCCAGGCTGACAAACTGTATGCGGAAGCCTTTGACAAAAACATGATTGATAAAGATGAATATCCGCAGACGGCCGCTATTGAAGAGCGATGCGTACGTATTTTAGCCGACCTGTGGCATTCACCGGAGCCGCATGCCACGATGGGGGTATCAACCACCGGGTCATCGGAGGCGTGTATGTTGGCGGGGTTGGCACTGAAGCGTCGTTGGCAAAAGCGGCAACGCGCGATAGGGAAATCGGTTGCGCATCCTAACATAGTGTTTAGTTCAGCGGTCCAAGTGGTATGGGAAAAATTCGCTAATTATTGGGATGTCGAACCGCGGTATGTCCCGATTACCCCCGACAAGCCGTTTTTGACTCCAGACGGGGTATTGGGGGCCGTCGATGAAAATACCATTGGGGTAGTCCCCATCTTAGGTGTCACGTATACCGGCGTTTATGAGCCAGTGGAGGCTATTGCAAAGGCGTTAGATGATCTGGAAGCAAAAACTGGACTAGATATTCCTATTCATGTCGATGCCGCATCCGGAGGATTTATCGCCCCTTTTCTGCAACCGGAGCTCATCTGGGATTTTCGATTACCCCGTGTTCATTCGATTAATGCATCGGGTCACAAATATGGATTGGTCTACCCCGGGCTGGGATGGATTGTATGGCGGCAGGCGCGCAATTTGCCAGATGACTTAGTTTTTCGTGTGTCCTACTTAGGCGGTGATATGCCGACGTTTGCGTTGAATTTTTCGCGGCCTGGCGCCCAAGTCTTGCTGCAGTACTATAATTTCTTGCGTCTAGGATGGAGCGGGTATTATGCCGTTCAAAATGCTTCACGCGATGTAGCTCGGTTCTTGAGTCATGCCATTTCTGAGATGCCAATGTTTGAGTTGTTGTCGGATGGATCCGATATTCCGGTGTTTTCGTGGCGGATGCGTTCTGGATATACCGATCGATGGAATCTTTATGATTTATCCAGACAGCTGCGCGTGTATGGGTGGCAGGTGCCTGCTTATCCCATGCCGGATGACATGTCTGATGTGACCATAATGCGTGTCGTAGTGCGCAATGGTTTTTCATTGGATTTAGCGCATTTGCTGCTGGACGATCTAAAGGAAGCCGTGGGCTATCTTGAATCCCTTGATGGCCCTATGCCCCACCCACAAGAGCCGGTATCGGGATTCCGGCATTAAGGGCATCCCCCTTCGTCAAGCGGCAAAGAGAGGACGTGAGAACTTGCCGCTTGTCAGAAGGACCATGGTCTTCAGGATTTCTTACGAGGCGCTCGGCGGGTTTTGGGTGCAGCGGTTTCCGTCGTGGCAGGTGTAATATCAATGGTGACGACAAAAGCGTCGTGGGGATAGGTTTCAATAAAATCAGACAGGCCTCGCAACAGGTCTGCGGTTTGTTCCCGGGTCAATCCGCGGTGGTCGATGGGTAAGATCGGGGTAGACATGAGGCACCTCGCTTTTGAAGTTGAGAGCTGGAGACCAACGTCTGGCCGCACGGGTTCACTACGTGGGACATAGGCCGTCTCATATGCATGGCTGACTTTATCATACCTTATTGGGTTCGCCAACATGCTACAAAGTCAGCGCGAGGGATGGGCATGCGTGTATTAATGTTCGGGGCCGTGAAGGACTGGTTGTATCGGGGAAATATGGCCGGGTGTTCGTCGTGTTCAAGTCTCGAGAAAGTAGCGTGTATAGGTCTTATGACGACAAATCTTGAATCTTCGGGTTCTGTATTACGGCGCATTCGTCTTGTGTCGAGTCTGGGAATTGTTCTCGATGGATACAACCTGTCCGTGATTGCCGTCGCGCTTGTGCCCCTGACCCGTTTCTATCGCTTAACCGCTGGGCAAACAGGGCTCTTAGCCTCGGCCATGCTTCTAGGGTCGATTGGTGGCGGTTTGGCTGCTGGGGTGCTGGCGGATTGGCTAGGTCGCAAAAGGTTACTCTTATGGGATCTTGTGATTTTTATGGTGTTTTCCTTGTTATCTGCGGTCTTGAATTCCTATATGTGGCTTGTGGTCGCACGGTTTATTGTGGGGTTGGCAGTGGGGGCGGATTACGCGATTTCTCCCACGTATTTAGCGGAATTTGCTCCACCCAAGACTCGGGGATTTCACATGGGATATATCTGGTTAGCGTGGTCTGTAGGTGCGGTCGTAAGTTTTGGTCTAGGGGTCATGGTCGTGGATTGGTTACCGAACGCATGGAGCTGGCGTGTGCTCTTTGGCTTGGCAACGGTTCCGGCTGCTGTGGCTCTAGGTATTCGGCGGGTTTTGCCGGAGTCCTTGCATTGGCTGCAAGATAGACACGGCACCTCGCGAATCGGAGGGAAAAAGATTCCAGAGGTTGTGCCCATGAGACGGTGGCTATTGGCCACAATTCCGTGGTTTCTTATGGACTTTTCCACGTATGGATTGGGTCTATTGCTTCCCTTATTTTTGAAATCTAACGGACTGACGTCGATAACCGGTGCTATTGTCGGCACGGGCGTGGCGGCGCTTAGTGGAGGCATCGGCTCAGCATGGGCTATGTTTCAATTAGATCGAACGGGTCGCATAGGATTGCAAATGCGGGGGTTTTTCCTTTCGGGGATTGGGCTTATGGGCCTGGCAGTCGCATTATGGTTGAATGTGCGGGTGTTTGCGCTGCTGTTAGGGGGGCTCATGGTGGTTAACTTGTTGAATGGCAGTGGGCCGGGAACGACTTGTGGCATCATACCCGCTGAGATCTTTCCGACCCGAATTCGGGCCACTGCGTTGGGGATTTCTACGGCATTTAGTCGTATAGGGGCCATTACGGGTGTGTTCGTCTTAGGATTTGCAGAAGTGCGGTGGGGGTTGGGAGCCGTGCTGGCCATTGCAGGGGCCGCGGCTCTTTTGGGTGCTGGGTTGACGGCCCTATGGCGTGTCGAACCGAATCAAGCACCATTGCCGACTTCCACGGACGTTCTCACCCCACCGAACGTTTTGAACTAGGCTTTTCGGTCGGGTTGAAAAGCCATGGCACGTCCCGTATACTGTCGAAAATGGAATATCACCGGGCCTTAGAGGTGAACACAATAGACATGATAGGTTTGGCATAATAATCGTTGAACTACGGCTGCGGCTATAGGATAGGGGTATGGCATGTGGAATGGATTGCACTCATTACCGCGTTAGGATTTTTAGGCATGATTATGTTTTTGCATCACCGTCTTAAGACGTTGGAATACCAACAGCGTGCCCTGATGGAGTTGTTGTGGGAAGTATCACCTGATCAGTCACCCCAGGAAGAAGTCCGTAGTCTGTTGGACCAGGGGCGCCGGATCGAGGCTATTCGGGTTATCAAAAAACGCTACCAATGCTCTTTGCTTCAGGCCAAAAATATCGTGGAGCAAATTGAAGGTGGGCGCCATCATCGGCGATCGATTTTACGTCCGAAATAGCTCCACCGACGGATTTCGTTAGGATCGTCGCGGTTCTTCTGGTATGATAGTGACCATTGGCATGGCATGGTAAGGCTTTGGTGGGTTGCCAAAGCCTTTGTCATGAATTATGCGGGTGGTGAAAGAATTTGGAATATCGCTATCGGCCCTCATCGCACACATTTGCTTTAGAACGCAAAAATTTAGCGCAAGCGCTAGCTACTATAAAAAAACGCATCCAAGCATTGCTTGACAGTAAGGGCACGCCCGTGAGTGGTTATAATGATATTACTGTGTATCAGGCCGTGGCTCGGGGACAGCAGATTTGGTATGAGGAATGGGACCGTCATGGGCACAATCCTTACTATGGCCGTATCGAGTATGTCGACCGAACAGAGGGAGAAGAGCCGACTGTTGTCTATGTCAGTAAAGCCCAAAGATCGCTGGAATTTGAGGACGCTAACGGGCGGTTAGTGGATATTATCCCATGGAATGCGCCGGTTGCCCGCATGTTTATTACGCACCGCTCTGTCCCAGGGCAATGGGACCTTGACCGGGTTACGCGCATAGGCATTGACAATCTCGAGGTTGTTGAAGTGGCTGATACCTTCCGCGGGCCCATGTTGCCTCCGTTGCCTGACAGCGAAGGTGAGAACGCCGCGGAGCAACTGTTTGAGAAGCGGGGCGGCGGTAAGTTATCGGACATTGTGGCGACCTTGCAGGAAGAACAATATGATCTTATTGTCCAACCCTTGCGTCAGAATCTTGTCATTCAAGGGGGACCGGGCAGCGGTAAAACCGAAATTGCCTTACATCGCATTGTTCATTTGCTCCATTCGGCTGCACTTTCTCCGCAACAAATTTTATATTTGGGTCCGTCTGGACCGTTTTTGCGGTACGTCTCGGATATTTTGCCATCATTGGACGCTCAAGATGTTGTGCTACACGACCTCGTCTCATGGCTGTCACGAGAATTAGGCGTCCCCGTTCGAAAAAAATCGGCTAGTTCTGACGACGCCTTATTATATGATGAGGTGTTTACCCAAAGGCTAGAACGTTGGGTTGACCACTATGCCGCGAACTTGGCGAAGAACCTGGGCGATTTGCGGATGGCCTTTGATGTGGAAACGGTCAGCGGTCGGCATCAAGGTACGTTGGAATTGTCATCGGCGCAAGTTTATGAGACTTTTGCGACCTCCTCACGATATTCATTACGGGAACGGTGGCGCCTGTTAAGACACCGTTGGGACCAAATGGTAGAAACGGCCTTAGCGGGAGCGGAGAGCCGTCAATTGACCTCTTATCAAAAGTTGGCCCGCCAGCGATTTGATCATTGGCAAGAACAAGTCCCACGGGTGGAGACGATTCAAGATTTGATGGCTATTTATCCCGTAGCGCGACAGGAAGCAGGGATTGAAGCACCCTTTCATCGGGAATCGGTATGGGCCCTCGCCGATGCCTTAGCGTTATTGTTTTTAGCCGGGAAGTTTTTAGGGCATTCACAGCATTATGCCTTAGTGGTTTTAGATGAGGCTCAAGATGTCCCCGCTGTGGGCTTCGCTCTGGCGGAGCAATTGGTCTCCACGAATGGCTCGCTTACGTTGGTTGGGGATCCGTTTCAACATCTTAATCCCTATACGGAGGTCGAAAACTGGTCGGAGGTAGCAAACCGATTGCATGCCCAACATGTCGAACTTTTGGATAATTATCGTTCAGGAGCGCAGATTGTGCACCTAGCCAATGCGGCGCATCCGGCCGGTATTAAACAAGTCCCTCGGCGCGGCGGCGGCATCATTCATCCACCGGTCAAGGTTAGCGAGTCAAAGGTGGCCGAAGCGGTGATGCAAGAGGTAGTGCGGGGCAAACGAGAGTATTTAGGACAAGTGGCAGTGATTTTTGCTAATAAGGCACCGCGGGATTTATTAGAGCGCTTTCAACGTCTTAAACCGGAGACGATTGAAATGGCCTTTGAGCCCGAAAATCCTGAACCGTACGACGTCATTATGGCGACCGTGGAATATGCTAAAGGACTCGAGTTTGATATGGTGATCTTGATGGCCGAAACGGAAGAGGCTTTTGAGACAACAGGAGCCGGAGCTTATCAATTATTTACGGGCATTTCGCGAGCACGCGAAGAAGTGATGATGATGGGATTGCGCCATCTTCCTAAACTGTATGGGCGTTGTTATCGGCAGGCCCTGCGCATGACAAAATTTGGGTCTAGCGCGTTACGATAGGCTGCATGTAAATAGGAAAACGTCTATAATGACAAATAGTAAGCAGTACGAATAGTTGTTAAGGGGGTTTTACGATGTGGTTTAGGCGACGTCCGCAAGTTCCATTGTTCTTTTGGTTCTTAGCGCTTTTGGGATTGACTCGCGTAGCTCGGGTCACAAAGTGGTCAAATATGTCCGACGAACAGCGCGCGGCTTACCGTGAAAAACGGCACCGGTTTCTGCAAAAACTCGATGATGCCTACCGGGTGTGGGATGAACCGGTAGACGATGGGCCCGCTTCGGATCAGAAGTAGGGTCACTAGCTAAAATGGGACGAGGGTGAAGGGTGCACGTGGCTTCTCAACTGTCGAGGACCATCTCAATATTCCGGTTGGCCTTGTCCTATTGGGCTGATTACCGTGCGATTCAACGTGCTGAACGGATCTTGCCCAAAGACCAAGCCGCGCGCGCAGTGGATGCCATCTATCAGCAAGGTGGCATCCGTTTTCGCCGTGAGGCCCTGCGGCTGCAAGGACTCATCATCAAGGTGGGGCAGTTTCTTAGCGCCCGGACCGATGTGTTGCCTTTAGCATTCACCAAAGAGTTGCAACAATTGCAAGATCAGGTACCTGCTGCCCCGTTTGAGGCCGTGAAATTAACGATTGAAGAGGCTTATCAGAAACCTTTGGGGGAAATTTTTGAAGACTTTGAGCCGATTCCAGTGGCAGCGGCATCGTTAGGACAAGTGCACCGTGCGCGTCTGCGCCATGAACCTGGTGTGGTCGCGGTGAAAGTGCAAAGACCGGCTATCCGGGCCCTTGCTAAAACAGACTTACGGGCTTTGGCCCGGATTATGGTCGTTTTAAAGCGGTGGACAAAAGTCGGTCGACGGCTTGATACGGTTCGGCTCTTTGAGGAATTTCGCGAGTCTGTCGACCGCGAGCTGGACTATCTTCAGGAACAAGACCACTTGCGCCATTTCCAACGGAACTTTGCCGAGTGGTCCAATATTCAAGTGCCTCGTGTCTACGAATCCTATGCAAGGCCAACGGTCTTGGTCATGGAATTCGTAGAAGGCGTGAAGTTAACGGACCATGAACAGCTACGTGCCCAAGGATTAGATGAGAAGGGATTAGCGCGTCTACTTGTAGAAGCGTATTTGAAGCAAATTGTCATCGACGGCTTTGTTCAAATTGACCCCCATCCGGGAAATTTCCTGGCGGGCCTAGATGGCCGATTGATTTTCTTAGATTTTGGTATGATGGCGACGATTCCTTCTGAACATGTTGACGTTTTTGGGCAATTGGTTGAATTTGGGCTGGCACGCAATGCACCGGGCGTGGTGGATAGTATGGTGGCGCTAGGATTTGTGAGGCCATCAGCGAATTTAGAAATTTTGACACGCGCAGTGCGCTTCATGCTCGATCGCATTGCGGGAGTGCCGTTACAAGAAGGGCCAGCACTAAGCGCGCTCGTTCGCGATTTTCAAGATTTCTTATATGAGGAGCCGTTGCAGTTTCCTGCACAATATATGTTTTTAGGACGAGCTATTGGCATGCTGTTTGGGCTAGTAGGAGGACTCGATCCCGACTTAGATTGGATGGCGCTCTTAAAAGAAAAAGCCTTGCCGATGATTAACGAACGGCGTGTAGTCTGGAATAATCGTTATTATCAATGGGTTCGCGAGCAAATTGGCAACCTATGGGGTCCAACAGGTCAAATGGTGTGGGACAAAGTGGCCGACAAGGCCAAGGGTTGGGGGCAAATTGGATGGCGCCTTCCGGAAGAGCTCGATGTCGCATTGAACAAAATCGGTCGCGGTTCAGTCAGCACCCGCCCCGAATTGACACCGGTGTTGCGGCGTCTGGATAAAATTTCTAGTCAAATGGCAGTCCTTGTGGCATGGGTGCTTGCGGGCTTTTCGGCTATTGTGGCGAGTTTATGGCAGCAACACAAGGGGGCCCTGTGGCTCGCGACGGCCCTGTATGTGATCGCGGGGGTCGCGTTCCTTAGTGGCGTGGTGAGCTTAATGAGGGTGCGGCGCACAGCACGTCGAACACGGTACCATGCGCCTTAGGAGGTTTAAGCTGCTTGCTGTCAATCTATGATGATCTCTGATAATATGTTATAATATAATAAGGTGATGGTATTATGGATGAGCAGTTT
>NZ_NWUL01000027.1:0-8788 GCF_002903155.1 Sulfobacillus sp. hq2 | reverse complement strand
CTTCCTCCACACGAGGATCCTCCGGAAAGGGGCTGCCGTGAATAGCGGTTGTCCATATTTGTCCCAAGAATTGGGCAGCTGCTGATACCACATATCCTGCAACATGGCCACGTACAACGCGGCCTATGGCATCGGGATCCCACCCAACGGAATGAGCCTATGGAACGGGAAGCGGATAGTTTTGCGCGCGAATTTCTCATGCCGGCCGAATTAATGTGGAGTTTATACGGCCAATTCGGTACCGACACAGCAGCGCTGGCACGACACCTGCGCTTGAGTCGACCGGCCGTGGCCTGGCGGATGCAGGAATTAGGCATCGGGCACCGCCAAAACGCGGTATACTGTAGGGAGAGGAGGAGTTATGATGGCACAGTCGTCGACCCCCGTCAGAATTGACGTGGCGGAACGTACAAAGCGTCAAGAGGCCGTGGATTTTGCGCGGCATAGCATCGGCCTAGAAGGATTGCACCTGAACGCCGAAGCGGAGGCCCTATTCGCACGATATGTCCGCGGGGAGCTGGATTGGCGACAGTTCAAAGCAGCGGCTCTGAAGGTGGCCACGGAGCATGGAACCGCCCATTGATGAAGCGTTTCTTGTGGCTATCCGAATTACCGAGTTGGAACAAGACCCTGTGCGCGGCGCGTTTGATGTGGCGCATTTGTGTGAGGTCCACCGCCGTATCTTTCAGGATCTACCACAGTACCATCCTGGCCAGTTCCGGCCCCCTGCTCCTACCCATGTGAAAGCCCGCGTCCTCGAATCCCTCGGAGTCCGATATTACGTGCCGTATGCTCCACGCGACCGGGTGGATGCCGGCCTAACGCGCGCTCTCTCCAGTAGGAGCCTGCGCGATGCACAAGGAATGTCCTTGGCGCAGTTTGCATCATACCTGGCGCAATTCTATGGTGACCTCGATTATTGGCATCCATTCGTCGAAGGCAATAGCCGCACCTTACGAACCTTTACGCGGCAATGGGCCCGTCAGGCCGGTTTTGTGCTGGATTGGGGCCTAAGTAAGCACACTGAAGCTGCCCGGGATCGGTTGTATATCGCTCGGGACAAGGAAGTGATGGCGCGGGCGTTTCCTCATCTTTCGCAAGCCCGGGCGATGATGACCGAAGATCTCGTAGAGTACGAAGCCTATGTGATGCTCCACCGGTTTCGGTCATACGCGTCATTGGAGACCCTAATGCGAGAATGGACGGCGCGGGCTCCCAACCGTGGCGTGAGACAGACGAGAGAATCGGAGCCAGAGCGCGACTAAAATGACGGGTGAGAACGGTAGCCTCGTCGGATCTTGCGGTCAATGATGTGCTGAACCAAGGCGGCTGCGCTCTCACAGTCGGCCACCGGGTAAAGGCGTTGGCGATATTGAGCGGACCCTAACCGTCCCCAGGCCGTCCAGACGACCCAGTCGTTAAACAGGTCGGGTTGCACCCACACCCGATACCACCGATAGCAGTTCTGTGCGGGCACAACGCGCGTCCCTGCCCACTCACGCGGGTTATGCGCGTCCGTGATAGCCATAGAGCTTGTCCAGGACGGCAACCGTCGCCTCATACCCATATATCTCCCGATAGGCAGCCATCAACTGGTGTAGCGCATGTTCCAGGAGGAACTCGTGATCCTGCGTCCCCTTCGGAGCGACCGTGATGCGGGCGAAGTCTGTATCAATATATATGGGATTGTTCATCCGTGGCCTCCTTCTGTAGTCACCCTGTTCAACGTTGAACACGCGCCAAGAACATGATCCGGAGCGCTTCCACTACCTGACCTGCCGCGTCTCCGAGCACGGCCAACTATCCGATCACGCTATCGCAAGCAAAACGCGGCCGCCCTCCCTTGTCCCATGTGGCGTAAAGAGCTCGTATTGCGTTGACGCATCTTCTTTCCCTAGGGTCCTGTGTTCAACGTTGAACACCCTGACAAGTCGATTACGCCGCGCACCTGTCTCGCCGTACACGCACCGTGTTCCCAATGGCTCAATAGTCCCCAATGGGGTGATCCATAGGTCTCTCTATGCATCGCACGACCTTTCTTTTCGCTGGGGCATAGTCTTTGATTTGTCGTAGCCTGCGCGTGGCGTGAGAGATCTGGCCTTCCAGACTGTTCAACGTTGAACAGTCCCGTTCGGTATTGCGCCCCCAGCGCTTTAGGCCCGATCCCGAATACTGGGCGACGATTGGGATATTTGTTGGCTCATGAGGTCCTGTGTTCAACGTTGAACACCCTGCTGCGCATCCGAAGTGTTGGACCTATCGGTTGCTACAACAGGAGCTGCGCGGCGCCGAGCCGCGTCCGCGAGTAATTCCCCTTGGGTGATCAGCGCCTGTGCGACACTCAGGAGTTCATCCGGCGAGAGCTTGGCTTGATAACGCGCTGTTAACTGCGCGAGATGTTGCGCGGACGTCCACACCCGGTCAAATACGGGCGACGAGGGCGTGGGAGCACGCCGTGACACCTCCGGCAACGTCCCCTGTGCTTGCGTTGTGGCTAAGGCTTCTAAAAAGCGTTCCCAGGTAGGATGCTCTTTCGTAATCCACGTCAGATACGCCTCAATTGCCCCAGGAATATGCTCGACGCCCTCCCGATCGACGAGCACTGTGAAACGATGGAGCCAACGAAGCGGTAGACGTTCCGATTCCATGGCCATTCTAAGCTGCGGATTGCGATAAATCCGAACCAATGCGGATAACCGTCCCAAGCTTTCGTGCAACTGGGTCGCGGTTTCGCGGAGAGACCATCCGTGGCGTTCCATGAGTAGGACAGCGCGGCGCGCTTCATCAAACGGACTAACGGCCGCGCGGTGTCGATTTTCTACGTAATTGGCGACCGTTTGTGTCGACTCGTCCCACGTCTGAATCACCGCAGGAATGGTGGTCCATTGGAGATAGGAGGCGGCCTGCAAGCGCCGGTGACCGGATACCACCGCATAGTGATCATCCTGGGCGATCACCGTAATCGGATGCATGAGGCCTAATTGCTTCATACTTTGCGCTAATGCGTTGAGCTCCTCGTCTTCAAGCACTTCCGAGCGGACATTAAAGCCCTCGCGTACGATAATGCGGTCCAGCGGAATACTGTGAATCACCGTTCCGGGTGTTTCATTGTGATCCGTTGCGCCAACCGGCTTTGTGATGGATGGCTGAGGGTGCGCGAGAGATGCCGGGAGTGCGCTATCCGGCCCCGCATATTTGACATTTTGGCGCATGCGTTCTTGCATCTGCGCTAATTGGTTCCGGGCATCAGGTCGTTTGGCTTGTCCCATCGGTCCAACACCTCCTCTAAGAGCGCGACAAATGTATAGGCGACACGATTTTGCGGGTCGTCATCTAGAATCGTGTGTCCGCGTCCTTGGGCGTTCACGAGACTGGCCGCTACCGGGATTTCTGTCCGAAAGATCATCGCGTCGGACGTAATAGACGTCAATAAAGCGCGGACATCGCGACCAAACATCGTGCGGACGTCCACCATATTCGCGACGACCCCCAGCACACGGAGAGACGGGTTGAGCGCATGGTGTCGAATGTAGTCAATCCGGTTAAATAATTGCCGAAAGCCAATGAGAGGGAAAGGGCCCGGGGTAATCGGAATCAGAATGCGATGCGCCGCCAACAGGGCGACTCGCGCCCAGAAAGAGGCTAAGGCCGGGGGACAGTCAATAATCATCCAATCGTAATCCGTGGCGTAGGTCGTGCGCAATGGCGCGGCAAGACTTAAGGGATCGACGCGCGTCTCAATCGCCTCCCATTCGTCATCGGCCATGGTGATAAACGCCGGCAAAATGTCGAGGGTGGGCATGGTCGGATGATGATGAAGCGTCGGCGCTCTTCCATAACGCGGTAACCATGCACTGAGCGTATGTGAAGGATCCGGAGTTACGTCGAAGGCTGCTGTGCTATTGGCTTGATAGTCAGCATCGACCAGCAGCGTCCGAGCTCCCGTCAAGGCCATGGCCATGGCCAGATTCGTTGCGATAGTCGATTTGCCCACGCCGCCTTTCTGATTGGCCACCGCGAGAATCTTCATGGGCTACCATCCTCGATCCTTTCCCGTTCGGCATCGGGTAAAGCGCGTTCAATCAAATACCGAATCATGTAACTTTCGGTGGGGCGACCGGGCCACCGCTGCGCCAATCGTTGAATGCGTGCCCGCAAGTCATGCGGCAGCCGTATCGCAATGCGCGACTGCGCTCCTGGTGTCATCAAGCCTTCCCTCCTAGAGTGCGGCGTCGTCAATTTCCACAAAGGCCACCGGATCCGGGAGAACCGGAGGCCATGTCTCCCCATGTTTCTTCATGCTCGCAAGGTAGCCGATGACCGCATCGCGCGCCATCGCCAGCGCTTCGCTCCGGGTGTCGCCTTCCGTCACGCATCCCGGAAGCGCCGGTACACGCGCAATGAAGCCGCCTTCCTCGGCCGGTTCCAAAATCACGGCAATTTTTTGCATCGTCTCCACCTTCCTTTGTCAAAGCCGTCGAAATACCTCTTCCGAGACCTGGGCTTGTTTGATGATGGCTAAAAGCGTCCCCTGACGCAAATCGCGTGAGCCATGAAATGGGACGACGGTCCGCTGATGCTGGGGACCGATCAGGATATAATGACTGCCAGACACGTGGTCAATAACAAACCCTAATTTTTTGAGCTTGCGTAAAACCTCTCGTGCTGTCAATACATTACCCCCTTACCTCTTCCTACTATACCCAATAAGGCGTAATTTGTCAAACAAAAGGTGGCCTTTGGAAGTTAAAGAGCGTCATGCTATGCACAGGATCGTTACGCGGAGACGTCCCTAGCCGTTTTAGTGCGCCACAGTTCACGGCATGTAGCTTGCCATAATGGACCGCGTGACGCGAGTGCTTGGCGTGCAAACGTACCCCCTAAGCGCTCGTATAACGTCTGTTCGACTTGCGATAAAAACTCTTGGGCCGCGGCCGTCTCCGAGGCCAGCCATGTAGTAATCGTGGTCCATTCCGTGTCCTCTGCGGGCGATGTCGTGTCGCCGGACGGCGACCAGGCCTCCTCGTCCCTCACGATGCGGTAGCGCCTAGGGGGCGACGCTTTCGGTGTCATCCATGTGGGCGGCGTTTGCCAATTTTGTTTGACCGCTGTATAGATCCATGCCGCGGGATGCTTCGGGCGGGCCGGATGGTGGGGCGGGCAAGCCCTATACCAGGCGATGACGCGCTCAATCGTTTCGCGCGTGCCAATCCGCAGTAAATTTTGTATCCATGGGGAGTCCTCTGGGGCCGCCTTGCTGTTTTCTCCCTGAGGGGCTGTGTCCCTGGTCGGCGCCGGTTGTCGTGAGGGGCTGGTGTCGGTTGTCGGCTTCAGAGAGGTTTCAGGATGAACAACAACGGAGGTAGGCTGTTCTCCGTGGACAGTTTTGACATGGGAATCACTGGCCTGGTGAGAATTCCTGTTGTTGATCTTTTTCTTTACAAAATTCTTTACCGTAGCTTGAGGGGTCGATCCCGCTAGCGCTGTCGAGGCCTCACTTAACGGCATGGGCGTGACCCGCCCCCCCGGGTCAGTATGTGCCTCCTCCCGGGTCATGGTGGGAGCTAAAACCCCGTGCTTGTCCGCCCAGGTGGTCAAAATATCTCCGAGGGAGGTGACGTCATGAGGCCGGGCGGCGGGTGGCGGATTGGCCGTAGAACCCGTGTCCTGTGTGTTGGCCGCGAAGGCCTGGGCTTGTGGGGGCGTCGCCGTCTCGGACGATAGGGCGGAGCGATGCGACCCGTCGGTTGACTCCCCGGGAGGAGTACTCGGACCCTGATCTTTGATGATGCGGTGGGGGCGGGGTTCCATCACGGGCGGCGTCTGTGTGTCGTGCGCGTACGCGGCCGAGGACGTCGCCGCTGGGTCGAAGATTTTCGCCGGCGGGGTGGAGTCGGCGAGGATGCGGGGCACAATCTGATAGCGGTTGCTGCCCTGGCCGCCATCGTGCCGGAACTGGGGCGTTACGTGCAGCAGCCCGAGCTTCACCAGAAACCGAATGGCGCGTTTGACGGTGGCGACCGAAATCCCGAGCCACGCGGCAATCGTGCTGTGCAGGAGATACACGTGGGCGTGTTTGCGCTGGTGCGCGAAGAGAACCCGGCACACCCGTTTGGTGTTCGCCGGCCAGTCAGTTTGTTCCACCCAGCGAAGAAATAAGCGATCGGTATATGAGTATGTTGAGGGTTTGGGCGAGAATGTCATGGTGTATGGAGGCTTTTGATAGCAGGCACGGTCGTTTGCAGGAAAATCGCTTGACGCGTGTGCGGCGGGCCCTTATCATAAAGACATAAGAATGCCCGAGACGTTCTTCGCAATTTTTTTGCGAAAACGCCTTGAGACTATCAAAACCCTCGGTCACTCCTTTCTATTTGAGAGAGGTCTGCCCGAACGATAACGTCGGGGTACTATCAAAACGCTGGTGTACTATCAAAAAACCGATGTACTATCAAAAAACGCTCGGTTACTCCTTGTCTATTGGGCGATATTGGCCCGGACGATAACGCCGGGGAACGAGACTTAAGAAAATCCGTGAACGGTTACGTGGCATCGGCCAAGATGTTTACCCACGTAACGGACGTAGAATTTTTTCACCACCCTTCGAAAAGCTCTCATGACACGGCCGCTGCGAACGGTCGTGTTTGCGTTTGGAGGGGCATGAAACAGTCATCACGCAAAAATCCCTCGCCAGACCGTTGTCTGCGAGGGTTAGCCTTGTCTTATCACTTACACATGGTACAATAGTAAGTGACAGCTAAACCGTTCGGTAATAACGGTTGGCGTGTCGGCGCGGGAGAACGATCGGTTGCGAAGCCGGTCGTTTTTCCGTTTGCGCGGACATTCGTGTCGTGTCGACAAGCATCGTGCCGTGGAGGCCTGTCCCCAAACTCTGGAATCATAGTAACCCATTGGGAAAGGGATTGGCAAGGATTCGTCGAATATTTGTCGCGCGAAAGAAAAGGGTTTACTCTGGGCGCATGCACTCACGTCCATTATAGCCCGTATCTTCGGAGGTGGGATATTGTGCAGCCCGGTGAACTTACGTCAACAGGGAGAAGATAGGTGGTGTTTAACGAAGCCCCTTGTCAACCACCCCGCCCTGAAGGGCGGAGCTTGCGGCATTGCGTACGCTCCATCGGTTGACCAGTCTTAGTCGCCCGCATCGACAGGAGCCTTTCGGTTCCGGGGAGGGAGCGACTCCGTTCGAATCGTCAGGACACCCGGGGATGCTTCTCCAGTCCCCGGCTCTGTCGCCCGCGGTTAAACGCGAGCTCGGGGTAGTGCCAGCCGTGCCGCGGACCAGACAAGCGTTTCGAACCTGGACGAGGAGAGACCCTCTCACGAGGGCGTGACCAGCCCCTTACGGGGCTCCGAAAGGAGAAGGAGTCACATGGTTTTTGTTCTCGATAAACACCAAAAACCGCTGATGCCGTGCTCGGAAAAGCGGGCGCGCCAGTTACTTGAACGGGGTCGAGCCATCGTTCATAAAATAGCGCCCTTCACGATCCGCCTCAAGGATCGGACGGTGGAAGCTTCCGCCTTTCAACCGCTGCGGGTGAAGCTCGATCCCGGCAGCAAAACCACGGGGGTGGCCGTCATTTTGGACGGGGCCAAAGGGACGAAGATCATTTTCTTCGGGGAGATCGTTCACAAAACGGGCATTAAAGCCCGCCTAGATGCCAGACGGAACGTGCGTCATGGGCGCCGGTTCCGCCACACACGCTATCGCAAGCCCCGCTTTCAGAATCGAAAGCGGAAAGCCGGGTGGCTGCCTCCGTCGCTGGAGGCCCGCGTCAACCAAACCTTATATGCCTTAGCGAAAATCCGGAGATTGGCTCCGATCACGGCGCTGAGTACGGAACACGTGAAATTCGACACCCAGCAGATGCAAAACCCCTTGATCTCCGGGGTCGAATATCAACAGGGCACGCTCTTGGGCTATGAGATCCGCGAGTACTTGTTAGAAAAGTGGGATCGGCAATGCGCTTACTGCGATGCGCGGGACGTCGATCTTCAAATTGATCATGTGTATCCCAAAGCGTTGGGCGGGTCCGATCGGGTCTCCAATTTGGTGATCGCCTGCCCCGCCTGCAATGCCAGCAAAAACAACCGCCTGCTGGCCGACTTTCTGGCGCACGATCCCGGGCGTCGCCGGCGTGTCGCCCAAAACGCCCGCAAGGTGGCAGGCAAAGACCGGGCTAAACAGCGCGAACGCGCCCAATGGGAAGCGACCCGCCTGGACCGCATTCAGCAACAACTGCGCACCCCGTTGAAGGACGCGGCCATGATGAATGCCACCCGCTGGCGGTTGTATGAGCAGCTCCAAGCCACCGGGCTTCCGGTCGAAGCCGGGTCCGGCGCCCGCACGAAAATGCAGCGCATTCAGCACCGACTGCCCAAAGAGCACTACTTCGACGCCTTGTGCGTCGGGGCCAGCACGCCGGATCGGTTCACCGCGCTCCCCGCGTATGTCCACATCTGGACCGCCAAGGGCCGCGGCAATCGTCAACGATGTCGCACGAACAAATACGGGTTCCCCATTCGATATCTCTCGGGCAAGAAGGTGCATTTCGGCTTTCAGACCGGTGATCGGGTTCGCGCGGACAAACGCCAGGGCCAAAACGCCGGTGTCTGGACGGGGCGCTTGACGATCCGCACCGACGGCCGGTTCGTTGTCACGACGGCGGACGGGCTTCGCATCGAGGTCTCTTGGCGATCCTGCCGATTGCTCCAACGCGGCGACGGGTGGCAGTATGCTCAAAAACCCGCGAATCGAGAGAAAGGGAGG
>NZ_NWUL01000006.1:0-4664 GCF_002903155.1 Sulfobacillus sp. hq2 | reverse complement strand
TCCTCCACACGAGGATCCTCCGGAAAGGGGCTGCCGTGAATAGCGGTTGTCCATATTTGTCCCAAGAATTGGGCAGCTGCTGATACCACCTCAGCGTACATATTATAATTTTGTAGTAAGAGCCTGGCTCTCTTTCATTCGACGAATAAGGCAACCAACACGCTTATGCATTAGGCTAGATTCTCGTTTTACAAACGGAAAAGTTCTCTGCGATCGGTCACTATCCTAGAACTTTTCCCCTATCGCCAGACGGTTAAAGCATCCCGTATGCTATGGAGCGTTTAGGCCCTAAACGCTTTCCCTAAACCCGTGTGACTCCCAGGACGCCTTGACCTATACTCCGAGTGTTCCGCGCAGCGGCGACAAGCTCCCCGAGAAGGTGATGATCTCATCGGTTGCTCCTCGCTGCTTGTGCCGACGATGCCTCCGTCCTTAACTCCTCTTGGCTATCCCGCGTGGCGGAGGGTTGTGACACTCCTTTTCGAAATGCGGCGGATCGTCCTCCGTTTAGGACCTAAACGGACGGGCCTCGACACGGTCCGCCCAGGGGTGCGTTTAGGCCCTAAACGCCGAATCTCCCGTCGCAACCACAGAGTTTGCGAAGACATCAGCGATACCCGTGTTTAGGACCTAAACAATGCCTCTCCCATGTCGCTCCATAGGCCGGACTCGCTCGTGCCGTTCGTTTAGGCCCTAAATCCCTGGGCTCCCTTCACTCTAGTGTTCCCTGCCGGTCTCATACGTAACCCGCCCTTCGCAGATGCACGAGCCATCCATTGACAAAACTGAGGAGGATTGCCAAGATACTAATCAGATTCCGATTAACTTTATCAACCTTTTGATACGTATTCAATTCTGAGTGTAATTCGAGAACCATTCAGAGAACTCAACAGGACTTTATGGACTTAAGGAGGTCGCGACCATCATGGCAGAAGATCGTCTTTGGACTGTGAACGAGGTGGCGGAATTTTTGCGGGTGCAGCCCACCACCGTGCTGCGCCGCTTACGCTCGAAGGCCATCCGCGGGTTTCACTTAGGCAATACGTGGCGCATTGCTGATGCCGATTTGCAATCGTATTTGCAATCCTTAGCGAATCTCGATACATCCGACCGTACCCCGACACCGTCTGAGGAATCCCGGCATGGCTAACCTTTTGGTCGTCCATAACCGTAAAGGGGGGGCTGGCAAAACCACGATGAGCCTTCATCTGGCGGGAGGTTTAGCGATGGCCGGATTAGAGGTGTGTTTGATTGATGGCGACCCGCAGGGTAACTGTGCCTTAGGGCTAGGGTTGGACTTTGGTCAGCAAACCGCCACATGGCTTGTCGACGGACACTTCGCGCCCGAATCGGTCCGTCCGCACTGGGACTTGCTCAAAAGCGGCCCGGCTGCCGACCTTTGGTGGGAGCACGTGTCGTTGGATTTGTTGACCCACCGCGCGAAAGATCTGAAAGACTACGACTGGGTGATTGTCGATACGGCCCCAGGGGATTCCAGCCTGAATCGGGCTCTCCTCGCATGGACGCATGCCTTGCTGATTCCGGTCAATTTGCAGTTCTATTCGGCAGCGGGCGTCGCGAACCTTCTCACGGCCCTTCCTGCGGAACGCGTCTTAGGGATTGTCCCGAATTTTTATGATCTCCGGACCTCCCGAACACGCGAGGTCCTCGCAAGTCTCAAGCCGCAGTTCCCTGGTCTCCTTGCGCCACGGCCCATACGCCAGTGCGTCACGTTGGAACGAGCCTCCCAGGAAGGCAAGCTGATTTGGGAATGGGATCCGCGAGCGACCGCCGCGGATGATTATCTTGATCTTATTGAATGGATGGTGACGGAATATGGCGAAAACATCGCGCACCGAGCAACTCACTGAGCGTCTGGCACGAGTAAGCCACGCCGCTCGTACCAATAGTGCACCGATCGTCTCCCCGCCGCCAGATTCTGCGGACGCGGACAAGCCGTCGCAGGAGGAGGCCCTGGTTCCGCCGACCGCAGCCACTCCACAACCTGCCGTCACCCCTCATCCGTCGGGGGAGATGCGGTATATGCCCGTTGCGCTTCTGACCCCGGGTTATAATGCGCGCACTATCGATCCCGATCTCAATCCGGAAGAGTGGGACAGCTTTTTGCGTTCGATTCAAACCGCGGGACTCATTCAGCCGATTGTCGTCGCCCCAGACGCGACGCAGGACGGTCACTATTGTGTGATTGCGGGGAATCGGCGGTTCTTGGCGATTCAAATGCTTGGGTGGGATACGGTCCCCGTCGTGGTGAAACAAATCCCGCCGACAGAACAGATGGCGACCATGCTCGCCGAAAACCTGGCGCGCAAAGATATGGACCTTTACGAAGAAGCGCGCGGTTTTGAAGCATTGATTGCCGCGGGCATGCCCCCGCACCAGATTGCGCAGCGGGTCCAACGGTCGGCAAGTTACATTTCCTTGGCCCGCAAGTGCATACGCCATCCCGCGCTAGCGCACGCGTTGGAACATAAACAGATCAACCGAGCCGCCGCGATGGAAGTCTCCCGGTTATTAACCGCTGACGGGGAAGAAAAACACCCCGGATCGGTCGCCGAGATTTTAGCGTGGATTGACCGCAAGCATCCCCCCTTAGACGCCATCCGAACCGCATGTCAGAATATCCTGGCCGATCACGCCCAACCGGCAGCCCCGGCTAAAAAGCCCTCGCGCCGCTATCGCGTGTTTGTGGAACGGATTCAGGACACGCTTCTGCATGAAATGCCCAAACGGTGGGATGATCTCTCGCTGGATGACCTCGAGCAATTAGAGCACACGCTCGCTCAAGCTATCACGGCGGTTGTGAGCCAAAAGCAAAAAGCGCTGCAACATCAGATGTCCGTCCCCAACGATCTGTCTCAAGACGCTCCAATGCTTGCCGACGCCGACGAAGCCTAGCGTAGGTCTGGTCAGGCCCTAATGCCGTTATAGGGCCTGACCAACGGCGTTCTTGGCCTCACTTGGGTCCCCATACAGCTCTTTCCATGCTTGTATGATAAACGCGCGCCATGTCGGAGATTCTGGGCGAAAAAGCACCGGGGTCAACGACTTTAACGCGTCGGATGCCATGCGTGCGGCTCGCTCCTTCACAGCGTCGGCGATGGCCTGCGTGTGGAGCGCTTGCTCGACCCGGGCCCATAACTGGTCGGAGGTCTCACGTTCTTGCTGGTACATCGCTTCGCGCTGCCGGGCGGCTTCCATGTCGCGCTGAATGTGTTCAATATGCTCGCGTTGCTGATCGTGATGGGTGTTTTGGTCGAGGATCCAAGAGGGGGCCGTCCAGCCTTCATGCAAAGCCCGGTACATCCAGCCTCCGGGGAAGCGCACCCGTCCCGGAGGCGCTTGCAAAATCCACTGGGCGACGTCTTGCACACGCTCAGGGCCGTAGCGGTGGACCCACTGGGCCAATCGTTGCGAATGAATCTGCCACTCTTTGGGGATAGTGAGAACAACATCCTGGGAGGGAGCCGCGGTGGCTACCGCTTCTACCGGACCAGGTGAGCCGCATGGATGATCATTCTTACGAAGTACTTTATTTTCGATCGCTTCTTTGTGCGGGGGTGCAATCCGTGATGTGGCGCCACTTTTGGGGGCTTCTGGCCCATGGGGGTCACGGCATTGTGCCACCGCCCCTCCCGGCGCCGTGGCGGGCGACGATGGACGTGAGGGAGAGTCGCCATGGCACGGGACGTTGTCCTCCGTAGAGGTCGAATGGAAGTGCGAGGCCTCGGACGCCGTGTTACCGTCGGCCGTATAGGCCTGCCATTGCGGAAAATAGCGGTTGGATGTCGGGTCGTTCTTGGGACTTTTCCGATATTCGACGACAAGTAATTGGGCCTCGATCAGTTGCTTAATGGCGCGTTGAATCGTGCGGGGATGATAATGGAGTTCGTGCGCCAAAAATTTGATGCTGAACGTGATAAAGCGTAACGTTTTTTTGGCGCGCCACAAAAAGCTAAAGAGGTCGCGCGCCGCGCGCGACAGATCGGGCCGCGCCGCGATATCATGGCGCATTGCACGGGACGTGAGAAATTCCCACCAGTTTGTAAATCCATAGGCTTGTGCGGTCATTTTGGATTGTGGCATCACGAAATAACACAAAGACTTGACAGGCATTTTGCGGTTTGCTAAAATCAAACACAAAGATGCCCGGGATTGCTCTTTGGGAAGCAACCCCTAGAGAACTGGATGTTCCCGCATCGAGTTCTCAGAGTCAAGCTAGGTGTTAAGTTCACTCCCTTCCTGGTCATAACATTGGAGAAAAACGGCCGAGCATAGAATCGTTGGCGCGATTGTATGCTCTTTTTTTGTTCGAGCAAGATGGTAATTAATGGTATAGACCCCATGCTCTCCCATTAGTCGGTATTATACCGGATCATGGGGGAGAATGCCTAGAGATTGCGTCGAATAAAATACTTCGTAGTACGAATTAATAGAATATGGTGATTACCTGTCAGGAATATGCTGGAGCTTGAGATGCCAAAAGCGGTCACAGGCTAGCGAACGTTCTGTGCCCGTTCGTAACCTACCTATACGGAATTGAACTATTGTCCAGGTTTATCAGAATGCGCCGTAAAACTCCGCCGTTCAGGGCGGAGATACAAGGCGCTGACTCCGCAGGAGTCAATCCGGGGTTTCCTGTTGTT
>NZ_NWUL01000001.1:0-4228 GCF_002903155.1 Sulfobacillus sp. hq2 | reverse complement strand
TTCCTCCACACGAGGATCCTCCGGAAAGGGGCTGCCGTGAATAGCGGTTGTCCATATTTGTCCCAAGAATTGGGCAGCTGCTGATACCACGGATTCCGCGTTTTGAGCAAAAGCTTTGCGCCCGATTGCGGTCACAAGGAGATGAAATTCGTGGAACACATGGTTGCAGTGGTTGAACGAGGATTAGGCTCCACCGGTCACGTATGTTGGGGCGTCACAGAGATAGAGGGGCAGGGATGGGCCTTGTGGTGGGATGCGTCAGGACACCCTTGGAACACGATGGAGGACTTGTTAGCGACCGGACCGTCGGCGCGGCAAGGCGTAGCCTGGTATGACACCCGCAATGATGTGATACGGGCTGTGCAGCAATTGCACCCACCGGAGGGCCCTGCCTTGTTAGAACAACTCCAGCGCGGAATGTAGCGAGCGGAGCCCCGAAAATCCTGCAAAGGAGAGGAGATCATGATTGCAGATTGGGAAGTGCATAGTCTGGCTCTAACGGCTGGGGAAGCCACGCACTGCGTGGCCCGGGGGTCCGATCCTCTGGCCCCGGCTACGTCGCCCCGGGTATTTGTGGAGGATTTAGTGCGCCGTTGGGCAGGTGATGACGCGGATTTCTCAGCCATTACCACCCGTCCAGCTCACGTTTATGAATGGCTTGACGAACGCCCTACTGCACGGCGTCCGGTATCGATCCGCGTGCAGATTCTGGCCAACTAGCGTTGCCTTATCGGCCGCACTTTGATGATAGCAATTCGATCACATAAAGGAGATGAGAAGCATGGCCCAGCGCCGCACTACACCCCGTCGTCGGGGCGCCTTGCCGGGGCGACGGCGGGTCGAATGGACGCGCCACGCCATGATTCGGTGGCGGGAACGCTTTCCCACGTTAGGGGTAGAAGATGCGTGGGATTATGCCGTGTTTTGGGGCCACTATCGAGGCTTGTGGGCATGGCGTGTCTGCTCCGATGGCGTCGCGATTGCGATCCCTACGCCCACAGCGTGGCGAATTCTGACGTATTGGCGACTGGCGTGGTGGGATGCCTTGGTCACCCAACACAATGAGTGGCGGGGGAATCACGTGGTAGGGCCCCCGGAAGAACGCGCGAAGCTCCTGCACCGACGGGAAGCTCGTATGTTCTTGGCGGCCCGTCAGGAGATGGTGCAGTGATGGCTCCGCCGGTATTATGGCCCTGGCAAGGAGGCAAAGCTCGATTGGCAGCAGGAATCGCCTCCCGACTGCCATCACACCGAGCCTACGTGGAGCCGTTTGCAGGGACGGCGGCGGTGTTTTTGGCGAAGGCCCGAAGCCCCATCGAAGTGCTCAATGATGCCAATGGGGATATTATTGCCGTCTATCGGTGCCTCCAAGATCCCGTGACGATGAGGCATCTCGTGCGCCGATTGCGGTGGACGCCGATTAGTCGGGCTGAGTGGCGTCGGGCCAAAGACTCTGCGCCTATAGGGGATACGGTCGAACAAGCCGCTCGATTTCTCATTCGTTTAACCCAGGGGTTTGGCGGCAAACCCGATTCGAGCAGTTGGGGTGGGGGCATGGCGTCTGACATTCAAAGCCGCGTGGACCGCCTATTGCATCGGCTTCCCGTGGTCGCTGACCGTCTACGAGGTGTCGCCTTAGAATCTGGGGATTGGAGTGACGTTGCCACACGGTACGATCGGGTTGATACCGTGTGTTATTTGGATCCTCCGTATGTGGGAACGGATGGCGATTATGGAATGGCGTGGACCTTGGCCGATCAAACTCACTTGGTAAATACCGTTCTTCAGATGCGCAGTATGGTGGTGCTATCAGGGTATGAACATCCGACGACTTTAGCGTTAGTCGATGCGGGATGGCATCAAGAAACCTATCGCCTCCCCGTGGGGGTCAAAGGCCGCACGGAGGCCACGGGTTTAGCGCGGGGGAGACTAGCGGCTCAGGATTATCGCACGGAATGTCTCTGGTGGTCCCCGTCCGCGTGGGCCCATGCCAATCGCCAATTGGCATGGTTTTAGAACCAGATGCCAGTCCAGTGTGTGGTGCTATAATGTCAATCAAATACTCGCGTATTGTCGGGAGGGTTGATTCGTGAAAGTACCACCCATGACCCGCCACCATGACGACTTCCCGATCCGATGGTCCTTGGCCGGGCTACGTCAGATCATGGGGCAAGAAATTACCACGGTCACGCATCAAGAACGGTGGAGCGATCCATTGTTGGGAACCACCGACGAATGGATGGCGTTGCTCCAATTAGGCCAGCACTATCCACGAGTGGCCGTGTGGCAGGGGCCGTGGTGGTTGTTTAGCGATCCCGACGTGATTCAGGAAACGTTGGCCGCTGTTCCCGTAACGAGCCGGGACGATCCCCAAGCCATGGCCATACGGGAAGGCGTGTGGTTTTGGCGGGCGCTGAGTTGGGGCACCTACTCAAATCCCGTGACCTGGGCGATTCAGTCCTTTGTCATGCTGGATGTCTGGCCGCCGGATTTCTGGCGTAAGCTCGATGCGATTCATGCGTTGCCGATTCGAGACAGGATTCGGCTGGACCGTCGGGTCTTATTCCTGCGGCGTGTGATCGAAGCCGCGAGTCAAGGATTGGCCACTATTCCCCAGGGGGTGGGCACTCTCGACTGTCGCCCGTTGTTGTGGAAAGGAGATCATTGTGGGAAATTTTAATCTTCGCGATGACAGCGCAGTGTATCGCGCTTTACAGCAATGGGATGAATCCGCTCAGTGGCCTCGCGACGGTCATGCCGTGCTTGTTCTGCTGGGTGGAGTGGCCTTGGCGTTTTATCATGTGATGGCCCGTGATACCACCCATGATATTGATGCGATTCTATTGGAAAGTACTGTCGTACCCGACCGTTTGATCCAAGAGGCGGACAATCTGGATATTTCCTTTCGAGCGGGATCGGTGGCGTGGTTACAACAAGATTGGGAATCGCGAATCCACTGGAGTTCATGGCAATTTCGCCATTTAACCGTAGGATGGCTGAGCCCCTATGATTGGATTGTGAGTAAGTTGGGTCGATGGCAACAGCACGATTCGGCGGATGCAATTGCCGTGGCGCAGAACTTGAATCCAAACCAGTTGTATGAGTATGTGAAAGACGGCCTCAATGACTACATCGGCAATCCCGCCAATCCTCGTAGTGCATGGAACGATTTAGTCGACGCGCTGAGATGGCCTTCGACGTTAAAATTGTGACAGTAGCGCCAGAAGCCGACGCCCCAACGGCTCCCAATACCTAAGTTGGGGCCGATCCGGGGTCCCCTGCTGTCGCTCTGATGGACGATGCTCGAAAAAATTACGCCGTAAGGCCCAGCACCGTCGCAAAACCTAAGTCTTAGCCC
Source organism: Sulfobacillus sp. hq2 (assembly GCF_002903155.1). Lineage (NCBI taxonomy): Bacteria > Bacillati > Bacillota > Clostridia > Eubacteriales > Clostridiales Family XVII. Incertae Sedis > Sulfobacillus > Sulfobacillus sp. hq2. Next base: position 870 of record NZ_NWUL01000001.1, on the reverse strand, counting down.
ACGGCACAGAATCGTGACCTTTTGTGATGCCTTGACGAACGGCATCACGCAGAAATTCAGAGGGGGCATTGCCATGCAATGGTATCTCGGCGTCTGGAGAAATTATCTCGGATTCGATGGCCGCGCATCGCGGACCGAATACTGGATGTTTGAGTTGTTTAATGTTCTGGCGGTGATTGTCTTGTATCTTCTAGCGTCTCTAGCACACGAGCTCGTGATATTAACGTGGGTATACGGCTTAGCTGTATTGTTGCCGAGTCTTGCTGTGCAAATTCGCCGACTGCATGACACAGGGCACTCGGGATGGTGGTTGCTGATGAGCCTGATCCCGCTTGTCGGAGCTATCGTCTTATTGGTATTCTTCGTATTGCCGAGTGATCTGGGAAGCAACCGTTTCGGATCAGTGGCGCCGACCGTCCCTGATGTGAGGAGTAGTTCAGCTACGCCGTTTTAGCGCGATGCCACTGTGGACCAGTCGTCCGCGATCACGGACAGCTGGTTTCTTTTAGCAAGGCGACAACAAGAAAGAGACCGATAACATGCGTGATCCCGCCCGAATTGCCCCGATGTTAGCTCTCATGGCCGAGATTTGGCACCGCCATCCTGACTGGCGGCTCGGCCAGTTGTTGGTGAATGTGGCTTCGGCCAGCGGCCCCGTTGATCTCTTTTTGGTCGAGGATGATCGCTGGGCTGAATTATTGGCACAATGGGCGAAGAAATCATAGGGGAGACTCCGGACCGATGATTCAGCCGACACACATATAGCGCGGGGGCTACGTGCACGACCTGCAACAACCCTTGCCTTTCTATGCCTTTGGGTGGTAAACTATGGACATGGAAGAATACTTATCCATTGGCAAGGCGGCAAAG
>NZ_NWUL01000004.1:0-3803 GCF_002903155.1 Sulfobacillus sp. hq2 | reverse complement strand
GGTTTGCCTATCCCATAGCCCGATCAACAGAAATGCCCCGACGTCGGCCAGACGCATAACCGCAGAGGTCAATCAAGAAATCCGAATACCCCATTTTATTAATGGTGGTTCCGTTTTCCCCGACGGCTACGATAGCTTCCCTCTTGTTGCTCGTTCGCGGACTTCTTGTAGAGATGGACGTGCCCACCCGACAGTCCTATATTGCTGCTGTTGTTTTGCCAGAGGAGCGGGTTCAAGCAACCGGAATGACATCGCTTGGAAAACAATTCGGAAGAGCTATCGGGCCAGTAGTAGGAGGGTGGGCATTAGATACGCTTGGGTCCCTTGGCCCCTTTATTGGCGGTGGGATAATTAAAATTGTCTATGACCTAACACTTTGGTATTCATTCAAAGGCCTAAAACCAAATCCGCACGAAGATATGGTGGAAAATCGTAGATAACGTCAGTATTCTGGTTTAAGCAGCAGGACCTGTGTCAAGCCTGTGCCGACAAGTCGAACATTTGGTAACTGCTCCCATTTTACAGACACCGGGCACCATGGGCTATCGGGTGCCAGTGGAACCGACCTCACCGGCGACTTACATTATCGACGGTGGTTCTCACCGGAATTTATAACAGTCCCCTTTATACACCTACCGCGGTCTACTGGTATATAATGTCTTAACTTAGTATTTACCAAAAATCTTATCAAAGACTTACAATGGGTCATCTTCTTACCGATGAGCCCTCGCAAATGCTGTAAGATTTTCTCGCCAGTAGGTAAGGTGGAGCTTGCTGTACCTTCGGGCTCCTCTGGCTCTGTCAACCTTGGCCCGTATTGGATCAGCGAAGAAAGACATCAGGGCGGAAAATCCGCTTCTCAATCTCTTACAAAGCCGGATCTGCCGGTATCCACAGCCGCTTGAGCCAAGGGATGGTGAAACGGTCTAACAACAAAAGTACTAAAGTCAAATTCCTCATATATGGGCGGGGTGGCTTCTCTCTCCGGTGCAAACGAACCCCCCATCAGACCGTAGCCTAAAACGTTTCCGGTCCGGGGAGTGCGAGAGCGAAGTACTGAACTTTCATGGCCTGTTTTGTTTCCATTCGTGTGGTGCCGGCGACAAGCCATGGTCGGATAAGTTTGGATAAACTCCCGAGAGTTTTCCACCCAACGTGCGGAAGAGCCTTTTTTCTTGACAATAAACAGGGGATCGCGCGCCATAGCCGTGCAGGCATTTTCGGTTCCTACGATTATCACAAAGTCACATGGATTCTTCGCTACTACGTGCTCGTCACCAGCTTCAAGACAGTGTATCACCGCTTTGCTCCATTAAAATACGGCAGAGCCCTTGGCCGTCAGGCCGGGAAGGAGCCGAGTAAGAGAAGCCCCCCGTTCTGCCCATGTCAGTGAATGTTTGGGGGCGTCTGCGATAACCTTGACCGCGAAAGTCCCATGGTATCCGAGCCCAGATTAGACGATGCCGCTCCAGCAGAGCCTCGACGCGTATCGCCAAGGATACAATTATATCTCAGGAATGGTTTACACCACGCGCGTCCTCCAGCAACCCGTAATGCATACGCATACCTATCGGCCCTTGCGGGTTCAATTTGGATTGCGCTCGCAAAAGGCCCAATCGGTCATTAAAACCGTCCTAGCTCGGTACAAGAGTGTGCTGGCCCACGGGCATCCGTAGACCCGGGACCAGTTTACGAAACCCGCCTTAGGTCTCGTCTGGAATCGCGACTATTCCCTGAAGGCCGGCGCATTCTCGCTCAATACGTGGCCGGCCGCGTGCCGGTCCCCTTCGCCCGGCAGGCATGGAACGATTCTTCGACGGGACCTAGCAGTTTGGCACGACGCATCTCGTCCACCGCCATAGCCGGTGGTCCTCCATGTGCCGACGACATAATCGGGATAAGCGCCGACACCACCCGATTGGCGCTATGACCTGCACCTTCAGGGAATCGAGTAACCGGTGGGGAGTCGCAAGCTCCGCCCTTTAGTTATCTTAGGCGAAGCTGAAAATTGTTGCTACAAGCCGCCCCATTCCTCGTAGACGTTTCTATGACGAAGATTCTTGTGCCAAAATAGCGTGGCGTGATGTTTTGCAAACATTGATCAGCTAGCGTTACCGCATTCCTGTACAATGAGCACCATCCGTTGAATCTCCGATGGCAGGTCGTCCAGGTGGCGGTTCAGTTGTTGAATCACGTCTTCCGGAATATAGCGCGAGGCTGGTTCGACTGGACGGGGGATATCCTCGGAATAGATCAGGCGCTGTGCAGGCACGGAAGCCCATCCTTCCGGGCCGCCACCTCCAAAAAGGTTCGGAGACCAATCAGCCGCTTTTTTCGAGAGTCATGGAATAGTGAGCTCCCCTGCAAATAGCCCAAATACTCAAGAATCAGAGGGCGGTCGATCTCTTGTGGCGCGATAGGCTGTGTACGACTCCGCAAAAACCGTCCAAACCACGTTAATGCCATGAGGCGATTCTGACATTCTGGAACCGAATTGGTGGCCAGGCTATAGCGAATGAAGCATTTGCCCGCAGTTTGCAACCACTCGGGGGCCAGATGGGTAAAATTCAATGTATAATCCGAACGCGATCCGTTGACGGATACCCCCAACTTTTTGACGTTCCAAACCGATTTCTCGTATTCTTCACGCCCATCATACGCGTCCTCGAGGATTCGGTACAACTGACGCAAAATAGAGAGTGTCGGATCGTCTTTATGATAGACCCGTACGGTCTGGCTCCCATCCAACCGTTTCTCGACGAGTTTTTGTGCGATTCCCTTCGTCGTGAGATACGTCCGAAACGACACCAGATGTTTCGCCACGTCTTGTTCCACCAGCGACGTTGTACAGATGGCCGACGTGTTCAGCCAGTCCATCAGCACCTGTAACTGGTGCGCTCGCGACTCAGGCGGGCAAACAGATCGAAGACGGCCGGATACGTGAGCGGTTGGCCGGGCCCCACCCCACAGATTGACAAAGACATAGTCGCTGTCAATGCCATCCAATTCGTGGACCAGGTAATCGGCATGGCGGAGATTTAAGGCTTGTCCAATCCGCATCCCGGTTTCATACAGCAACGCGACCAAAAACCGATCCCGACGATGTCGGCAGTGCGCCAAAATCTGCTGAACTTGGTCTACCGTTAAGGTTTTCGGGACCTTGCGTGGCGCTTTCAGCTTAATGATGCGTACCTGAGACGGCCGGGTTTTCGTGGATGGTGCAAAAATCCTTTGTACCGCCGTGCCCCATAGTGCTCCTTCATCCCAGGAATTTCTTCGATATGCCCCACACGGGCGTGGAAATCATAAAACGCCGACACGGCCGAGAGGACGGCGTTGATGGTCGCTTGGGTGCGTTGGGCTTCCGTGCTCTGCATCGGCAGTGTGCCCGGCTGGGGATTGCGCAACCATGCCACAAATTGAGCCAACGTCTCCAAGCCTGCCGTTCGCCAATCTTGATGGGTATCCCTCAAAAACTCCCAAAAGAGTTTGAGGTGATGCGCATACGCATGAATGGTGTTGGGCGATGCCTCGATATTCTTCAAAAAGGCCATGTAATCTTCAATTTCAGGGACGGGAAGAAAATCCTCTCCCACGACGGTCCATGAGATGTGATCGCCATCCTTCCTCCGAGGATAACGAACCTTCTGTACCTTCATCGCACACACCTTCATGTTTTACACGTAATAGAATTCCTCTAGTTAAATTATTCGGGTATCCGGATTCTGTGATTGATTTTCGGGATTCGACCGCACATGACAATTCGAAGCAAAATCAGATTCTATGATTGATCTGGGTGGCGT
>NZ_NWUL01000003.1:0-3479 GCF_002903155.1 Sulfobacillus sp. hq2 | reverse complement strand
GGGTATTCGGATTTCTTGATTGACCTCTGCGGTTATGCGTCTGGCCGACGTCGGGGCATTTCTGTTGATCGGGCTATGGGATAGGCAAACCACGGTTGGTCAAAAACTGAGGGCAAACACTTCTGCGCTAACGCCCCCATCTTGAGCGCTTTGAGAAAAGGCCCTCCGAGACATTCCCCCAGTCTCGTTGTGCACCTATTCACTATTCAATACATTGTCGGTTCGTTTGGCGGGCGCGCTCGACATCGTCGGATAACACGGGCGGTGATTTTTCATCCAGAGATTTCGGCACGATGGAATGTACTTACTGTTGCAAATACGGCGAGCATTTCTGAGCAACTAAATGTGTCGCAGTGTGCAACGCCAATCCGTCACCGGATCTTCCGAACGAGCCGAACGTCGTCGACCCCATCCGGCCGTCCCTTTTATCCCTCTTCTCAGCCACATGCCTGACTATTCCGTTGGAAACTGGATGCCGAACGCTGGAACGCTTTGCTATTGAGACACGGATGTGTCAGGCACCCGACTCCAAGGAGCGCGAAGCGAGGCGACGACAAGTCCGAGAAGCATCGTGGCAGCGCCTCCAATGGTGATCGTGGCACCGGCGCCCCAGACGCTGACTACCACCCCCCCAATCAATTGCCCCACCGGCAGGCCGGAACTCGTCACGGACTGAAACACCCCAAAGACACTCCCCCGCAGGTGATCCGGGATGAGTCGCTGTTGCCATGTGGCCGCCACAATATTGTATGGAGAGTACACCAGGCCGCCGCCGAACAAGGTGAGCATAGCCTCCCACGGATGGGTCGTGAACCCCGTTAACCCACTGAACAGTCCCCACCCGATGATGACGCCGGTTATGAACCATCGTAGGCTCCACTGGGGCCTAAAGCGGCTCCAGAGAAGTGTACCCAGGAGCGAACCGACGGCGAAACTACTCCAGACGAGACCGAGAGTCCCGGCTCCCGAATGGTAGACCCGATCTACCATCACGGGCAAAGCCGGCTCCAACGGCCCGTACGTGAGATTGAAAAATAGGGTGACCATGCCGATGATCAACAGGGCCGGACTGTTCCATAAGAAGCGCCATGGGTTTGGCGCGGGATCTGACGTGGTTGACGGGTCGCGAGGGAAGCGTGTGCGGTACCGCGTGGCGGGAATACCCATTAGGGACAAGACGTACGCCGCGTAACACGCGGCGGTCACAAGCAAAGTCAAGGGAGCTCCGATCGCCGCCACTAGAATGCCTCCCACGGCCGGACCCAAGAGGGTCACGAGACCGCTGCGGAATTGGGAAAATCCATTCGCCACTTCGAGGTCATTAGCGCTCACGAGGTTAGGCAAGAGCACGCCGCGCCCAATCATGGATAGCGGTGACAGGGCGGCGGCCGCCGTCACCACTCCAACCAAAATTGGAAACGTGAGGATGTGCATCCACGTCATGATGGGAATGGACAGGTAGAGAATCGCCTGACCCACATTATCGATCACCATCAAACGTCGACGTGGTAGTCGGTCGAGTAATCGGCCGATGAACGGGCTGGTGGCCATACGGGCAATCGGGATGACTGCTAAGATGATGGCGACCCGGACCGACGACCCGGTTGTCTTCAGCACGAACCATGCCAGCGAAATCGAGACAAATTGTAAGGCGAGCAAAACCAGGGTAGAACCGGTCCAGTAGATGACGAAAAACTTGCTATGAATGAGTGTGCGATACGTGCTCGTTCGGGCCACCCCATTTTCGGTCGGAATTACGATGTGCGGCGACACTTGCATACATCGATCCTAGCAGAGGGGCCTCGAGACCACCATAAGACCTTAGGCGTATGCCCGGGGGCGAAAAATCTGCCCGGTCTTTCGGTCCCTCATACGCGCTATCCGTCTTACAGTGGGCCTCGACTCGGCCGAACAACTGGCTCGCCATCAGGCGTCCTCAACAACGCATCGAAACCCGACATCCAGCGAACGATACAGCAAAAAACGTCGGCCAGTTCATGTCCTTATGCGAAAAGTAGTTTGTCTTGGTGTACTCCCAGCAGTTGCCGGCCATGTCGTGGATTCCATAAGGACTTACGTTTTTCGCGTTGATGCCAACGCGAACGGTTGTGCGACTGGGAACGGTGTCATTGATTTGAGTCAGGATTTCACGCCAGACCGGAACGGAATCGAGCTGCGGCTGGTCAAAGACCGTTCCGATCCAAGTCAGTGCCGACGCGTCGAACTCATCGCCCCAAGGGTACAAACGCCCATCGGTTCCGCGCGCGGCCTTTTCCCATTGCTCGGCGGTCGGCAAGTCCTTGCCAGACCAGCGCGCATAGGCCCACGCATCGTACCAATCAATACCTGTGTAAGCGTCAAAGAATCCCCACCTTCCTTTTGGTGGGGATTCTTTGACGCTTACCTCTTCGTGGCTCCGGCATTCGAAGAGACGGAAAAAGTCTTCTTTTCGACGGTGCACTTCCCCCAGACCCGGGAAGTTTTTTGTCCACATGGACAACAGCAATTGCTCCCGGTCGGCCAGGTCGGCTTCCCGCTTCAACAGGACAAACCGGTCGTGCATGAGTCCGCGGCGCTGGGCCGGCGTGAGCGACTGCCGGAGTTGCTTGCGGACCCGTTCGACCGCGGCATTGGCCATCTTGAGCACGTGGAACTTGTCAATGACAATGATGGTCTGGGGCAAGACGGCCTCGACGGCTTCCTTGTACGGCCGCCACATGTCCATGGCCACCAGTTGAATCCGCGAGCGATTCGGGAGCTGCCCTAAGTATCGCGCGACCGTGTCTTTGCGGCGATCCACGAGGATGTCGACGAGCGTGCGTTCCCGCACATTAGTGACCACGCCGCGCGGTTTGGTCAGGTGGATTTCATCCAGTCCCAGCCAGGTCGGGGTTTCTACCCGTCGCCAGGCTTCCCATTGAGTCACGTACTCACTGAACACATCGCGCACCGTGGCTTCGTCGATTCCCACCTCCTCTGCGACATGAACAAAGGGGCGCCGCATCGCTTGGGGTCCCAACCAGGTCACGAGGCGCTGCGTCATCAACCGCTTGTCATTCACGTCGGGCAAGGTCTCGTAGAATGTCCGATGGCACGACTTGCAGCGAAATCGACGGGTGCGCAGGTATAGTCGTACCCGTTTGCCGTGCATCGGGAGATCCCGAATCCACTGTTCCCGATGGCCAAATCGAACGAACCCACCATGGGCGCAATGGGGACAGGCAGCCGGCCGTTCCGGAATTTCGGCTGCAACGTGGTAGGCATCATCGGTTTCCTCAAAGGCGGTTATGGTGTACCGAGGGAGGTTCAAGAAGTTGGGGATCTCCACGATGTCACCCTTTCCGTCCGCCGCGATCTGTTGACCGGCTTAGAACAGGGTATCGTGTCAACGCCACCCAGATCAATCATAGAATCTGATTTTGCTTCGAATTGTCATGTGCGGTCGAATCCCGAAAATCAATCACAGAATCCGGATACCC
>NZ_NWUL01000002.1:0-2838 GCF_002903155.1 Sulfobacillus sp. hq2 | reverse complement strand
CGCTGGTGGTACTGGATCCGCAGGGATCTGGGAGGCCCAGTCGTGCCGACAATTTTTTTCACCCCTCGTCTGAAATAGACGGGGGGTTTTTAGTGCTTTCTGAGGATCGATCGGGTTCTGGACCCCAGTCTCATTTCGCGTCAGCCGCGAATGGGTTGGAGGCCGAACATTCACCCGTGATCACACCAGGTTTCCTGCTGCCGATACCGCGAACCCGCCAAGACCAGAAATATCCGGATGGTGTCAACAAGGCCGGAATTATAAGGATGACTATCGTCCTCAAACTGGCCGCCTCCTTCACCAAGGCAGAGCGGACAGTGCATGGCAACGGCCACATGAAGCTTGGGACGCCAACAAGCGCGTACCCCAGCTCTCGCAGCACTCCTTGCGCCGTCCGATCCACGCCAACGTCCACCCAGCCCCAGGATCGGTTTTCTCTCGGTGGCCCCCCATCTCCGGCTGGGTCGTTGCGTTTCACGCGGTGTGTTGTAGAGCCCGATCAGTGGTTTGTCAGTATCACCGCGATTTCCTCTCGTCCTGCCAAAAGCAAGGTGCGACCGGGCAGATTAAGGGGGCAAATGCCGTGTTGCCGAACACCAAGAACGTGACGTTACACCCAGAGGGGAACGCAAGGAGTAATCGGAGTCGTACGCAGGCTATTAATAGGTTTGGGGCCGGCACCTGCGGCAAACCTGAATAAAGCCTTTAACCATGCTACAATAGGAGAAGCTTGGGCTCACGGCAACTTTAGTACAAAGTGTCTAGGAGCCGCCCTGAATTTTCGCCTCATGGCACTGGGTCATTGTCATGTCTGCAACAATGGCCGAAGGGGAGTTCACTGATCAGCCAGTACAAGGCTGTAGTAAGAAAGGCAGGTATAATTTGTGCCCATAAAAATTCCCGATCATCTTCCGGCCAAAGAGATTTTGCACCGTGAGAATATTTTTGTCATGGGCGACCAAAAAGCAGGACATCAGGATATTCGACCCTTGCGAATCATTATCTTGAATCTTATGCCTCTTAAGGAGACGACCGAGACGCAGTTGTTGCGATTGTTGGGCAATACGCCATTACAAGTTGATGTGACTTTGCTCCGGATTAAGAATCATAATTCGAAAAACACGTCTCAAGAGCATTTGATGGCTTTTTACAATACCTTTGACGAAATTGCGGACCAGTATTTTGATGGCATGATTGTTACGGGAGCTCCTATAGAGCATCTCGCTTTTGAAGAGGTGGACTACTGGCCGGAAATGCAGCGGATATTGGACTGGAAGTTAGAGCATGTGACATCCACTTTTCATATCTGTTGGGGGGCACAGGCTGCTCTTTACCATCACTATGGCATTCCTAAATATGACTTGCCGCAAAAAATGTTTGGAGTTTTTGAGCACCGCCTACGTGAACAAACACCTCTTGTCCGAGGCTTCGATGAACAATTTTTCGTGCCGCACTCGCGCCACACAGAAATTCGAGAGGAGGATGTTGTTAAAATTCCGGCTTTGAAGATTTTGGCGGATTCAGCGGATGCAGGATTATATCTTTTGGCCACTAAGGATGGGCGGCAGGTTTTTGCCACCGGTCATGCCGAATATGATAGTGACAGCTTGAGCAAGGAGTACGAACGCGACAAGGGCCGCGGATTAGACATTGCAATGCCGCGCGACTACTTTCCAGCGAACAACCCAGCCAAAACTCCGGTGCATAAATGGAGAGCTCATGCGCACCTACTGTTTAGCAACTGGTTGAACTACTATGTTTACCAGGAAACGCCCTATGAGTTGGGCAGGCCGCGCGTTTAAAGGAGAAGGAGGTTATTGCAGCTGGGTCAATGCGTGCCTTTGGGCGTCGAATTGATCTTGTGTGATCCGTCCGTTATTGCGTAGCGCACGTAGGTTTTCCAATTGGTCATGAAATACCGTATTGTAGCGGTCATCAAATTGGTCATCGGTCATCGAAAAAATTCGGATAGCCTCAATGAATGAGGCAATCATGGGAATAAATGTCCAAGAAAAGAGAACATAGAGCACGCCTTGTGCGTGTTTCCTGAGATAAAATTTCTGTAGGCCAAATGCGCCCAAAAATAGGGCTAAAAGCCCGGCGTTGACCTTGTCCCTCATAATGTGCCCTCCTTCGCAGTGGTGGATGCGCTATTTCTTAAAAAGATCTAAGTAACGGCCATATCCGGCTTCTTCGAGCTTTGTGATGGGAATAAAGCGCAGCGCTGCGGAATTAATGCAATAGCGTAGTCCGCCCTTATCCCGTGGGCCATCATCAAAAACATGTCCTAAATGGGAATCTGCTTCTGTACTGCGCACTTCAATCCGGCGCATTCCGTGACTGGTGTCCAGAGTCTCATGGATCACGTCCGGGCTTAATGGTTTTGTAAAACTTGGCCATCCACAATGCGAATCGAACTTGTCCCGAGAAGAGAATAATGGGATCCCGGAGACGACATCAACGTACAGCCCTTCTTCATGGTTATCCCAATATTCATTTTGATACGGAGGTTCTGTTCCGTTTTGTTGGGTTACGAAGAATTGGAGGGGCGTAAGCTTCGGTAAAGCGTCGTCTTTTTTTGACAGTGGAATCACCTCATTGTTGCTTTTGTTTGGGATGTGCCATCTATTAATATTAACGTTGGTACTCTCACCATACACCCATTAGTTGGAGAAGAGCAATGCGGTGGGAGTAAAGTTCAGCCAACCAAAAAACTTTAAAAAAGCTATAGACAAATCCTGTGCCATGGTGTTATTATATCAAAGCTGTCCGCGAGGACAGTGAGCCCCCCGCTTCAGCGGGCGGCGTCGGTCCTTGAAAACTATATCGTCATGAATG
>NZ_NWUL01000050.1:0-2224 GCF_002903155.1 Sulfobacillus sp. hq2 | reverse complement strand
GGCGAAATGCCGCCGGCCAATAAGCGCTTTGCGATTGACAACAAAGCGTTCGTCTTGGTCTGGGTGGGCGGCTCGATTGCGTTAAATCTGCTATTTTTCCTGCATCCGACGACATCAGCGATGGAGCAGATGTTTGCCTTGGATCAGCCCGCCGCGAATACCCACGACCTCGTCGTGGATGTGACGGCGCGGCAATGGCAATGGATTTTCAGCTATCCGCAGTATGGGCTCACCCAAACACTGACGCCCAACGGCCAAAATCTGCTGGAGTTGCCCGTGAATGTGCCCGTGAAGTTCGTGTTGCGGTCGTATGACCCGTATCACACCTATGACCAATATGCGGATGTGATTCACAGCTTTTGGGTGCCGGCCTTTGGGATTAAAGAAGATGTGATTCCGGGCGAAACCCGCTATGAGTACCTGACGCCGACCGCGATTACGTCGTATGCCGTGAATCCGATGGTGCGCGTGCAGTGCGCCGAAGTGTGCGGCCCGGGCCACCCGTGGATGGAATCGCCGTTAGCGGTGGTGTCGGATCAGCAATTTGCGCAGTGGGTGAAAGCCCAGAAAGCCTTAGCCAACGGCTAAGGGTCCCCCGCCGAGGCGCTCGGTGGGATAACGAAGGAGGGAACAGTGTGGCACATGCTATGACCGTGCCGGAATCCGGGCACGCGCCGCGACCGCGGAAGGCCCCCATGCCCCCCGTCTTGCGGGCGTTTTTGTGGGCGGCGATTGGGTTTTTGTTGCTGAACACCTTTGTGATTGCCGTGGATCCATTTCGTGGCCATCCCTTTGTGACGGGGCCGTCGGTGGTGTTTGGCTGGGTCGGTGCGGCGATCGGGTGGCTGTTGGGCATTGGGCTGTATGATGCGGTCTTATTGCCGTTAATGGGCTTTCCCACGCGCTGGCAGGAGCGGCAGCAGGGCTGGCGCCGGTACTGGGAATTTGCGACCGACCATAAAGTGATTGGATTGCAATACATGATGTTTGCCGTCGGCGGGTTTCTAATCGCCGGAGGCATTGCGATGCTGATGCGCTATGAGTTGATGACCCCGTATTTGACGATTTTCCACTACCCGTCCAACTACCTGACGGCGGTGGGCATCCACGGGACGTTGATGATGTTCTCCTTCGCAACGGTGTTTATGATCGGCGGCTTGGGGAACTACTTTGTGCCATTGATGATCGGGGCGCGCGAAACCGTCTTATCGAAACTCTCCGGGATTGGCGTGTGGTTGGTGCCGGTGGGGATTTTGACGGTGTTGTTCAGCCCCTTGCTGGGGGAATGGTCCACTGGCTGGCGGGGGTATGAGCCGCTGGCGGGGCAAGATGCGAACGGGATTTTGTTCTACTATCTGGGCGTGCTGGCGCTGACCATGTCCTCGCTGATTGTGGCGTTGAACTTGGTCGCGACGGTGATGTTCCGGCGGGCGCCGGGGCTGACGTGGGGGCGGTTGCCGCTGTTTGTGTGGGGGCAAGTGACCGTCAACCTGCTGATGTTGATTTGGTTTCCGGAAATCCAGACCACCTTTGTGATGGCCTTGCTGGATAAAGTGGTGCCGTTGAACTTTTTCACGGCGACGGGCAGTCCGCTCACGTACCTGATGTTGTTCTGGCTGTTTGGCCATCCGGAAGTGTACATTATCGCCGTGCCGGCGTTTGCCATCTGGAACGAAATTATTCCGGTCATGGCGCAGAAATCGCTGTTTGGGCGGCAATGGGCCGTGATTGGCTTGGTGTTCGTGATGATGTTGTCGGGGTTGGTGTGGGCGCATCACATGTTTACCAACCTGCGGAACAGTGAGATTCTGCCGTTCTCGTTCTTTACGGAAATGATTTCGATTCCCACGGGCTTTGCCTACATGTCGGCAATTGGAACGCTCTGGAAATCGAAAGTGCGGCTCAATACCCCGATGCTGTGGATTTTGATGAGTATGTTTAACTTCCTGATTGGGGGGTTAACGGGGGTGTTTTTGGCCGACCCGATCGTGAACTTGCAGCTGCACGACACGTTCTGGGTGGTGGGGCACTTCCACTACACGATTATCGGGTCGATGGTGTTTAGCGGCTTTGGGGCGATCTACTACTGGTTGCCGAAACTGTCGGGGCGGACGTTTAACGAGACGTGGGGGAAGACCTTGGCCATTATCACGTTCTTAGCGTTCAACCTGACCTTTAGCCAGTTTTTCCTGCTGGGCTTGCACGGGATGAACCGGTGGGTGCC
>NZ_NWUL01000051.1:0-2146 GCF_002903155.1 Sulfobacillus sp. hq2 | reverse complement strand
GAGCTGAGGATTGTCTGCGATGATTGTTGCTACACCGACAAGGATTGCATCCGAATCGCCGCGGAGATCATGGACGTAAGACAAGGCCTTCGGACCACTGATATATTGGGATTCTCCAAACGAAGAGGCCACCTTGCCATCTAACGATTGGGCGGTCTTTAACATCACCCACGGCCGATGCTTCGTCATCCAAGTGAGATACGGCCGATTCAGCTCTGCGGCGTCGTCCTGAGCTTCGTCATCATAAATCACGTCGATCCCGGCCTGTCGCAGACGGGCGGTTCCTCGTCCGGATACCTGAGGATTAGGGTCCGAAAGGGCTACATGGACTTTAGAAATTCCGGCTTCGATAATGGCCTTCGTACACGGAGGGGTGCGACCAAAATGGTTGCAAGGCTCCAGGGTGACATAGAGGGTGCTGCCGGCGACCGCAGGACCCGCAGCGTGAATGGCCATGACCTCCGCGTGAGCCGTTCCGGGCCCGTTGTGCCATCCCCGTGCAATGATCTTATCGCCCTTCACTAGCACGGCTCCGACACGTGGATTGGGCGACACGCGGGCGGACGTTTGGCGTGCGGCATTGAGAGCTTCCTGCATAAATTTGCGTCTGCTAGATAGGTTAGTCATATTCCCTTTGTCCTCTCCAATGTGAATGAGCCTCGTGTAAGTTTGGTTCCTCTGACCTCTGCCTTCCAGGCCAATTTGGTAGCTTGCCGTACCTTTCCATTTGGCTTCGAGGACAGGGCTATTCTAATTTATGGCTCGAAACACGGATGGGATTCGGGCGCCGGGTTAAAGACGCGAAGGGTATTGTGGCCACAGCGGCCAAGACGATTAAAGCCGTGTTGGCTCCCCAAATCGTCGTAATGAATCCCATCACGAGCGGAGAAATGATGGCGACGGCCCCTGTGGCTGTCCGAAAGGTCGAGCTGGCTCGACCGAGCAATTCGATAGGCACATGGTTTTGCAAAAGCAAGTTTCTTGCCACAGACGCTCCCAAGTATCCAACGGCACCGAGAAATAATCCCGCAGGCACCGCAGGCCAGGCAGGGAACAGCATGAAAAGAAGTCCTAGAACATTAAATGCAACCATGTACAGCAGAAACGAGGTGGTCGATAGCCGCTTAAGCCGGACAGGCAATTGGGTTCCGATAAACGAACCGATGCCTTCGACAACAAAAACGCCACTCACAATCGCGCTACCCACGCCAAACGTATGTCTCAGAATAAACTCGGCCAAGGGGAGGATCGCGGCGTTGGCCATGCGCAACGACATCAAGCTTAATAACAGATTTTTTGTGAAGCCGTGACGTGTGAGTTCGTGGAACCCCTCGCGGGTTTGGTTCCACCATGATGACCGTGCGCGTGCGATGCCCTTCAAGGCATGGGAACGAGTGGGTACCCGCGTCCACGGAAGTAACGCGATGGGGGCTAGGAACGATAAGCAGTTGATCCACAGCAGTGCCTGGTACCCCGACGTAGCAAGAGCGGTAGCTCCAGCCAAGGGCCCAATAATCGTGGTGACCGTGTAGGCGGCCGTCAGGCCTGCGCTTGCCTGGTCTTTAGACTCCCCGAACATCATCGGAATAATAACGGTTTGCACTGACTGTAAGGAATTCATGCCCAGTCCAAGGAGGAACACAATAACGTAAATAATATAGGTCGTGAGATCGTGTTGCCAGTAAAGAATAGGGAGCGCAGCGCCAAGTGCGGCCTGATAAAGAAGAGAGACGATCAGGAGGAATCGCGGGCTTAGGCCATCCGCCAACGTGCCGATAAAGGGTTGGAAGAGCATTGAGCAGCCTTCGCAGGCTACGGTTAACCCCATCGATAAACTTGACTGGGTAAGATGATAGACGAGAAGTGGCAAGGCGATGGCATACATCGAGTTCCCAACGTTGTTTATGGAGTTACCAGTCGCGTAAATGGCAAAGCGGGAGGTCATCCAACGACTCGACGACTTCATAACTTTAGCGCTCCTTCTCTTTGTTGCTATAAGTAAACGGTCCGCACTTTTTGGGGGATGCCATTCTCGGTTCGGTAAGCACTTAAATATCCGCCCCGCCCACCGACCAACAGGATTGGGACGCCGTCCTCCCCACGAAAGCTTGCCAGGCCCTTCGGGAAGTCACGAAAGTCCTCTAAT
>NZ_NWUL01000052.1:0-2141 GCF_002903155.1 Sulfobacillus sp. hq2 | reverse complement strand
GACCTGCAACAACCCTTGCCTTTCTATGCCTTTGGGTGGTAAACTATGGACATGGAAGAATACTTATCCATTGGCAAGGCGGCAAAGATTCTAGGCGTTACGCCTAAGACCTTGCGGCGATGGGAACTGGCGAAAACGATCCAGTCAGAGCGAACTCCTACGGGGTATCGCCGTTATCGTTCCGACCAAATCATGCGGCTTCTCACCAAACGCCAGGTGGGATTCGGTACCCGATGTGTCGTCTATGCGCGTGTGTCCTCTGCAAAGCAGTCGCGTGACGGAAACCTGGAGCGCCAAAAAGAAAGGCTCCTGGAAGAGGCCCAAAAACGCGGCTATGATCCGGTGTTGGTGGTGGCGGAGCAGGCATCCGGCATCAATGACAAACGGCGTGGTCTTTGGCGCGTCCTGCACCTAGCTGAAAAACGGGGCTTTGATGTGCTCCTTATTGAATTCCCGGATCGGTTGGCGCGCTTTGGCTATCGCTACCTGACCGAATATCTCCGGGCCTTTGACGTCCGGGTGGAAACCGCGCGGGATATGCCTCCGGCATCCTTCGAGGAAGAACTGACCCGTGATCTCATCACCATCCTGACGGTGTTCTCCGCCCGGCTCTACGGTAGACGGAGCAAGGGGTTCCGGAAGAAAATCACGGATACCATTCAAGAGCACCACGAGAAAGGCGGTGAATCCCCCTTTGGCCATAGCCATGAAGACCCTGATTCTGCCGCTCCTTGACGCCAATCCCGGCAAACTGGAGGCTTTGGAGTCGACGGAGGCCCTGTTTTCCCAAATGGTTCAGTTCTACCTGAACATCCTGCTGACCACCCCCTTATTCTGGGACACGGTGGTCAAGGTAGATCCCGCAACCGGCGAAATCCTTTCCGAACGTGCCCCTACCAGCAAAGACATCCTTACCCGGCTGGAATTTGCCACGGTATCCACTCCGGCCCATACCCATCCTTCTTATCCTCTCTCCAATGTTCCTGGTGCGGAGGATGCTCCGGTGGTGTTCCGCCGCGCGGCGATCAACCGCGCCATCGGCATCGCGAAGAGCTATCGCGCCAACCGCAAACGTTGGGAATCCCTGCCCGAACACCGTCGTGGGAAGGCTCCTGCCATCCCCACTGTCCGCTCGATGCCCGTCACGCTCTACCAGGGCATGGGCCTTCTGGTGCGAGAAGAAACCCGTTCCTTCCTGCGGGTGAAAGTTTGGGATGGTCAATCTTGGCGATTCGAGGGGTACCCGGTCGCCATCGCTCCCTACCAGCGCACCATGCTGGCGATAGCTGAAACGGAGCAGGCCCGGCTGGACGCGGTGCGGGCCGAGGCGCGGATGATCAAGAAGGCTGGCCGGGACGAGGAAGCCCAAACCTTGCTGGCCACCGAGGGGAGGCAACAGGACGGCATTCCCGTCATGGAGTCGGGTACCCTCTTTCATGATGGCAAACGCTGGCGATTCCACGTGCCCCTGGCCACCCCGATCCGCGTCAAACGGGCGAAAGACCAGCTGGCGGAAAATCCCGATCTGCCGGTGACCACGGTGGATCTGGGCGTGAACAACCTGGCCGTAGCAGTGGCGTTTCATGGCGCGAAAGTGAAAGGCACTCTCTTCGTTCCCGGACGGCCGCACGAGCAGCGGAGGTTCCGCAGGCTCCAGGCCATCGCCGTCCGGCAACGGAAGACGGGGGGGCGACCCAAGCGCCAGGCGAATCACCGGATCTGGGAGCATCTCAAGCACAGAGAGGACGCCATCGCCCACCAGGTCGCCCGCCAGATCGTCGATTTCGCCAAACGGCACGGCAGCCGGGTCATCGTATTTGAGGCCCTGTCCCGCATGAAAAACCCCAAGCGCACCGGCTGGATGAAGCGGCAGAACCTCCGCCGATCCTACTGGATGCGGGGGAAGATCATGCGCTGGGTTCGGCACATGGCTCTGCACGAAGGGATCCTGGTCGTGACTCGGGATGCCCAGTTCACCAGTCAGGCATGCCCTCGCTGCGGCCATCTCGGAGCCCGGTTCTGCGAAGCCACCCGCCATCACCGCCGGGGCAAGGACGTGTTCCGCTGCTACGCCTGTGGCTGGGGCGGCAATGCCGACCTAGTGGGGGCCTTGAACCTGCGCAAGAAATGGCTCAAGATCT
>NZ_NWUL01000024.1:0-2133 GCF_002903155.1 Sulfobacillus sp. hq2 | reverse complement strand
GGCCGCCCCGGCTCACGGCGGACGGGCGACGGGGTTTTGGGTTGATCGGCAAACCACACCCGCGAGCTATGTGTCGCATCCGCAAAGAACATCCAGCGGCTGAGCGCTACCCCCAGCCACGCGCTCCCTGCGCCCCACACCAGGCCTGTGGTCCCCTGCGCGGCCGCCAGACACGGCCCCACCACGGCCAAGACCAAGACAGCGGCATAGCCACTGGTGCGAACCGCGGCCGGCAGGACCGGCCAGATTTGTGTCTGCGTGCGGTACGGCGGCCGACTCCCGCCCGCGTCTTGCAACCGGTAGGGCCGCCCCGCGAGCCCCGTCCCCGTCGCCGCCAGCACCCCGGCGGCCGCCACGCGAAACGCCCGAATTTGCAAACTCACGAGCGCGCCAAAGACCAGCGCGAATGCCGCGTCCAGCCCCGGCCAGCCGCCCCAACCCGGTCCCCCGATGATCACGGCCACCGCCCCAGCTCCGGCCCCGCCACTCAGCAGCGCGGCCGCAAAGAACACCACCACCGTGAGCGGCGAATGCCAACTCCGCATCGCCGGAATCGTCGCATATAGCATGGCGGTGATATACACCGCCACCGCGCCGAGCCCCGCCGCGAGCAGCGTCGCGGCTTCCCACAGGCCGCGCGCCTGCGGCCACAGCACACGCAGGGCGACCGCGACCGACAACACGGCCATGTATCCTCCCGTGCTCAAGGCCTCGCGACTCAGCCAGGAACTGCGTAACCGGCGTAAGACATAGCGGGCCGCCGCCAACCGGTGCATGTGAAACACCGACGCGCTGCCCCCGAGGGCGCCCGTGCCCCACGCGAGCCACTCCCATGCCTGCACCGTGCCCGTCGACACCGGCCACCCGCCCACCAGCGCCGCGGCCACGACCGCCATCACGCCCCACGACACGCCTTGCAATAACGTTAATGCCAATAATGGCCACGTCGGACGCATTACGATCCCTCCCCAAGGACCCGATCAATCGTCTCGGGATCCACGATCCCCGGCGCATGCCGCCGGGGCAGATAATGGATGGCCGGGCGCGCGCCCAACTCGGGCAACAAGACAAACCCTTGCCGCTCGGCCACCAAATGCGCGACGGCCGAATCCGGGTCCTCTAAATCGCCAAAGGTGCGGGCGTGCGTGGGACAACTTTGCACGCACGCGGGCTGCCGGTCTTCGGGCGGCAGGCTCTCATCTTCGATCCGGTCTATGCACAGCGTGCATTTCTTGACCACGCCCTCATGCTCATCAAATTCCCGCACGCCATAGGGACACGCCCACATGCACAACTGACACCCAATACAGGCCTCGTAATCGACCAGCACCACCCCGTTATCGTCGCGCTTGTACGAGGCGCCGGTCGGACAGACCGGGACGCAGGGCGCGTCATAACAATGCATGCAGGCCTTGGGCAAGTACATGACCCCGACGTGTGGGTATTCCCCCGCCTCCATGCCGATGACCCGGTTCCACCACATGCCTTCGGCCTCCCGGTACGGGTCGTGATCGGGCACGGGCCCAAAGTCGCCGGAGGTATTGTGCTCTTTACAGGAGACTTGGCAACTCTTGCAGCCCACACATTTGTTCAAGTCCGTGATAATCGTCAGTTGCATTAACGTCCTCCCCCTTTGCGGGTCGTATACCGTAAGTGCGGCAAGTTCACCATGTCCGCCCGCCGGGGTTTCAGCGGGGCCACTTTCGGCCATACCTCGTGCAGCTCCGAGGGGTACACGCGGACCTTCGTGTCATACCATCCCGCTTGCCCGGTAATCGGATCATTGTTAAACGTCACCGTGCCATCACGCGACGTCAAGGTGTCGGGCACAATATGATTGACTAAAATGGCCTGCTGGCTTTCCGGGGCGTCGGGATGCAGCCCCCAGGCCCCCGGCGCCTTGGCAATCGCATTCCACGTCCACACGGTCCCCGGTTCCACCGCATCCGAGAAGCGCAGCTTCGCCGTCATCCGCCCCTGGCGCGATTCTATCCACACCCATTGCCCGTCCGTCAGTCCTAACGCGTGGGCCGCTTGCGGATTGATAAAGAGCGGATTCTCCATCAAGAGTTGCCGCAGCCACGCATTTTGCGAGCCCCACGAATGATAGTGGGTCATGGGCCGCTGCGTAAT
>NZ_NWUL01000021.1:0-1469 GCF_002903155.1 Sulfobacillus sp. hq2 | reverse complement strand
TGGGTGCCGGCCTACGGCCGGCGATCCATGGATCTGACAGATCGGATAGAGGACTGGGGCTGGCACCTCAGCGCGGAAGCCTTAGCCCGATTAGTGTTGAAAGACGGTGTCAAGGTCAGCGCTACCACGATTCTTCGGGTTTTACGGACCGCCCCGGATCCAGTATGGGAGGCCCCCCGCGTGGTCGGCATTGACGACTGGGCGCTGAGGAAAGGGCACACGTATGCCACCGTGATTGTCGATCTCGAACGGCATCATATCGTCGATGTGCTGCCCGACCGCCAGCCAGAAACTGTAGCCCAATGGCTCATTGCCCATCCCGGCATCACGGTGGTGAGCCGCGACCGGGCGAAAGGCTATGGGAAAGCGATTCGTGACGGGGCGCCGGGCGCCCGGCAGATTGCGGATCGGTGGCACCTGTTGGAGAATCTGAGCGACGCGATCCAGGACGTCGTCACGCGCGTTCCTCCGCCGATTCGGGCTCCCACCGCGCCGAACCCTCTCAGCGACTCGTCCACCTCTCTCCCTCGGGGGGTGATGCACCAACAGGAACGCTACGCCGAGATTCACGCACTCGCGAGCGCGGGTTACCGGGTCGCCGAAATCGCACGCTGTACCGGCTATGATCGCAAAACGATCCGCAAATATCTCGACGCACAGGATGCCCCGGTGACCTCCGACCGCGCTTCGTCCCCTCATATGCTGGATACGTGTACTCCACTCCTGGAACGGCTTTGGGCTGACGGCACGCGAACCGCGAAAGCGGTGGCCGCCGCTTTACATGACGCCGGTCATCCGGTGAGCCCGTCGACCGTGACCCGCTGGCTGCGCCAGCGGCGCACCCAAGATAAGACGGCAGCTTCGCCGCCTCGTCGTCGGATAACCCGGCGGACGTGGGTCGCCTGGTTTATGGTGCCCTTCCCGGCGTGGCCGCGCAGTGCGACCACTCTCTTGAGTCACCTGATGGCTGCCTCGCCCGTCTATCGCCAGGTCTGGACCTTAGTCCATCAATTTCACACGATGGTGACCCATCGGCATGGACAAGCCTTGGCGGCCTGGATTCGGGGAGCCAAGGCGAGTGCCATTCCGGAGATCGTGCGGTTTGCCAAGGGGCTCGAGGCCGATTGGGCGGCGGTGCACGCGGGTCTGACAGAATCATGGAGCCAAGGAATGACTGAGGGATTTAATACCCAGATCAAGTATCTCAAGCGCGTCATGTTTGGTCGGGCCGATTTCGATCTGTTACGGGCGCGCATTTTACACAACCAATCGTAGGACAACGCTAAACAATCCATGGGGACTCGGCGTTGCCCTGGGATAGACGGCGGCAGCGCGTGAACTTCCACCGTCATGGGCCGCACCGAGAGGGGCTGACGAGATCCTCGTCGACCTATTCGGCACCATTCGAACCACACGGCAAGGACCATGCTCCCATTCTGCCTATCTTTCAGCAAAAGTGCGGGAGAGCC
>NZ_NWUL01000020.1:0-1315 GCF_002903155.1 Sulfobacillus sp. hq2 | reverse complement strand
CTGATTCTTGGTTCTTCGATGTTTCATGTGGGTAGCCTGAGATCCAGTTTACCGAGGATCAGGTAGGCCATGTTGATAAAGTTCTTGTGGGTACGGTAGCCACGGGCTTTTGCCTTGGCGGACTGGAGGAGGCTATTGAAGCCTTCCAGAATCCCGTTGGTGATCTGGCTCTCGAACCAGCGGAGCACACCATCCCAGTGATTCATGACGGTGTAGGCGACCTTGACCATTGGCGGTAATCCGCTGTCCTTGACGTTTTCCACCCAGGCCTTGAGCAGGGTGGCGCCCTGGTGGCGATTCTGGACGGTGAAGATTTCTTGGAAGGTCAGGCGAAGCTGATAAGCCTGTGCTGTCTTGAGGTTCTGGTTCTTGAGGATCTCCCGGAGCCTGGCGCTTTGCTTGGCGGAGAGCTTTCCCGGGTTCTTGAGCCAAAGCCAGCGGCTCTTTTTCAGGTCTGGTTGGGAGAGGGCTTCCCCCTTGCGTACGGCATCTACGGCCTCATTGACGAGCTTCATGAGGTGAAAGCGATCGAAGGTGACCTGGGCGTTGGGCAGGTGTTCTGCGGCCCCTTTTTGGAAGGCTGGCGAGAGGTCCATGCTGACCTCCGTAATGGCCTCGGCGCTGCCGCCATGGGCCTGCAGATCTTCGGCGAACTGCGCAAAAGTCTCGGCATCCTTGCCGGGTGTGGCAAACAGCAGGCGCTTCGCCACGAGGTCCACAAACAGGGTGATGTAATCATGGCCGCGCCGGCTGCTCGTCTCATCGATACCGACGGAATGGACCTCTGACATGTCCGCGGCCTCGCGGGCCTTGGCGACGTAATGATCGAGCACCCGCCAGAGTCGCTGGTCCGTCTCCCGCACTAGGCGGGAGACCGTCAACACGGGCATCTCCCGGACCATGGCCATGACTAGAGCCTCAAAGAGCAGCGTGAATCCCGAGCCTTCCCGCGCCCAAGGGACGGATACCAAATGCACGCCGTGTTCCGGGCAATGGACCCGTGGTACGCGGGCATGGAGATAAGCCGCATGCTGGAAGAAGTCGAGGTGACGCCAGACCTTCTCCTGGGTGTCATAGACCGGGCAGTCCTGGCCGCAGACCGGACAGGGAAACTGACTACCCCTTGGGAAGTTCACATGCAGGTCCAGGCGCTTTTCCTCCACCGTGAACCGCACATCGTCCACCATCCACGGCGGAACCAACCCCAACGCCAGAGTGAACAGTTGATTACCTTGGTCCATCCTTATCCTCAGCTCGCTGCCCTTCCCATAAAGCAATCATACCGCCTTACCCACTCAATGTGTCGAGGAGCCTG
>NZ_NWUL01000022.1:0-1042 GCF_002903155.1 Sulfobacillus sp. hq2 | reverse complement strand
TTCCTCCACACGAGGATCCTCCGGAAAGGGGCTGCCGTGAATAGCGGTTGTCCATATTTGTCCCAAGAATTGGGCAGCTGCTGATACCACGACTAAAGTTCTAAAGCCACGAGCATTTACATATCGTTGGGAGTGACTTGCATGGACGACTCGGAAATGATTCTCACACTAACATTTGAGGCGCGGGAAAATGGGTTGGCCGTGGCAGATGTTCTTGAGGGTTCGCGCACATTGCTCTATTGGTTGGCAATAGCGGAAGAAGAGCCATATGCACCGGCGCAAGGCCGAACCCACTGGATACTGCGTGACTGGCATCACAGCTTGCCGACTATGGTTTTGGCTCCCATCTCCCCAGATCCGATTGTTCTTCGTGCTGCGCGACGAGTGTATACTACGGCGAGACGGCTTTCTCTTTCTAGATGTGAGGGAATGCATGTTGATTCCGCCGAGGAACGGATTTTTCGTCGTTTTGCCCGGTTGTCGGAACGAGTGGAGATCCATTTAGGGATCAACGAGGAACCGTTTATCTCCATGGCAGCAACAGCCAAGAAGATCTTGGAACAGTTGCCTCGCGACAGTATAGCAGAGGGGATTCTAGAAGGAACGTTAGGCTCTGTTACGGTATATCGTAAACATGAGTTTGTTTTATGGTTGAGTGTTAGTGGTAAGCGCGTTGAGGTACAGTTTCCAAAAGAACTTCAGCTGACCGTTATAGAATGTTTAGGAAAGACAGCGCGTGCAAAGGGACGGATCGTCTATCGCGGTTTACATCCCATACGGATGACGGTAGATACACTGACATTGATTCCTGAATCCACGGATGTGCCATTGGAGGAGTTTTTTGGCATTGGACGAGACTGGTTTGGCAAGCAGCCTTCTGGTGAACTTACCTATCAGTTGTGGAAAAAAAACCATGAGTAAGGCGCCGATCATCTGTTTAGACTCTAACGTGTTTATCAGAATGCGCCGTAAAACTCCGCCGTTCAGGGCGGAGATACAAGGCGCTGACTCCGCAGGAGTCAATCCGGGGTTTCCTGTTGTT
>NZ_NWUL01000036.1:0-1036 GCF_002903155.1 Sulfobacillus sp. hq2 | reverse complement strand
CGCTGGTGGTACTGGATCCGCAGGGATCTGGGAGGCCCAGTCGTGCCGACAATTTTTTTCACCCCTCGTCTGAAATAGACGGGGGGTTTTTTACGGTTCCAAAGTTGTATAGAGCCGCATAGAATACCGCTTGGGGTTTTTGCGCGGTGAGGGTGCTGGCTTACGCCGAAAGAGGTGGAACGGACCCATAATTGTTACTCATAGGCTCGCTGGGCAACACGAAAAAGACCAAGAGAACAATCGCGCCGATGAGGGGAACGGCACTGATTAGAAGCCACCACCCGGATCGGCCAACGTCGTGTAACCGGCGGAATTGTAAGGCTAAACTTGGCATAAAGACGGCCAAGCCATAGAGCCACGTCATGAATGCTAAGGGATGCACCAATGCCGTGATTACGGATAGGGCGAAAATGACGAGCATATTATACAAGGTGAACATCCAGAATTCGCGGCGCGAGGCGCGGCCTGCAAAATCGAAATAATGTTGCCAGACCCGAGAATACCATGACATAGAATAGTCTCCTCTAGAGGATTTAGAATCATATTAATCATACGCGATAGTTCTGAAAATGCATGGATGTCTGGAACAAAAAATTTCAATCAAATCTTGAACGGGGATATACATCCGCCGCGTAGAGGCGGTCGCTAATCGTTCTTGTGAGTGGGCTGCCGTGGGTTTATTGCTTACCTCTTTGTACTCATTCACTGCGCATATTGGATTTCCACCTTGCATGAGAACTAGACACCAACATAGTCACCATCATGCTAGATGCCTGACATTCTTGCTGATCTTATTGCTCGTTCTGGGGACGATCGGCGCGGCGCTGGTGCCTCTTCCTAGCCGGGACGGTCTTGCCGATCACGCTGGCGGTGGCCTATGCCATTGCGCGCCAGAGTCCCCTCAACGTCCTCTTAACGGATGCCTGTATATGGTCAAATAAAAATGGCTCTCCCGCACTTTTGCTGAAAGATAGGCAGAATGGGAGCATGGTCCTTGCCGTGTGGTTCGAATGGTGCCGAATAGGTCGACGAGGAT
>NZ_NWUL01000037.1:0-962 GCF_002903155.1 Sulfobacillus sp. hq2 | reverse complement strand
AAAGTGCATATTCCCAAATGAGGCTGGGTGCGCATGCACGAACCGTTGCGATTTATCGGCAAAGTGGTAGAAGGCACCGTGTCGCGGACCGCTGATCGCTGGTTATTGAGCGTCACCGTCGAACTTCCCGATCCCCCCCGTGTCCGCCGCGAAAGCCAAGCGGTAGTCGGCGTGGATTTGGGCGTGTCGGCGTTGGCAACGCTCTCGACCGGAGAGAAGATCGTGGGACCGAAAGCCTATGCGGACGCCTTGGCACAGCTTCGGCGGTTATCGAAACAATTCAGTCGCCAGATGGAAGCCGCCAAAGTTCGCGCCGGGCTTCAGCCCGGCCAGCCCCTCCCGAAAGGGATGCCCATGCCCTTGTCCCAGAATATGCGAAAGACGCAGCGGCGCATGGCCCGACTCCATGCGCGGATTGCGAATATCCGGGCGGATGCGTTACACCACCTGACCACCGATCTCGTGCAGCGCTTCGATGTCATGGCCATCGAGGACCTGAACGTCGCCGGGATGCTCAAAAATCCTTCGCTCGCCCGGGCGATTGCCGATATGGGCTTTGGGGAATTCCGTCGGCAACTCGCATACAAAGCGGCCCAACGCGGGAAAACGGTGGTCATCGTGAGCCGTTGGTATCCGAGCAGCAAAACGTGTTCCGCGTGTGGATACAAAATGCCGAAAATGCCGCTCGCTATGCGGGAGTGGACGTGCCCAGAATGTCACACACACCACGACCGCGACATCAATGCGGCGATTAATTTGCGAAACGTGGCCGAGAGTTCGGTGAGGAGCTCCTCACCCGTGTCTGCCTGACGGCAGACCTGCTCGGTGACAGCCTGTGGAGTGCCCGCCCGTGGACGACCGGCCAATGGCCCTAAGAAGCGGTGGCATGATGACACAGGAAGGTGGCTCCGTTTGATCCATTGACTAACGATGATCAGACTTGGATAAGTCCATCAGAACGG
>NZ_NWUL01000026.1:0-605 GCF_002903155.1 Sulfobacillus sp. hq2 | reverse complement strand
GCGCCTATACCAAAGGGCGTAAGGCTGCCGGTGTCGGAGAATGCGAAAAAATCCAGGGCTAAACTGTCCAGGCTCCATGCCCGTGTCGCCAATATCCGGGCCGACGCTTTGCACAAGCTCACGTCCGACCTCACTCGCCGGTTTCATACCATCGGCATCGAGGACCTGAATGTGCGCGGGATGCTGAAGAACCATCGCTTGGCACGCTCCATCGCCGATATGAGTTTCTTCGAGTTCCGGCGGCAACTGGAATACAAGGCCGAACGGCGCGGCGGCATCGTTGTGGTGGCGGACAGATGGTTTGCCAGCAGCAAGATTTGCTCAGTGTGTGCCGTAAAACAGGACAAAATGCCTCTGGCGGTACGCCAGTGGACGTGCCCGGATTGTGGAACCATCCACGACCGGGATGAGAATGCGGCCAGGAATCTTCTGGCGTATGGCTTGGCCGCCCTAAGCGGCTCTACGGCGAGTTCCGCCGGATGTGAAGCCTGTGGAGAGGACGGCTCTGGCTCTAGTCGTAAGACTGGAGTGAAACCGGCCTCAGCGAAGCAGGAAATCAGCTTTGAACCTGTTTGAGCAGGTTCGAGTAGGTCTGATAGAACGGT
>NZ_NWUL01000007.1:0-578 GCF_002903155.1 Sulfobacillus sp. hq2 | reverse complement strand
GTGGTATCAGCAGCTGCCCAATTCTTGGGACAAATATGGACAACCGCTATTCACGGCAGCCCCTTTCCGGAGGATCCTCGTGTGGAGGAAGAGCGGCTTACGAAGCGACTATCCGCTCCATCCCGGTTACTCCGGCCATTTCTAGCCGGTTGCAGGGTAGAGCCATCGATGCTGTGAGGTACGAAGCCTCTGCTTCTACACCGATGGCCCTGCCGGGGGAGAACCACTGGCCTCCCCGCCGTTTCCGGCATCCCCAGGCCGCTGATGACCGCTTGCCGCCTGTTTGGTGGTTAGCCGGTGCCCTTCTGGGCATCCCCCAAGGGGAAAACGGACCTCCCGATTCTCTGGTATCCGAACAGGGACTATGCCACTGTCCGGTTCGGGCCGGTTTTCGTCGCTTTTACGTTCCGGTTCTTCCGGCGAGTCGTGACCTTGCCCTGGGCCTCCCGGATCTGCTGCTCATGCCGCAATGTGGCGATGGAGGGGAAGATCTTGAGCCATTTCTTGCGCAGGTTCAAGGCCCCCACTAGGTCGGCATTGCCGCCCCAGCCACAGGCGTAGCAGCGGAACACGTCCTT
>NZ_NWUL01000046.1:0-471 GCF_002903155.1 Sulfobacillus sp. hq2 | reverse complement strand
GCCGATGCGTGGCAAGAAGACTTCTGGGATGGGGTGCCGGTGACGTTAAGTGATCCCTACGGCATCGACAACTTTGTGCCCAATCAAGCGATTGTGACCTATGTGGGGCCCAAAGCGGCGTACAACATTCAATCGGGGGGCGATTTTAGCCCGACGTTGAAGCCCGGGGGCAGCCTGCATTTGTCGTTTACGGTGCCGAACAAGCCCGGATTGTGGGATTTCGGCTGTTTTGTGCAGCAATACATTCACTACCGCACCGGGATGCGGGGCCAAGTGATGATCCTGCCGGCCTAAGCGCGGCGAGGGAAAGGAGGAAGTGCCCGCATGGGAGAAAATGTCGTCTTTGCGGTGCTGTGGGTTGTCTTCAGCGTGCTGGGGGAGATCGGCGACCGCGTGATCATTCGGCACAATCCGATGTACTACATTGTGTCCAACCAAGGGCAGTTGGCGCTGCAAGCGTTTAACTTTCTG
>NZ_NWUL01000042.1:0-463 GCF_002903155.1 Sulfobacillus sp. hq2 | reverse complement strand
TCGATCTTCGCGTTTATCTTGGGCGCGGCGTTCTTGGGCAATATTTTGTACATTGGCTACTGCTGGCGGAACGGCGCGCAGGCGGGGGAGAACCCGTGGGGCGCGAAGACGCCGGAATGGTTTACGAGTTCGCCGGCGCCGCGGTATAACTTCCCAGTCCAACCGGAAATTGTGGGGAGCTTGTATCTGTATGGCGAGGGCACCAAAGTGCCGGTGGTGACGACGGCGCTCGGGGAACTGGCCGCGACCAGTCGGGCGACGCAGGATCCGCAGTTTGACTGGCACGATTACGCGCCCGACGGAGGAGGGGTTACGTCATGACGAATGCACCGGAACAGCGCCGCAGTGCGGCGCTGACCCCGGCGAACTACCGGGCGGTCCGCTTTAGCATGTTGTTTTTCATCGCGACGCAAATCGTGCCCTTTGTGGTGCTGTTTGAAGCGAAGTATCTGTACGACGGATC
>NZ_NWUL01000041.1:0-436 GCF_002903155.1 Sulfobacillus sp. hq2 | reverse complement strand
GGCTTTTCTCGGCCCCTAACGGGACCCGCAGTCCTCACAGGATTCGTCTGCTCGGGGGTGGCTTCCGCTCCATCGCGTGGGGATGTTTTCCCCCCACGCACCGCTCAAGATCCCGGCAGGAGAAGGATGGCAGGAAACTCCCATCGGTGTCCCGTCGGTGGTGCCCTGAGCCCCAGTGTTACTGGGCCCTCATCAAGATGCCCCGTCGCTCCTTTCGCCACGTGGTGGCGACGGGGGAATGCGATATGGGTCATTCGGAGAATAACGTCTTGCGATACCCTAACCAGGCACTCAAATACTGATGGTGCGATGCCAACGTCTTCGTCATGATCCGTTTAATCCGAGCCCATGCACTCCAATCATTTTTCCGATAAGTGGGGTCGTTCCATTGATCGCGGTCTTGCATCCAGAGCCGCAAGGCTTTCGGGACGTTTTC
>NZ_NWUL01000043.1:0-251 GCF_002903155.1 Sulfobacillus sp. hq2 | reverse complement strand
CAAACCGTAGCATGAACCCATATTTGCGCATCAAACGGCGTAACGCCGTGTCCTGATCGGGCGTGACATCGAGCAAGACACCCAAAATGGTCGTCTTCATTCGGGGACTCCTTCCTGAGCTAAGGTCGCCATCGCTTGACGCACGGTCGACCCCATCTTTTTCCCTCCGCGTTTGCCATAAATGCGGGCCGAGAACGACGTGGTAATGGCAATCAAGTCCTCCACGAGTTCCTGCTGATCGTCTTTCACCG